>JBOHEP010000625.1:0-17866 GCA_050701075.1 Pseudonocardia sp. | reverse complement strand
AGCGGCTCTCGGCCCGCGCGATCGTCGCGTTCACCCAGTCCGGCGACACCGTGCGACGCCTGGCGCGGCTGCACACGCGGCTCCCGCTGCTCGCCTTCACCCCGACGCCCGCGGTGCGCAGCCAGCTGGCGATGAGCTGGGGCGTGGAGACGTTCCTCGTCGACTTCGTGGCCTCCACCGACGCGATGGTGCGCCAGGTGGACCACGCGATGCTCTCGATAGAGCGGTTCCAGCCCGGTGACCTCGTGGTCATCGTGGCCGGCTCGCCGCCCGGCACCGCCGGTTCGACCAACCTCATCCGGGTGCACCGGCTGGGGGAGGAGGACCACGCCTGAGCCAGATGCGGATCCACCGGGTCGTTGCGGCCGAGTGGGAGTTGCTGCGCATCGTCCGGCTCGCCGCGCTGCTGAGGTGCCGTATGCGTTCGCGTCGAGCCATGACCGCGAGTGCGGCTGGTCCTCCACCGGGCGCTGCCGAGCGCTGCCGAGCAACCCGCTGGTCGGTCAGGAGGGGTGGGTGCACAAACTCCGACCATGATCAGCCGATGCGGTACATTCGCGACAGCAGTGTCGCTCCTGCACCGCAGCCGCTGATCATGAGGTCTCCGCACGGCCGAGTGGCGGGCCGCAGCAGGCCGGGCGGACCCGTGATGCGACCTGACACACTGCCGCCGTGAGCCGCACCCCCACCGCATCGCCCCCCGAGCCCGAGATCGCCACCGACGGTGCCCCACGTGGCCAGGCCGTCCTCGACGAGCTGGTGCAGCTGCTCGACCTCGAGCAGCTCGAGGTCGACCTCTTTCGCGGGGTGAGCCCACCACAGAGTCCCACCCGCGTGTTCGGCGGCCAGGTGGCCGCGCAGGCCCTGGTCGCGGCGGGCCGGACGGTGCCAGCGGAGCGTGGGGTGCACTCGCTGCATGCCTACTTCATCCGGCCGGGTGATCCCCGCGTGCCGATCGTCTACGAGGCCGAGCGGGTGCGCGACGGCCGCTCGTTCACCACCCGCCGGGTGCTCGCCATCCAGCACGGTGAGGCGATCTTCTCGTTGTCGGCGTCGTTCCAGCTCCCCCAGGATGGGTTGGAGCACACCGAGCCGGCCCCGGTCGACGTGCCCGAACCGGAGTCGCTGCCCGACCTGGGCCAGCGGATCGTCGCGGGTGGGCAGAACAGCTGGATCCGCGACTTCCCGCGCCCGCTCGACATCCGGTCGGTCGACGAACCGATCTGGTCCTCGCGTCGCACCGGCGCGTCCGATGATCCCCTCCAGGTCTGGATGCGCGCTGACGGCACCCTGCCCGACGACCCGCTGCTGCACGTCTGCCTGCTCACCTACGCCAGCGACCTCACGCTGCTCGGTTCGGTGGTCGCCCGTCACGACCTGCGGTCCAGCGACGTCCAGCTGGCCAGCCTGGACCACGCGATGTGGTTCCACCGGCCGTTCCGGGCCGACGAGTGGTTGCTCTACGAGTGCTACTCGCCCACGGCGTCGGGTTCCCGAGGCCTGGCGACCGGCCGGTTCACCACGCGCGGGGGTCGGCTGGTGGCGACCACCGTGCAGGAGGGGCTCGTCCGGCTGCCGCGCGGCGGCTGAGGGCTACGGCGCGGCACAGCCGGCCACGGCACGGCAGCCGCAGCGGACCGTCGGGGTCATGGGGAAGATCGGGCCCGGACTGCCGCTCCACGCCGAGTACCACGAGCCGAGCGCGCATGACGCGCAGCGTCGGATCGTCGCCTTCTTCAAGGAGCACCTCGATGGCTGAGCCCGGCCCGGCGCAGACCGCTTGCCCGCGCAGAACGCCGCGGTCCGTAGGTCAGCTTCCGTAGCAGGATCTCGGCCGGGCCGCAGTAGCCGGCCCGCGCCGACCATGCGGCAATCACCAGGATCACCCCCCAGGTGCCCAGTCCGATGAGTGCCGCCTGCCACAGTTCGATCCGCCCCCCGAGGCCGAACGTCCACGCCGGCAGCAGTGGCGACGACCCGATCGACCGCGGACAGATCGCGCGGCTACCCGCGGACGCCGGTGGGGCGCCCGTACACGTAGACATGCACGTTGACGAGCGCGATGAGTAGCAGCATGGTGCCGCGGGCGAGGTCCGGGGCCAGGTTGCGGGCACCGATGGGCGTTGCACCGGGGTCGACCGGTGGGTCCGGGGCTACGGCCACGCTTCGATCATAAAGCGTCGGTCGGACCGAGCGCCGCCGCGAAGCGGAGCGAGATCCGCGAGTGGGTCGGCGAGGAGCACGGTCCGACGGCAGGCATCGTGCTGAGTCTGGGAGGCTCAACCGTCGGGGTGATCCCGTCACGGCGCGCGGTAGGAACGCGGGTTAGCCTGCCTGCGTGTCCGCGTCGACCTCGTCTGTCCCCGTCCCACCTGTCCCCGTCCCACCTGTCCGCGTCCCACCGGTCACGGTCACCGTTACCGGAGCTGCCGGCCAGATCGGCTACGCGCTGCTGTTCCGGATCGCCTCCGGCCAGCTGCTCGGCCCCGACACCCCGGTCAGGCTCCGCCTGCTGGAGATCCCGCAGGCGGTGCGGGTGGCGGAAGGTGTCGCACTGGAACTTGATGACTGCGCGTTCCCGCTGCTCGCCGGGATCGACATCACCGACGACGTGACGGTCGCATTCGACGGCACCAACGTCGCGCTGCTCGTGGGCGCGCGACCGCGTACCAGGGGGATGGAGCGCGGCGACCTCCTCGAGGCCAACGGCGGCATCTTCGCCCCGCAGGGTCGGGCGATCAACGCCGGCGCGGCCGGCGACGTCCGGGTCCTGGTGGTGGGCAACCCGGCCAACACCAACGCGCTCATCGCCCAGGCCGCCGCGCCCGAGGTGCCGGCCGAGCGCTTCACCGCGATGACCCGGTTGGATCACAACCGCGCGATCGCCCAGCTCGCGAAGAAGCTGTCCATATCGGTCACCGAGATCACCAAGATGACGATCTGGGGCAACCACTCCGCCACCCAGTACCCAGACCTGTTCCACGCCGAGGTCCACGGCAAGAACGCCGCCGAGCAGGTGGACGAGTCCTGGGTGCGCGAGGAGTTCATCCCGACGGTGGCCAATCGCGGCGCCGCGATCATCGAGGCCCGCGGCGCGTCGTCGGCGGCGTCGGCGGCCAACGCGGCCGTCGACCACGTCTTCGACTGGGTCAACGGCACTCCCGACGGTGACTGGACCTCCGCCGCCATCGCGTCCGACGGTTCCTACGGCGTGCCCGAAGGCGTCATCTCCTCGTTCCCGGTGACCTCGCGCGGCGGGCGCTGGGAGATCGTGGCGGGGCTGGGGATCGACGCGTTCTCCCGCGAGCGCATCGACGCCTCCGTCGCCGAGTTGCTCGAGGAGCGGGACGCGGTGACGGGCCTGGGCCTGCTCTGAGCCGCAGCCCGCAGCAGCGGCCCGCGCTACCGCAGATACCTCGGCTGTACCGAGCCGGATTCGTGCTGCAACGCGGAGGGTGACTGAACTAATCCAGCCTCGCGATCGCGAACGACTCCGGGCGCAGTGCCAGCGCCTCGCCGTCGGCCTCGGCGGCCTCGGAGCTGAGCAGGATCCGGGCCACCCGGGCGCCCAGGGCGACCGTGACCGGAAGCGGGCCGAGGTTGACCACCAGCCGTAGCGGCCCGCGGTGCAGCACGAGGGTGCGAAAGTGCTCGTCGACGTCCACCTGCACCCGGTCCAGCCACGGATCCGAGAGTTCCGGGTGCGCCTTGCGCAACGCGATCAGCGCCCGGAACGCGGCGAGCAGGGACGCGTGCGGCTCCTGCTCGGGCTCGGCCCAGTCGAGTTTCGAGTCCAGGAACGTCTGCTCGGCGTTGGGATCGGGCACCTCGACGTCAGCCCAGCCGTGCTCGGCGAACTCCGCGATCCGACCCGCGCGCACCGCCTCCCGCAACGCCGGATCGGGGAAGCGGGAGAAGAACTGCCAGGGTGTCCGCGCCCCCCACTCCTCACCCATGAAGATCATCGGGGTGAACGGGGAGCACAGCACCAGCGCGGCGCCGCAGGCGATCAGCCCGGGGGAGAGGGCTTCGGTGAGCCGGTCGCCGGTGGCCCGGTTGCCGATCTGGTCGTGGTTCTGGAGGTAGGCGAGGAACCGGTGGCCGGGGATCCGCAGGGTATCCACGGGGGCGCCATGGTTGCGCTGCCGGAAGCTCGACCAGGTGCCTTCGTGCAGGAACGCCCTGCGCAGCACGTGCGCCAGCCCCGCGAGACCGGCTTCGGCGAAATCGGTGTAGTAGCCATGGGACTCGCCGGTGAGGGTGGTGTGCAGGCTGTGGTGGATGTCGTCGCACCACTGGGCGTGCAGGCCGTACCCACCGGCCTCACGGGAGGTGACCATCCGCGGATCGTTGAGGTCGGACTCCGCGATGAGCGACAGCGGCCGCCCGACGTGGGCTTGGACCACAGCAACCTCAATGGCGAGCTCTTCGAGCACGTGGGTGGCGCATTCGTCGTGCAGGGCGTGCACGGCGTCGAGGCGCAGGCCGTCGACGTGGAAGTCACGCAGCCACATGAGCGCGTTGTCGATCACATAACGGCGTACCGGCTCCGAATGTGCGCCGTCGAGGTTCAACGACGGGCCCCAGATGTTGCTGCCCGCGAAGTAGGGCCCGAACCGGTCGAGGTAGGCCCCCGACGGGCCGAGGTGGTTGTAGACCACATCGAGCACCACCCCGAGACCGCGGCCGTGGCAGGCGTCGACGAACCTCTTGAAGGCGTCCGGCCCGCCGTAGTTCTCGGTGACCGCGTACCAGCCGACCCCGTCGTAGCCCCAGTTGCGTGCCCCGTCGACGGCGTTGACCGGGAGCACCTCGACCAGGTCGACACCCAGCGCCACCAGGTGGTCGAGCCGCTCGATCGCCGCGTCGAACGTGCCGCCGGGGGTGAACGTGGCGATGTGCAGCTCATAGAGCACAGCGCCGGGAAGCTGGCGACCGGTCCACGAATGATCGGTCCACCCGAACGCCGCCGTGTCGTACACCCGGGAGGCGCCGTGCACCCCGGCCGGCTGCCAGCAGGAGCGGGGGTCGGGGAGCGGGGTCTCGTCGTCGTCGAGCAGGAATGCGTAGTCGGTGCCCGGCCCGGCGCCGTCGACGCTGGTTCGCCACCAACCCGCGGCGTCGCGCATCATCTCGTGCCCTCGGCCGTCGAGGCGAACCTGAACCCGCTCGCGCTCCGGCGCCCATACCGCGAAGTCAGCCACGCGATCATCCTGCCCGGTCCGACCTCAAGGCGCTGGGGCCGGCGTCATGGCGGGACCGTCAACTGTTCGGCGCCGGCGCGGTCTGGCCGTAGCCGTCGAGCAACTCACGGACCCGCTCGATCTCGGCGGCCGGGAGCACCCGCACCGGCAGACCGGTGCCCATTGCGGCCAGCTGCACCTCGCACACGTACTCCAGGTACTCCGCGCGCCGGTGGGCCTGGTCCGGTGTGTCGCCGACCGTGATGGCGCCGTGGTTGCCCATCAGCGCGGCGGTGCGGCCGCGCAGCGCGGTCGCCACGTTGTCGGCCAGCTCGGCACTGCCGAACCTCGCGTACCGGGCCACCCGGACCGGGCCGCCGAACAGGGCCGAGTAGTAGTGCGAAGCGGGCACCTCGTCCAGCACCACGGACAACGCCGTCGACGCCCGAGCGTGGGTGTGCACGATGCCACCCACCGCCGTCCGGTGGTACACCTGCAGGTGCAGGCCGAACTCGGTCGAGGGCCGCAGTGGCGCGTCCACCGCGGTGCCGTCCAGGCGATGCACCCCGACCAGTTCGGGCCTGAGCTCGTCGTAGTCCACCCCGCTGGGCGAGATCGCGACCAGGTCGTCGGCTCGCCCGGAGACGTTGCCCGCCGTGCCCACCACCAGTCCGTCCCGGCGCAGCGCCTGACAGGTCCGGACCACCTGCTCGCGCAGCTGCTCGAGGATCACCGGCGAAAGCCTAGGCCAGGTGGTGGGATCCCGCGCCGGTCATTCGAAGCGCAGGACCAACCTCGAGTGCCTACACGGGGCGGACGAGCAGGGCCACCGGGTAGCGCTCCAGCAGCTGCCTCAGGGCAGGCGCCGAATCCTCTACCGGCGCGCCGGTGATCACGTCGCACCAGTCGGTGGCGCCGTCGGGCAGAGGCAACAGGGTGTCACCCCACCCGCCGCGCGCGGCGAGCCCCACCGGGAGCCGCGTGGCCACCGCCACCAGCGACGATGACCGGGTGAACGCCACGACGTGCTCCGCGGCCGGTCCCTCGGCGGCCAGCGGTCGGTAGCCGGTGAACGTCTCGGGCCGGTACCGCCGCAACCGCAACGCGCTCGCCGTGACCAGCAACTTCGCCGCGCCCTCGGCGTCGACCTCCGGCAGCCAGTCGTCGTCGAGCCGGTTGAGCAGGTCGCGGCGGGCGGCCCAGGCGACCGGGCGCCGGTTGTCCGGGTCGACCAGCGAGTACTCGAACAGCTCGGTGCCCTGGTAGACGTCCGGCACACCGGGCCCGGCGATCTGCAACAGCTTCTGACCCAGCGAGTTCGACCACCCCGGCCCGGAGATCTGCCCGACGAACTCCTCGATCTCGTCGACGAGTTCGGCGTCGGCCAGCACCTGTTCGGGCCATGCGGCGATGGCCGCGTCCACCTCCGGAACCGCCTCGACATGGCTGGTGGCGAGCTTGGCCTCCTTGGACGCCTTGCCCAGGTACCCGGCCAACCGCTGCGCCGAGATCGGCCAGGAGCCCACGAGGTTCTGCCAGGCGAGGAGCTCCAGCGACCGGTCGGGTAACGGGTACGCGGCCGCCCAGCTGCGCATCAGCGACGTCCACTCGCCGGGTATCTCGGCGAGCACCGCCAGGCGGGCGCGGACGTCCTCGGAGCGCTTGGTGTCGTGTGTGGACAGCGTGGTCATGGTGGCCGGCCAGGACGCCTCACGGGCGGCGAGCGCAGCGTGGAACTCCGCCCGTGACACCCCGAACCGTGCTGGGTCGCCGCCGACCTCGTTGAGCGCGACGAACCGGTTCCAGCGGTAGAACGCCGTGTCCTCCACTCCCTTGGCCATCACCATGCCCGACGTCTGCTGGACGCGGGTGGCGAGCTGGCCGTGCGGGTCGGCGAGCATCGCGGTGTGGACGGCGGTGAGCACGTCGGCCAGGTCGGGGCGGTGGCTGGTCGCCACGGACACCGCGGTATCCAGCGCGGAACGGCCCTCGGGCAGGTAGCTGCGGTACACGGGGAAGCCGCAGAGCAGCTCAGCCACGGCGAGCCGCACGCGCTCGGCGGCGTGGGACACCTCGGGCTCGGGGACTGGTGAAACGCCGGGTTCCTCGGTTCCGGCGGCCCCGGCCTCGGGTTCCTCGGGTTCGGTGGCCTCGGACTCGTTGGACAGGACGGTGCGGCTGGACGGCACGGGCACCAGCGCTGCGATCCGGCGGACCTCCGCGGCGAGGATCGTATCGGCCACCTCCCGGCGGGCGGTGTGCGCGGCGGTGTGCGCGGACTCCTTGACCCCGGTGTGCTCGGCGGCGAACTGGGTGAGCAACCCGGCCCCGTCGGGGTCGATGAAGACCCCGCAGATCTCCCGAAGCGCCTCATAACCCGACGTGCCGTCCACCGGCCACGACGCCGGGAGACTCTCACCGACGCCGAGGATCTTCTCCACGAGCAGCCAGTGGTCCGGGCCGATCGCCGCGCGCAGCCGACGCAGGTACGCGCCCGGATCCGAGAGTCCGTCCGGATGATCGATACGCAGCCCGTCCACGTCACCGGCCGACACCCAGCGCAGCACCTCGCGGTGGGTCGCCTCGAACACCACCGGGTCCTCGATGCGCAACGCGGCGAGGGTGGAGACGTCGAAGAACCGTCGGTAGGTCAGCTCCGCCGCGCCGCGCTTCCAGGAGACGAGCCGGTAGTGCTGGCGTTCGTGGACCTCCCGAGCGCTCCCGAAGCCCGTGCCCGGTGCCACGGGCCAAGCGTGCTCGTAGTACCGCAGCTCGGTGAGGTCGGTGTCGCTCTCGGAGAGGGACAGCTCGGACAGCGCCTTGTCCTCGTCGGCGTCCAGCACCGGCAGCAGGACGGGGCCCGCGGGCCAGTCGATGTCGAAGTACGAGGCATATCGCGACGTGCGGCCGTGGCGCAGCACGTCCCACCACCACGGGTTCGCCTTCCCGATTTCGGTGCCGAGATGGTTGGGCACGATGTCGAGCACGAACCGCAGGCCACACGCCCGCACCGCGGCGACCAGCGCTGCTCGCGCGGCCTCACCGCCACGCTCGGCCGAGGTTCGCGCCGGGTCCACGACGTCGTAGCCGTGGTCGGAACCGGCCCCGGACTCCAGCAGCGGGGACGCGTACAGGGCACCCACACCGAGCGCGTCGAGGTAGGGCATGAGCCCGATCGCGTCGTCGAAGGTGGTGTCGACCGAGAACTGGAGCCGGTAGGTCGACGATGGCGCGGGAGTCACGGACGCGACGCTAGTGGAGCGGGTGCGGACGAGCAGCTTGCAGCGCTACCTGTGGGCTTGCCTGCTCATTCGCCCGCCTACTCGATCAGGGTCTGCATTGCCAGCTCGGCCGCGGCCCGGGCCTTCTGGCATGCCAGCTCGCGGGTCATGGGGAGGGCGGTGCCGTCGTAGTCGTACTGCACCTGCAACGTCTGTCCGGCGGCTACGCCGATGAGAACGCCGCAGTGTGAGGCCTCCGGCGAGTACAAGCCCTGGGTCTCGATCGCTGCCCAGCGCGGCAACGGCCGCATCGAGCTGGGGACGGAACGGGCCAGGTTCGGTCATGATCTGCAGCGTAGATCCACCCACCCATCCGCGTGGTCGTTCAAACAGGTTCGACGATCCATCTCTACCGCACCCATCCAGCCGAGCTGATCTGTCCGACCGGGAACAGTCCCCGAACCGCGACTTCCTACCGGACAGATCAGCTCCGTGCCGTCAGCAGCCCCGTTTCGATTCATGATCAACGACTGGGAACGTGTCGCCGCAGTACTCACTGCTGAGGGTTCCGAGATTCCGATCAAGGCCCTTCCAGGACGCCGTACGGCTCGCTCCTCCGGAGGGCAGGATCCGGCGGCCGTGCGGGGTCGGGATCGGCGGCCGTGCGGTGTCGGGATCGGCGGCCGTGCTGGATCGGGATCGGCGGCCGGGCTGGATCGGGTGCCGGCGTCGTCACCGCCAGCTCCTGACGGACAGGGTCACGCGCGCGGGACGCCCTGTCATCGTGAACGGCGCCCGGCGTCACCCCGTGCGTCGCAGCACGAGCAGCGAGCGCGCGGGAACGATGTGCACGGTGCCGGCCGCAACCGTGGGCTGCGCGGCGGCACCCGCCCCCGCCGTGCTCGGCGTGACGACGGTGCCGGCCGCGGTGTCCACCACGATCGCCCACCGCCGGCCGTACACCATCGGCGGCAGGGTCACCTCGATGTCCTCGTGGTGGGCGTTGAAGCAGAGCAGGAACGAGCTGTCGGTGACACGTTCGCCGCGCGGGTCGACGTCCTCGATCCGCTCGCCGTTGAGGAACGCGGTGATGCACATCCCGAACCCGGAGTCCCAGTCCTGCTCGGTCATCTCCGCGCCGGCCGGGGTGAACCAGGCGATGTCGGGCAGTGCGGCGGCCGCGTCGGGCCGTCGGCGGGGAGCGATCGGGCGACCCGCGAAGAACCGGCGCCGCCGGAACACCGGGTGTGCGGCGCGCAGTGCGGTGACCCCGCCGGTGAACGCGACCAGGTCGGCGTTCTTGGCCGCGAGTGCCCAGTCCGTCCAGGAGATCTCGCTGTTCTGGCAGTAGACGTTGTTGTTGCCGCCCTGGGTGCGCCCGAACTCGTCGCCGTGGGCCAGCATCGGAACGCCCTGGCTGACCATCAGCGTGGCGATGATGTTGCGCTGCTGGCGGGCGCGCAGCTCGAGGATCGTGGCGTCGTCGGTGGGGCCCTCCACGCCGCTGTTCCACGACCGGTTGTGGTTCTCGCCGTCGTTGCCGTCCTCGCCGTTGGCCTCGTTGTGCTTCTCGTTGTAGGAGACCAGGTCGGCGAGGGTGAACCCGTCGTGGCAGGTAACGAAGTTGATCGACGCGTGCGGCCGGCGACCGTCGTCCTGGTAGAGGTCGGAGCTTCCGGTGATCCGCGAGGCGAACTCGCCGAGCGATCCCGGCTCGCCACGCCAGAAGTCGCGCACTGTGTCGCGGAACTTGGCGTTCCACTCCGTCCACAGCGGCGGGAAGTTGCCCACCTGGTACCCGCCGGGTCCGACGTCCCACGGCTCGGCGATCAGCTTGGCCTGGCTGATCACCGGGTCCTGCTGCACGAGGTCGAAGAACGCGCTCAGCCGGTCGACGTCGTAGAACTCCCGGGCGAGGGTGGAGGCGAGGTCGAACCGGAACCCGTCGACGTGCATCTCGGTGACCCAGTACCGCACCGAGTCCATGATCAGCTGGAGGGTGTGCGGGTGGCGCGCGTTGAGCGAGTTGCCGGTGCCGGTGTAGTCGCGGTAGTACCGCTGGTCGTCCTCCATGAGCCGGTAGTAGGCGGCGTTGTCGAGACCGCGCAGCGACAGCGTGGGCCCCAGGTGGTTGCCCTCGGCGGTGTGGTTGTAGACCACGTCGAGGATCACTTCGATGCCTGCGCCGTGCAGATCGCGGACCATCGCCTTGAACTCCTGCACCTGGCTGCCGGGCTGGTGGTTCGCCGCAGCGTAGGCGTGGTGCGGGGCCAGGAACGCGACGGTGTTGTAGCCCCAGTAGTTGGTGAGGCCCTTCTGCTGGAGGTGATGGTCGGTGATGAACTCGTGCACCGGCATGAGCTCAACGGCCGTGGTGCCGACGCTGCGCAGATGCTCGATCATCACCGGGTGTGCGAGGCCGGTGAACGTGCCGCGCAGCTCCTCGGGGATGTCGGGGTGGGCGATCGTCAGGCCTCGGACGTGCGCCTCGTAGATCACCGTCTCGTGGTATGGGGTCTTGGGCGCCCGGTCCGAGCCCCAGTCGAAGAACGGGCTGACCACCACCGACTTGGGGACGAACGGCGCCGAGTCGACGTCGTCGCGTTCGTCCGGGTCACCGAAGGGGTACCCGAAGGCGGCCTCGTCCCAAAGGACCGGGCCGTCGACGGCCTTGGCGTAGGGGTCGATGAGCAGCTTGGCCGGGTTGCAGCGCAGCCCGACGGCCGGGTCGTGCGGGCCGTGCACCCGCAAGCCGTAGCGCTGCCCGGGTCCGACACCGGGCAGGTAGCAGTGCCAGACGAACCCGTCGACCTCGGTGAGCCGCACCCGCGTCTCGGCACCGGTCGGGTCGTCGCGTTCGTCCGCTGCGAACAGGCACAGATCCACCCGCTCGGCGACCTCGGAGAAGATCGCGAAGTTGGTGCCGGCGCCGTCGTAGGTGGCGCCGAAGGGATAGGCGTGGCCCGGCCACGGCCGCATGCGTTCTCCTGTGACATGGGGGACCCTGGGTGGGGATGGACCCGGTGGTCTTCGCGCGTGCCGGCGGGGACCCGGCAGTCAGAGATTACCCGGGCGTCGGATCCGCCCCGCCGGGTCGGTCGCTCGAGCGCAGCTCGGATCAGGTCGCGGGGGTGATGCTCAGCGGCCTGCTCGTGGTGACCGGCCGCCGTCCTGGCCGGCGTGCACGGCGAGGGTTCCGCCGATCTGGGGATGCGGCTCTGTGTTCCCGTTCGGCGATCACGAGGCTGGCGGCATGATCCAGACCCCGGA
The DNA here is from genome assembly GCA_050701075.1 of Pseudonocardia sp. Lineage (GTDB taxonomy): Bacteria > Actinomycetota > Actinomycetes > Mycobacteriales > Pseudonocardiaceae > Pseudonocardia. Next base: position 6,192 of record JBOHEP010000625.1, on the reverse strand, counting down.
GAACTTCTGCGGCGCCGCCGGTGGCGATACCGTCGCGGCGCGGGATCAACAGGATCAGGTGGTGACGGGGGGCGGAGGAACACGATGAGCTCGGTGCGGTCAACGGTCGAGTGGTTGCGATGGTGCGAGCCATGATCGATGAGCGTGCGCGATAGGGTTCGGGCCGATGAGCACCGTGTTCACGAAGATCATCCGAGGCGACCTGCCCGGCAGGTTCGTCTGGTCCGACGACCGCGCCGTGGCGTTCCTGTCGATCAACCCGCTGGGCCCCGGCCACACCCTGGTCGTGCCACGGGACGAGGTCGACCGCTGGGTCGACGCCGACCCCGACCTGGTCGCACACCTCAACTCCGTCGCGCATGTGATCGGGCGCGCGGTGCAGCAGGTGTGGAACCCGCCTCGGGTCGGCCTGATCGTCGCCGGGTTCGAGGTGCCCCACCTGCACCTGCACGTCTTCGCGGCGTGGGACATGGCGGCGTTCGACTTCGCGAATGCGGCGAAGACCGTCGATCCCGTCGAGCAGGACGCGCACGCCGAGGTGCTGCGGTCGGCGTTGCGGGCGGCCGGGCAAGGCGCCCACGTCTCCGGCTGATCGGGCATACAGCTGATCGACTCGCCATGTCCGCCGGAACCACCGTCGTCGCGCTCGTGACGGCCGCGGTCCGGTGGGGCGACGGATCGCCGCGTCCCCACCTTCGCGTGCGGGATTAAGGCACCATCGAGGCATGCTCATCGGCGTACCCCGAGAGATCAAGAACCACGAGTACCGCGTCGCGATCACCCCGGCGGGCGTGCTCGAGCTGGCCACCCGCGGCCACGACGTGCTCATCGAGCGTGACGCCGGCGCGGGCTCGGCCCTGCGCGACGAGGACTTCGTCGCCGCCGGCGCCCGGATCTCCCCGGACACGGACGCCGTCTGGGGTGCGGATCTGGTGCTCAAGGTCAAGGAGCCGGTGCCCGAGGAGTACCACCGGCTGCGTGCCGGCCAGGTGCTCTTCACCTACCTGCACCTGGCGGCGTCAAAGGAGTGCACCGATGCCCTCGTCACCACGGGCGTCACCGCCGTGGCCTACGAGACCGTGCGGCTGCCCGACGGCTCGCTGCCGCTGCTGGCCCCGATGAGCGAGGTCGCCGGCCGGATGGCGCCGCAGGTCGGCGCCCATCATCTGCAGCGTACGGCCGGGGGACGGGGGGTGCTGCTCGGCGGGGTGTCCGGCGTGCCGGCCGGGAAGATCGCGGTGCTCGGAGCCGGGGTCTGCGGCATGAACGCCGCGACGATCGCGCTGGGCCTCCAGGCCGAGGTGATCGTGCTCGACACCGACATCAACCGGCTGCGTCAGATCGACTTCACCTACCGCGGCCACCTGCAAACGATCATGAGCAACGCCTACGAGGTGGAGCGCGCGTGCCTGTGGGCCGATCTCGTGATCGGCGCGGTGCTCGTGCCCGGAGCGAAAGCACCCACGCTGGTGACGAACGAGCTGGTCTCCCGGATGCGGCCGGGGTCCGTACTGGTCGACATCGCGATCGACCAGGGCGGCTGCTTCGCCGACTCCCACCCGACCACCCATGCCGACCCGGTGTTCGGCGTGTACGACTCGATCTTCTACTGCGTCGCCAACATGCCCGGCGCGGTACCCAACACCTCGACCCGGGCGTTGACCAACGTCACCCTGCCCTACGTCTGTGCGCTCGCCGACCGCGGTCTGGCGACGGCCGCAGCCGCTGACCCGGCGCTGGCCGCGGGAGTCAACGTGGCGGCGGGCGCAGTGGTGCAGCCCGCGGTCGCCGCCGCGCACGGCGTGGAGTTCACCGACCTGGCCGACCTGCTGGAGGAGCTGCCCGGACCCAGCTGAATGCCTTTTCCTCGGCCGAGGCAAACGCCGATGCGGAAAACTGACTGCCGGTGGCCGATGTCAATCTTTCGGGGGGAGTCTGCCCTTGCCCCGCTGACCTGGCGCACGTGTATGCCTACGCTCAAGTTCCAGCCGTTTCCGGCGGGCAGCGGCATGTCGTCCTGTCCGTCCCGACGGGAGGCACGCCGGATGCCGGGGGAGATGACCGAACGCGCTGGCTTGGGGCAGGTCTTCCGCCTGCCCGAGTTCCGGGCGCTGTGGGTCGCGGAGCTGCTCTCGGTGGCCGGTGATCAGCTGGCCCGGGTGGCGCTCGCGGTGCTCGTCTTCGGGCGCACCGGCTCGGCGGCGTGGGCGGCCGGGGTCTACGCGCTCACGTTCCTGCCGGCGATCCTGGGCGGGGTTCTGCTGGCCTGGGTCGCCGACCGGTACCGCCGCCGGGAGGTGATGATCGCCGCGGACGTGCTGCGGGCGTCGCTCGTGGTGGGGATGGCGGTGCCCGGCCTGCCGCTGTGGGCGTTGAGCGTCCTGCTCGTCGCGGTCGTCCTGCTCGGTTCCCCACACCTGGCGGCGCAGGGGGCGCTGCTGCCCGAGGTCCTCCCCGGCCAGCTTTACGAGCGCGGGCTGGCGGTACGGCACATCACCGGTCAGACGGCGCAGGTCGTGGGTTTCGCCACCGGCGGTCTACTCGTTGCGGCTCTCAGCCCCTCCACGGCACTGCTGATCGACGCCGCGACGTTCGTCCTGTCCGCGATCGTGCTCCGGATCTGGGTCGCCGCCCGCCCGCGGCCGGGTGTGGCAGTCGATGACCCCGCGCCTTGGAGCAGCGAGCACGGCCTGCGCGGCGTGCTCACCGGAATCTGGGTGATCTTCACTGATCCCCGGCGTCGGGCGCTGGTCATACTGGCCTGGCTGGTCGGGTGCTATATCGTCCCGGAGGCGCTCGCCGCGCCGTATGCGGCGCAGGTCGGTGCCGGTCCGGCGGCCGTCGGGCTGCTCATGGCCGCGCACCCGGTCGGCAGCGTGATCGGAGTCTGGCTCTTCGTCCGATTCGTCCCGGCTGACGTGCGATCCCGACTCATCGGCGTGCTCGCCGTCGGCGCCGGGCTGCCGCTTCTGGTCTGCCAGATGCGGCCGGGCACCGCGGTCGCGTTCGTGCTGTGGGGCCTGTCCGGGCTGCTCTCCAGCGCCTACCTGATGCAGGCCCAGGTCTGCTTCGTGCGGTCGACGCCGGACGCCGTGCGCGGCCGAGCACTCGGGGTCGCGGCGTCGGGAATCATCGCCGCACAGGGTGTGGCGGTGCTGGCCGGTGGTCTGCTCGCTGACGTGTCGAATCCGGCGACCGCTATCGCAGTGAGCGGTGCGGTGGGGTCGCTACTGTCGCTTGGCGGCGCCGTCGCGTGGCGGTTGGCCAGATCCGACGGGGGCCCGCGTTCACCGGGGCCGTGCCGCTGGTTGGCGGATGAGACTGTCACCAGGTGACGTTGCGCATTCGTCCTCCTATGGGCGTCGACCATCAGGGTGGCGGTCGCAGGCCTGTGGAACAAGGTGTATCGCTCCTTCGGAGCAGAGAGCCATCTATACCGCAGTGGCGTTAATGCAGATGGCCTACTACGCTTTGTTGTGCATGACTCCCGGATCGACTGCCGGAACGGCTCCGGAATGACTGAGAGTGCTGATGGCGACAGAGCAGGGTGAGAACAGAAGGCCGGGCCTGCCGGCTCGGCGCCTCTCGGTCGCCCGATGGGCGGTGTGGAGTCTCTCCGGGCGCGCCCTGATGGCGGTACTGATCGTCGAGATCACCACCGTTGCGCTGGTCGCTGTCCATCTGATCGGACCATGGTCACCCGTCGGCGTCCGCAGTGCCGTCGTGCTCAGCCTGCTCGGCGTCGCGCACACGGAGATCGCGGTCGGGGTCGAACGGATCCGGCGCCGGGTCACCGACACCCTGCACGTCGATCTCAGCTCGGTCTGGACGTTCGCCGGCGCGGTGATACTGCCACCCGCCTACGCCGCGCTCGTCGCGCTCGTCGTGCTCACCCACCTGTGGTGGCGCGCGTGGCGGCCCCGGGTGCCGATCTACCGGCACATGTTCAGCACCTCGGCGGTCGTCCTGGCCTGCCTCGCGGCCTCGGCCGTCGTCACCCACGTCAGCTCCGGTGATCCCGCGCGGGTCCTCGGGGGCGGCCGCGAGCTCGCTGCGCTCGCCGCTGCACTGCTGATCTACGCGATGGTCAACATCGGTCTCGTCGTCGGCGTCATCGCCTTGAACACCCGACGGGCCGATGGCGTCACGATCCCCTGGGACTGGGACGAGATCATGCTGGAGGTCGCCACCCTGTGCCTCGGTGCGGTGGCCGCGGTGGCCTTCGCGCTCAACCCGTTGCTCGTCGTGCTGCTGCTGCCGCCGCTGCTCGTGCTGCATCGAGCCGTCCTGGTGCGCCACCTGGAGGAAGCCGCCAGCACCGACGGCAAGACCGGCCTGCTCAACGCTGCGGCCTGGCACGTCCGGGCGGAGCGCGAGCTGCACCGGGCCGGCCGTCAGCGCCAGTCCGCCGCGGCGCTGATCCTCGACCTCGATCACTTCAAGGCCGTCAACGACAAGCACGGCCACCTCGTCGGCGACCAGGTGCTCTTCGCGGTCGCGGCCGCGCTGCGGTCCGAGGTCCGGGACCGGGATCTGGTGGGTCGGTTCGGTGGCGAGGAGTTCGTGGTGCTGTTGCCCGGCCTGGATGCCCCGCGGCTCGACGGAACCGGTGGGGACGGCTCGGCGCTGGAGGCCGTCGCCGAACGACTCCGATACCGGATCGCCGAGCTGCGGGTGCAGGCCCCGACGCCGGACGGGCCGATGATCGTGGGCGGTCTCAGTGTCTCCATCGGCGGCGCGAGGTTCCCCGAGCACGGCGGCGACCTGCAGACGTTGCTCGAAGTGGCCGACTCCGCGCTCTTCGCGGCCAAGCGGGCCGGCCGCAACTCCGTGCGGGTGGGTGGGCAACCTCCCGACCCCGGGCACGGGCGGTGATCGAAGCTTCGCGCGGATGACGGGGAGGCGCTCGTGCCCGGCCCGTTTCGGCACCGTGCGCAGCGTCCGCGGAGCTCGCATCGGCACCGCGCGCCATCCGCGGAGCGCGTATCGGCACCGCCGGTCGTCGCCCGGAACGCGCCCGTCCCGAAGGTCCCTAAACTGGCCTCGTGAACGTGTTGCGAAGCGTCCGTGGCCCAGCCGACCTCAAACGCCTCCGGGCGGATCAGCTCGTCCAGCTGGCCGCCGAGATCCGCGGTTCGCTGGTGACCACGGTGTCGCGCACCGGTGGCCACCTCGGGCCGAACCTCGGGGTCGTCGAACTGACCATCGCGCTGCACCGGGTCTTCGACTCCCCGCGCGACACCCTGATCTGGGACACCGGGCACCAGGCATACGTACACAAGCTGCTCACCGGTCGCCAGGACGGCTGGGAGCTGCTCAAGAAGACCGGCGGCCTGTCGGGCTACCCGTGCCGGGCCGAGAGCGAGCACGACCACGTCGAGAACAGCCACGCGTCCACGTCGCTGTCCTGGGCCGACGGTCTGGCCCGCGCGTACGCGCTCACCGGGCAGCGCCGCCACGTCGTGGCCGTGATCGGCGACGGCGCGCTCACCGGTGGGATGGCCTGGGAGGCCCTCAACAACATCGCCGCCGGGCGAAGGCCCGGCGCGGTGGACACGGTCGGGCGAAGGCCCGGCGCGGTGGACACGGTCGGGCGAAGGCTCGGCGCGGTGGACACGGTCGGGCGGCCCGGCGCGGACGGGATCGCCGGCACGGACCGCAACGTCATCATCGTCGTCAACGACAACGGCCGTTCCTACGCGCCGACCATCGGCGGGCTCGCCGACCGGCTGGCGTCGCTGCGGCTCCAGCCCGGCTATGAGCGGGTGTTGGAGGCGGGCAAGCACACGCTGTTCCGTACGCCCGTGGTCGGTCGCGCCGTCTACGCCGGCCTGCATGCGCTCAAGGCCGGGATCAAGGACGCGATCAGTCCGCAGGAGCTGTTCAGCGACCTCGGTCTGAAGTACTTCGGGCCGGTCGACGGCCACGACATCGCCGCGATGGAATCCGCGCTGCGTCGTGCCCGGCGTTTCGGCGGACCGGTCATCGTGCATGCGGTCACCCGTAAGGGCAACGGTTACCTGCCGGCGGAGAACGATGAGGCCGAGCAGATGCACAGCCCGGCGGCGTTCGACCCGGAGACCGGGCTGCCCACCGGTCCCGCTCAACGGGGCTGGACCAGTGTGTTCGCCGAGGAGATGGTCGAGCTCGGGGCGCGGCGCCCGGATGTCGTCGCGATCACCGCGGCGATGC
>JBOHEP010000624.1:0-4058 GCA_050701075.1 Pseudonocardia sp. | reverse complement strand
CGCCCGACCTGTGCGGCGCCCCGGCCGGCGAGCCGTGTTCGCCGGGCTGCCCGAGCTGGGCCGCCGATCCGCCCCTCGCGGTGGGTACCATCGAGACTGTCCTCGGCGTCGGCTACATGACGTTGTGCGCCGACTGCGCCGAGGCCGAGCGGCTGCCGCGGCTGCCGCCCCGCCGAGACCGCCCGGCTGACACTCGCCCACCGCGAACACCTCGGCCTGACCGCCGACGAGCCGGCCACCGGTGGCCGGTGACGCCCCGGTGCGCGGCCAGCGGCCGGGACGGCGTCCACCCCGCACCCGGCAACCCTGTTGGTCGACGCCGGGGTTGTCTACGCGCTCGCCTGCCCGGTCACGCAGCCAGCATGGTCGCGGCGCCGTTCCGGGGTTCGAGCCGCGGAAACGCCGCCGCGAGGGTTCGGCTGTGCACCATAGCCACCCCGATAGCCACACGGCGGGGCGTCCGGGGCAGGTCAGGACCGGTGCCCAGCCACGTGTACAACGGTGCACACTAGGTGGCCGGCACCGGGGTGAGTGCCGGAACGTGGATCATCGTCGTCGTGACCATGGCCACCGGCTCTGGTCGGCATCGGGCTCGGGGCAAGCGACGGCGGTGAGCTAGCGGCCCCGGTCCAGGCCGGGCCGGCGCCTCGCTGGCCGCGCTCACCTCCCGGCGCGCGCGTGCCTGGCGAGCACGACGCAGGGTGCGGTTACCGCGTCGGACCGCCAGCCAGTAGGCCAGGACACCCATGATGGCGTCGCCACCGCGTGCGCGTTTGATCACGCCGAGGGACACTAGGAGCGAGCGCGGCGCGGATGTCGCCCACCAGGCGACCCAAGCTCAGGCGACCCCGAGACGGCGTTTGAGCGAGTCCAGCTCCCACACCCGCCGACGCGCCCGCCGGTCCAAGTCGGACACCAGGTCGCGGGCGATCGGGTCGTTGCGCACCTGCAATGGCGCGATCCGGTCGGCGGTGTCCAGCGCCCGCAGTGCCTCACCGTCCCGGAAGCCCTCGGCTTGGAGCCAGCCACGGGCCAGGTCGAAGAGCACGAAGGACTCTCGCGCCTTGCTGCCGAATACGGACAGGTCAACCGGGGCGGCCGCGAAACGCTCGGCGGCGTCAGCGCCGGTGCCGCTTTCCACCGCTATGGACAGCTCCCAGGCAGCTACGTTCGATGGGCCGAAGTGGTAGAGGAAGTGATTCCGCTCGCCGGTGTGGGCGGCCAGCGAGCGGGCTTCGTCAAGGTGCGTGCTGGCGTCACCAGCCCGGCCATCGCGGGCCGCCGCCAATGCGGACACGAGGTGCAGCATCCCCCGCGCCTCGCCGACGGCGGTGTCATCCGGCTTCGGCCCCGGCAGCGCGGACAGCTCTGCGAGTGTCTCGGCGCTTACCGACACGGCACGCCATCGGGCACCCAGGCGCATCAGCCCGATCGTCCGGCTCGTCGCGATCATCCCGAGCAGGTCTGGGCGCTCGGCAAGCCGCGCCGCATCGCAACCCCGATGTGCCGCCGCTACCGCCAGTTCAGCGCGGCCCGTCCTCTTGGCCAGGTTGAACGCCACCTGACAAGCCTCCGCCAGCGCGGCCAACGCTGCCTGGCGGTCCTCAGAGCTGCCCCTGACCGCGTGGACATGCAGCTCGGTCAACAACGCACCAAGCCCGCTACTGGCCGCGCCGTAACGGGCATCGTCGACGTGCGCATGAGCCTGCGCGGCGGCGGACACCAGTTGCGGCAGCGGCCGGGCCGGCACGTCGGGTACATCATTGAGCGTGGCGTCGTGCAGCGTCACGCTGATGTCCGAGAGTGCCGAGGCGGCCTCGACGCTCTGCCGGTCCGGTGCCAGATATGGTTGTCCGGTCAGGTCCGCCCCGGAGCAACCCAGCGCATGCGCCAGATCCTCCAGCAGCCCCCGCCGGATGAACCGGCGTTGCCCGGTCTCCAGCTTGGACAGGTACTGCTTGCTGATCCCGGCCAGGCCGGCCGCGGTGTCCAGCGACAGGCCACGCCGGGTGCGGATGCGCCGCGCTCGCTGGCCGATGGCCTGGTCGTCCCCAGACGGCACGCTACGATCGTCCATGTCCGAGCCTCATCGCGGTCCAGCCCCCGGCCGTTTGGTAGCGGCGCGGGGGCGCTTCTTTGCGTCCCCCCGCACGGTAGTCGAGGCGCGGCATTGGCGCGCCAGGAAGCTGGTCAGCCGGCCCGCCGGGAGGCAGCTCGGCGGGGTTCACGTGCACGATGGACAGGCGTCGGCCGGTGTGGTTCTCGCAACGTCGGGCCGGCCGGCGCACTTAGCTTGCGAGCCGCGCGGCGTCCTGGCCGACCAGAACTGCCTGTACCGAGCTGTCGGCGCAGCGATAACTTGACTCCCGCGCGGTCTGGCCTGGTTCGTGCCGAAGCGCGACGGTCCGCCTGGGCATGCCCCGGTTGATCAGCACAGCCCTCGTCACGCTGGTTTGACACAACCGAGCAGTTCGCTTCGCTTCAGGCCGCCTCCCTGATCTGCCAAGCCGACATCAAACACCTTCGCCCCTGTCGGAGAGGTCCCCTCGAAGCGGTAGACGGGCTCGCGGCCCTCGCCGCACGACCCGTCGGCACCGGCCGAGAAGAGCCAGGCCACTGCCCTCGTCTCGTCCGGTGCCTTATTCCAAGGCGTCGGCCCGTTCTGGTCTTGCGTCAGGTAGTGCGAACGGCGCGCACCGGCGCAGGGGGTAGTGCTGCCCCTGCCTGTGCAGTACAGGTCATGCACGAGGTGCGTCCCGTCGGGAGCGCCGACGCCTGGTGGGTAGCCGAACCCGAGCGTGTGCGGGCCTTGTAGGCGTTGGGAGGCTCCGCCCCAACCAGGCCGAGCACGACCGCCGGCGCGCCAAGTGCGATGTCGTCGGCGTCGGTGGAGACGTAGACGGCGAGGGGGACCGTTCGGATCTTCTCCTGCTGACCGGCGCTCAAGCCGCGGCGATACTCAGCGTCGCTGCTCTGGCCGAGACCGTCCAGTCGGCCCAACGTGAACCCGCGGAGACCCGCGGAGATCATCAGCTGCGCGATCAGGACCGCGCACATCAGCGCAACCAACACTGAGTCGACTCGTGTACCGCGCCGCTCCCGGCGAACCGCCCAAAGTCCCAACCCGACGAAGAGGAAGGTCGCGAGACCAACGGCTGAGGCCGATGGTGAACGAGTCCGCCTCCCTGATCTGGATGAAGCCGGACACGACGCCGACTCCAGTCGCGAGAGCCCCGATATACGTAGATCTCCGCGCACGGTCCCGGCCCCGGCTCCGGTCGGCATCGCCGTCGACGCTCGGGTTGTTTCGTCTGCGCCGACCGCCAGGGTCGTCATCGTTGCCTGCTGCGGCCCGATTCTCGTGATTCAGCGTTGGCGGCGCGGGCGAGTCAGCGTCGCCGTCCGGACGCGGCTCTAGCCGCCTCTGCCCACTATCAGGATCATCAACGGCACCCGCTACGAGCCGGTCATCCTCCCCTTGCCCCATGGCGCCCCTTAGGTTAGGCGTTTCTCGTGGCCCTTGATCCACGATTGTTGACGGGTAACCCTTGATACCCGCTGGGGCGGGTACGTACACCTCGTCAATTCGAGGTATCGAAGTCGAACACGAACGCCGGAGATCGGCAGGCCTTGTGGCGCAGCGGTGGCTCGACCCCCACAGCGCGGTGAGCGCTGGGGCCAGCGCGACACCATCACCGACGTCCATGCGCGCGCTCACCCACTCCCACGTGCACAGCGGAGCCAACCGGGGCGGCCCAACTCACCCGACGACCGGCTGCATGTCGCCGGACGCGCCCGACATTCGGTCGTCGAGTGCCCGGTAGACCGTGGCCCGCGAAACCCCCACGATCTCCGCGATGGCTGACACGGTGTGCTCGCTGCCGTCGCGCAGCTTGCGGGCGTGGGCCAGTTTCGTCCCGGTCAGCTTCGCCGGTCGGCCCCCGACCCGTCCCTCGGCCCGCGCGGCGGCCAGCCCTGCTCGTCCTCGCCGCGTTGCACCGCGGCGGCGTCACCGGCGAGGACCCGGCCACGGCCGTGCCCGTCGTGGTGCCCGACGC
>JBOHEP010000623.1:0-10009 GCA_050701075.1 Pseudonocardia sp. | reverse complement strand
GCTGCGGGTACTGCTGGACCCGCGGCGGGTCGGCTCGATCCCGGCGAGCCGCGGGCTGTGGCGGGCGTTGCTGGGTGCGCGGGACACCGAGCTCACGGCGCTGGCCCGGGTGCTGAGCGGGGACCAGCTCGTGGGATTGTTGCACGTGCTGCCGCCGTCGCGACGGGCCGCGGTGTACGCGGGCGCGGTGGGCGAGCGTGATCTCGCCAGCACCGGTGTGCCACTGGCGGCGCTCGACGAGCTGCCCGCTGCCGCGCGGACCGCCGAGGCGCGACGCCTGCTCGCGCTGCACAGCGTCGCCGACGACCCGCGGACCCGGCTCGAGGTCATCGCCCGCACGGAGTGGGACAGCGCCGTACCGGTGCTGGCCGCCGCGACCGCACGCGCCACTGCCGACGAGCGCGCCGACGGCTACCGCCTCTACATCGCCGCGGGCGCGGCCACCGGTGAACCGGAGCACTTCGGCGCCCTGCTGGCCTCGCTGACCCGGTTGCGAGGCGAGCAGGAGCCGGTTCACGCGGCGGCACTGGGCGCGCTGGCAGCGGTGCCGCCGTGGCTGTTCCGACCGGTCGACGCGCCCGTGCTGACCACCCTGGTCGCCGATGCCGTCCGGGCGCGGGACATGTCATGGCTGTGTCAGGGGGCGATCCGCACCCTGGCCACCCGGCTGATCGGGGAGGGCGCCGCGTCCCGGCGGCCCGAGCTGGTCGACTGCGGCCTTGCGACGCTGGAGCAGCTCGGCGACCGGTCGTCGTGGCTGGACCTGTCCGGGATGGACCGGCTGCTTCCGCGCGGCGCCGAGCACGAGGTGTTCGCCGCACTTCGGCCGCGAATCATCAGCGAAGCGCGACGCGGACAGTTCGTGGTGGCGCTGTCGCTGGCGGCGGGCCTGCGTCGGCGGGCCTGGCACATGCCAGGGCTCCAGGAGTACGTCGACCAGGCGCGACGCGCGACCGACGATCACACCGTCCGCCGGGCGATCGAGCTGTGGCTGGCCCCGTCCGCCACCCGGGACCAGCGCGTCGAGACCGTGCTGCGCAGCGACCGATCGACGATCACATTGCCCGCCGTGCAGGCAGCGGTGGGATCGCGCCGGACCGACCTGCTCGACGAGGTGTTCACCAAGTCGCTGCACGGGCGGTTCCTGCCCCGGCGGGTGCGGTTCATCCCGCCGTTCTCCGGATGCTTCCACCGCTGGTTGCCCAGGCAGTGCGCGCAGTACATGCGCCTGCTGGCCAAGCTGGCCGGCCGAACCGGGGTGCAGGTGTACGAGCGGGCGCAGGCGCTGCATCAGCTGCGCGGCGTGCCGGGTTCGGCGGAGGTGCTGCGCGGGTTCGCCGGCGCGATCGACGTCAGGGTGGCCGAAGCGGCGCTGGCCGCACTCGCGTGGACCGACGAGCCCGTCGACGTCCTGCCCGACCTGCTGGCGTTCGCCGACACCGACCGGGCGCGGGTAGCGGTGTACGCGGCTGCGCGGTGCGCGCGGTTCGTTCCGCCGGAGCGGCTGGGCACGCTGCTGGCACCTGTGCTCGCCGGGCGGAAGGTCACCTCGCGCAAGGAGGCGGTGCGGCTCTGCGCCGCGCACCGCGTACCGGACGCGGCCGACCTGCTCGCGACGGTGTTTCACGCGCCGGTCCAGCACCGCGACGTCCGGCGCGCGGTCGTGTCGGCCGCGCGCCTGCTGCCCGACGAGCCGCAGTCGTGGGAGCTGCTGGCAGCGGCGGCCGGGGCCGAGAATGCTGTCGCGGCGGCCGTGGTGGCCGTCGCGCCGCAATCCCTGGCCGTACGCCACCGTTCGCGGTACGCCGGGCTGGTGCGGGCGGTTGCGGCGGCGTCCGAGCCGGACACGGCCCGGCTCGGCCTGCTCGCGCTGCCCGCGTGGAGCCGGTGGGACGACACGGGTTCGGAGCTTCTGATCGACCTGGTCACCGACCTCGACGCGACCCCGAACTGGCGGCTCGCGCTGACCGCGCTGGTGGCCGTTGCCGACCCGGCGCCGGTTCTCACCGCGATCCGCCGGCTGCTGTCGGCTCCCGACACGTCCGGTGCCGACCGTGACCTACCGGCCCGCCAGCGCGTGCTTGCACTGGCCAGGGAGGTCGGCGCACACACCACCTCCGCCCGCCCCACCGCATCGGCGGTGGCCGCCCTCCTCGGCGAGGTGGCGGCCTACCGGGCGGTGGCGGTGGAGCTGGCAGTGACAGCGGCGGTGGCGGCGTTCTCCTCGGAGGCGCCGGATCTGCGGGCGGTGGCCGCGCTGGCGACGACCCCGAAGCTGGCCTGGCACGCCGCTGACCTCGTGGCATCGGCGCTGCGCACCGTGGTGACCCGGGTCCCGGGCGACGCCATGCTCGCGGTGGCCGAGAACCTGCGCTCCGATGCCGCACCACTGGTGTTGGCACTGGCCCGGACCGCGGGCTCGGCTGCCGGCTGGCCCGAGCCGTGGCGCGAGCTCGTCGCAGCACTGCGCAAGCACGACGACCCCGACGTACGGCGGGAGGCACTGGACACGTTCACCCGTCCCGAATGATCCGAGGGTGGACGACGAGTGCGGTTGCAGTGCTAGGGTCGTCGATTCTCACGACGGTCACCCCGAACACCCAGGTGCCGCAGCGCGGAAGCCGCCGCGTTCGCCCCGCACATCCCGTGCGCACCGGCGCCGGGCGGGGACGCGGCCGAGCAGATGTAGACCCCGGGGATCCCGGTGCTGTAGGGGTCCAGCGCCACCCGTGGCCGCAGGGCGACCTGGCGCATCGTGTTCGCCCCGGTGATGATGTCGCCGCCCACGTAGTTGGCGTTGTAGGCCTCCATGTCCCGGGTGGAGCGCACAACGGTCGCGACGATGCGCTCCCGCACCCCGGGCGCGAACCGCTCGATCTGCGCCACGATCGCCTCGGTGACGTCACCGGAATAGCCGTGCGGCACGTGCGCGTAGGCCCAGATCGGGTGGATGTCCCCGGCCGACCGGCTCGGATCGGCCAGGTACTGCTGCCCGACGAGCACGAACGGCCGCTCGGGCATCCGGCCGCGGTGGATCTCCCGTTCGGTGTGCGCGACTTCTTCGAAGGTGCCGCCGAGGTGCACGTTCGCGGCCCGGGCGCAGTGCTCGTCGGCCCACGGCACCCCGGCCTGGACGGCCATGTCGATCTTGAACGCACCCGGCCCGTGCCGGTAGCGCCGGTAGGCCCGGCCGACGCGGGCGGGTAGCCGGTCCCCGGCGATGTCGGCGACGACGCTCGGCGCCAGGTCGAGCAGCACCACGTCCACGGATGGGAGCTCGTGCAGTGAACGCACCCGCACCCCGGTCTCGATCGTCCCACCGTGGGCACGCAGGTCCGCTGCGAGCGCATCGGTGATCGCCCGGGAGCCGCCGCGGGCGACCGGCCAGCCGTAGCTGTGGCAGGCCGCCATGAGCATCAGGCCCACAGCGGCGCTGGTCGGGCGGGCGAAGGGACGGAACGCATGTGCGGCCGTGCCGGCGAAGAGCGCCCGGGCCCGGTCGGTGCCGAACCGGCGCGCCGTCAGGACAGCGGGCTGCAGGGCCTGTAGACCGAAGGGCGCAAGCCGTACGGGGTGGCGCGGCAGGTGCATCACCGGCTGGAGCAGGTCCTCGCACAGCGCGTCGAAATGCTCGACCAATGGGCCGAAGAGCCGGCGCCATGGGGCACCGTCCGCGCCCAGCCCGGCCACCGTGTCCTCGAGCGAACGCACCATCACCCCGGCCGGGCCGGCGTCCATCGGGTGCGCGAGATCGACATCCGGGTAGGCCCACCGCAGGCCGTGGCGCTCCAGCCCGAGGGTGCGCAGGAACGGCGAGCCGGGCCCGAACGGATGGGCCGCGGAACAGTGGTCGTGCAACACCCCGGGAACGGTCAGCTCGCTGGTGCGGGTGCCTCCGCCGATGGTGTCGGCGGCCTCGAGGACCGTGACCCGCAGACCCGCGCGCGCCAGGGTGACAGCCCCGGCCAACCCGTTCGGGCCGGCACCCACCACGATCCCCGTGATCACTCACGGACAGTACCGGCGGCCGGGTCGTCCCCGCAGCGGCCCCCGGCGGTGGTGCGAGCCGAGCCGCAGTTGAGCACGTACGGCAAAGGTCCGGCTCGCGCACCCGCAGGCCTGACCGGGCGGCCGCCTTGACGTCGACGCTGGACCACAGTATGAAACTTGCAGGTCAGCTGCCGGTCGTCGCCGAGGGGACGACTTGCAGAGAAGGTGACGAGGCGTCGGGGGCGACGGCCATCGACATATGGAAAGCGTGTACCGCGGTTTGCCTACGCAGCGCGCTGCTGGCCGTCGTGACACTCTGCGCCTTCCTGGTCATCGGCGTCCTGCTGGCCTCGGCCGCCCATGCCGACGACGACGTCTCATCGGATGACGGGGGCTCGGTGTTGAGCGACGGGGGCTCGGTGTTGAGCGACGGGGGCTCCGCGGTGAGCGCAGTGACGAACATCGGGGCAGACGCCGCCGATGCGGTGTCGTCCACCCTCTCGTCGGACTCCGGCGAGGTCGGGGAGTCCGCGGACCAGTGGACGAGCGACCTCGGTGAGCACCAGCGCGGGAATGACGACGACGAGACCGACGCCTCCGGAACCGACGACGACGGAATCGGGATCGGGATCGGTCCCGCCGGGTCGACGATCGAGCGAGCTGGCGCACTCATGGACCAGGTGGCAGCGTCCGCCGCCTCCACCACCGACTCCCCCGTCATCGCCACGGTCGTCACCATTATCGACGACGCGTCGGACGAGCACCTCGCCCCGACGGCACACCGGCTCGCGGTCATACCGCGGGAGGCGCCCCGACCTCCTGCGTCTGCTCCACCGACGATCTCGGCTGAGCCGAGCGGGGAGCTGACCCGCGACACCGCGACACCGTCGACTCCCGCTCGGATCGCCCTGGTCGGCGCCGGCAGGCCATCCGCAGAGCCGACCACCTCGACACCGCCGGGCACCGCGGCCCGCATCGGCGTCGCCCCTGGCGCGATCAGCGGCGCCGTCCTCGACCCAGCCGATACGCCCACCCAGATGCCGTCGACACCTGTACCCGCCATGCCGATCAGCACGTCGGGAAGTGGCCTCGGGTTCGCGGGGCAGAGCGGCAGCGGGGTTGTCATGGGCCTCCTCCCGGCCATCGCCTTGCTGATGTTGCCCTTGCTCCTGGGCAGGGTGCGTTCTGAACATGCCGGGAAACCGGCGTGGATGTTCCTCTCCCCATCCGAGCGACCGGGCTGATCCGCCCCTTGCCGACCGCCACCGGTCAGCAGACGCTCCGCACCTGCCTTTTCACGCTCTGCTCCGGAGCAGAGGCGTGCACATCGAGATGGGAAACGACGTTGAACGTTGCAAGGGATCACTCCGACCGGGGCCGTGGAGTCAGCGGCAGGCGGCCGACCGAAGCCGGACCGCGACGCGCAAGGCCCGATACGCTGTACCCGATCACCTCGACCCCGGCGAACACCGGCGACAGGGCCAACCCCTGGACCCTGACC
The DNA here is from genome assembly GCA_050701075.1 of Pseudonocardia sp. GTDB lineage: Bacteria > Actinomycetota > Actinomycetes > Mycobacteriales > Pseudonocardiaceae > Pseudonocardia. The sequence goes on along the minus strand of JBOHEP010000623.1, from coordinate 4,518 downwards.
GGTCGCGAGGCCGAGTGCCGGACCATCCTCGACGCCCTGGTCGCCGACGTCGCTCGTAGCGTGATCGTCTTCGGTGCGCCCGGCGTCGGCCGGACGCGACTCGCGCGGGAGGCGCTGGCCCGCGCGCGGGACGCCGGCCGGGAGACTCGCTGGGCCACCGGCACGGTTGCCGCCTCCGCTGTGCCGCTCGGCGCGATGGCCCACCTCGTTCCGCCGACCGATGCCGCGCAGAACCCCTTCACCCTGTTGCAGCGGGCGATGTCGGCGATCGATGCCGCGGGTCACGGCCATCCGCTCGTCGTCGGGATCGACGACGCGCACCTGCTCGACGAGCTGTCCGTGATGCTGGTGCAGCACCTTGCCATCAGCAGCAGCGTCTCGTTCGTCCTCACCATGCGCCCCGGCCTGCCGGTGGCCAACCAGCTGGCGGCCTTGTGGAAGGACGGCGTGGCCACGCGCCTGGAGCTCCAGCCGCTCGTCCGCGGCCATTCCGACCGGCTGGTGGCCACCATGCTCGGCGGGAACATCGATACGCGCACCGGCGAGCGCCTGTGGCGACTGAGCCGTGGCCATCCACTGTTCCTCCGCGAGCTCGTGGCGGGCGGGCGGGCGGGCGGCCACCTCCACCTGCAGGACGGGCTCTGGCGGTGGGACGGCGAGATGTGCTCACCGTCGCGCCTGGTTGAGATCGTGCTCGCCGAGCTGGACAGCGTGGGCCCCCGGGAGCGGGCGGTGCTGCAGACGATCGCGATCAGCGACCCGCTGCGGCTGGAGCCGCTGGACGGGTCGGGCACCAGCGACGCAGTGGCTGCGCTCGAGCGTCGGGGCTTCGTGACCCTGCACCGGGCCGGACGCCGCGCCGAAGCCCGCGTCGCCCACCCGCTCTACGCCGAGGTGGTGCGCGCCGAGGTGCCCGGAGCCATCGCGAGCCTGATCCAGCGGGAGCTGGCCTGCGAGGTCACGCGGCACCCCTCGCGCGAGGGGCTGCTGAGGGTCGGCCGGATGGCCGTGGACAGCGCCCGGACCGGTCTCGACGCCGGGCTGCTCACCGAGGCCGCCGGCCACGCGAACGCGGTGCTCGACCATGTTCTTGCCGAACGGCTCGCCCTGGCCGCGGTGAATGTCGGCGGTGGCGTCAGCGGACACCTCGCGCTGCTCGAGGCCGTGCACTGGCGGGGGCGACACGCAGAGGCCGAACGGATCGCGGTCGCCCTCGCCCGAGGTGTCGCGTCCGACGACGACCGGTCGCGCCTGGCGATGCTGCGGGCGGTCAACCTGTTTCGCGGTCTGGGACGGGCAACCGACGCGGAGTCGACGTTGGCGGCCGCGGAAGGGGTGGTGACCGACGACGGAGCTCGAAATCTACTCCTCGCGACCCGCGCGTTGCTCGCCTTCGAGTCCGGCCGACCACGCGACGCCGTCGAGCTCGGGACGGGGATCGGTCAGGGTGGACGGTCGCTGGCGGCCGCGGCGGTCGCGTCCGGGCTGGCGATGATCGGCAGGACCGCGGATGCACTCACCGCGGTGGAGACCGGGTGGGCGGCGCTGGCGGACACGCCGACCGAACCCGGCGCCACGTTCGCCCGGCTGGCACTGGCGCGGGGTGAGCTCCTCGCACTGTCCGTGGCAGGGCGGTTCGCCGAGCTCGGGAGCAGGGCCGTCGAGCTGCACGAGCGGGGCATGGCAGGACCGCAGTGGGCCGGCGACGCGGTCTCGGCGTTGCACAGGGGATGGGCCGCGCTCGAGAGCGGGCACCTCCGCGGGGCTGTCAGGTGGTTGACCGAGGCGCTGGCCGGCTTCCGCCGGCAGGACCCCGCCGGCCTGCTGGCGCAGTGCGCGGCCCAGCTGGCCCAGGCGCGGGCTCTGCTCGGTGACGGCCGAATCGCGAAGGAACTGCTCACCGGGACCGCGTCGACGCGGCTGCCGGCCACGGTCGTGTTCGAGCCGCAGATGCTGCTGGCGCAGGCATGGCAGGCCGCCACCGAGGTTCCCGGATCCGCCGCGCTGGCCGGCGCTCGGGAGGCCGCACGCATCGCGGCAGACCGTGGCATGCGGGCGGCCGAGGCGACCGCGCTGCACGCCGTGGCGCTGCTCGGGAAGGCAGGCGAGGTGGCGGCGCGGCTGCATCAGCTCGCCGGACTGATCGACGGCCGCCTGGCGGTGCTGTTCGCCGAGCACGCCGAGGGCCTGGTCGCCGGCTCGGGCCGGCGGCTGGACGAGGTGGCGGCCGGCTTCGAGGACGTGGGCGCACTGCTGCCGGCGGCCGATGCCGCCGCGTCCGCGGCCCTGGCCCACCATCGGGCGGGAGACCGGCGGGCTGCCTCGGCTTCGACGGCCATGGCCACGAACCTCGGACGGGCCTGCGGCGGCGCCCGCACTCCGGCCCTGGACCGGCTGACGTCCTCTCGCCGCATCGCGCGCGAGGTGGAAGTGGCCGACCGTCCGGGGAGAGGACCCATGTTGCCGCGACCCCGGGGCCCCGCGTAGTCCCACGGCCGGGGATCACAGCCGCGCCACCGGGGCGAGCTGCTGTGGCTCCGCCGCGCTCGAGAGAATCGGCAGGTCAGCTCGCGGCCGCGAGCGCCTGCTGATCCTCGGCGTGGAAGCGCTCCTCGAGCTGCTCCGGGGACGCGTCGGCGTCGATGTCGCGCAGGTTCGCCCCGCGGGCGGCCTCGAGCCTGCGGCCCACCTTGTCCATCGCGTACTCGGCCATCTCGTTCATGTCCACGTCGAACGGCGGGTCCCGGTCCTCGAACCGCTCGAACGTGCCCGTCACCACGCCCATCGCCGGCACCAGCAGCTCCTGGCACCGTTCGTCGACGGCCGCCCACAGCGAGTCGTCGGCCGCGACGTGGCGGCGGCAGGCTGCCAGCGTTGATCTCTTCGAAAGAGAGTACGTGTGGGTGCGGAGGTCGGCGAGCCCGTACCGGCCGAGCACGGCCGTCCGCGGTGTCGTGCACGGCGGATCGGTGCGGGACACTGCGCCGGTCGACACACTGCGCCGGTCGACACACTGGGCCGGTCGACATTTCATCGAACGAGCGGAGGCGACGTGGCGGCGTTCAGCGACGAGGCCGAGGTGTACGAGTTCCTTGGCGGAGTGTTTCGCCACAGCTTCGAGGACGACGACCTGGTGGCGAAGCTGCGCCCGTCCGGGGTGATCCTGCGCATCACTTACACCGACCCCGACGCGGTGATCACGGTGGACCTGCCTGCCGCGGCGCTCTACACCGGCACCGGCAACGGGCCGGACCCGGACCTCGAGCTCTTCATGACCGCCGACACCGGCAACCGCTTCTGGCTGGGCAAGGTCGTGCTGCCCGTCGCGCTGGCCAAGGGTCAGGTGCGGACCAAGGGACCGGTCGCGAAGCTGCTCAAGATGCTCCCGCTGACCAAAGGGCTGTTCGGACCGTACCGCGCCCGCCTGGAAGCCGCCGGCCGCTCAGACCTGCTCGACGCCTGACACCCGATCAGGTGGCGCGGCGGGCGGCTGCTCGCCCCGCCCGGATACTCACCCCGCAGCGATGCTCAGCGGCTGGATTAGCAGAGCCTAGGATGCCAACGGCGGCGATGACCAGCAGGCGGGAGTCGACATGGACACGGTGTGGCTCGACGTATCGATGTGGACCGGGTTGCGCGGAAACTTCCACCCCTTCACCGATGTGGCATGCGAGGCCCCGGAACCGCTGCCGGACGAGTCGGGCGCCTGGCAGCAGTGGGCGGTGGCCAATCTTGGCGCGGTCGCGCAACGGGACGGCTGGCAGCCCGGCCGCTACCACTATGCCGCGGAGCGACGCGACGAGAAGGGCCGCACGCTCGTCGTGTTCGCCCGAGGGCAGTGGGAGTTGACCACCTGATCGGGCGCGCTGGCACCGCAGCACTCGGCCGGCACCGCGAGATCGCCGTTGACCGTATACCGGGCCCGGAGCAGTACCGGTTCCCCGGCCGCTGGGAGGCGCCGTCCGCGCCATAGCGTGGCGTCGCGACGACCATCGCGACGACGAGGGCCGACATGACCCATGGGTGACTGATGACGCCGTGGGCTGTGAAGTGAGGTCTGCCGCTGCTGCCACCTTCTGGTGCAGCGCCGCAGAAGTTCTTCGGGGGCTGGATAACGCGCCGTCAGCTTCGTGATCACCGAACGGGAACACAGAGCCGCATCCCGTGCGGCTTACCGTACCGAGATACTGATCTTGGTAGGTCACCGCCAGTATGACGACGTTGATCGTCGGTCGGTAGTCATCCCAGTGGCGTCGTTCGCGTGCAAGACGAGCGTCGATCAACACTTCGCCGCGACCGGGTCGAACCCGCACGCGACCGGCTCAGCGCGGCATGACAGCACTCGAGACCAGGGCATGCCCAACGGCGATCCGAGCCGGTCGCGGTCGCCGGAGGCTCCCGTAGAGTCACCGGGATCGATCAACAGGGAGGTACCCGGTGACCGTTCGGAGCGGACCGCTGGCGGGGCTCAAGGTCGTGGAGCTGGCCGGTATCGGACCGGGACCGCACGCCGCCATG
>JBOHEP010000622.1:0-15097 GCA_050701075.1 Pseudonocardia sp. | reverse complement strand
CGGTCGAGTGCACACCGCAGGACCACATCGAGGGCGCCCGTACCGGCGTCGCGATCGTCGGGCTCGGCGGTGCGGTCGCGACGACCGCGATCGCCGGGATCGAGCAGTTGAAGCTGGGCACGATCGGTACGGCCGGGCTGCCGTTGGCACACCGAACCGACCTGCTGCCCTACGAGTCGCTGGTGTTCGGCGGCTGGGATCTCGACTCCAGCAACCTCGCCAAGGCCGCGCACCTGCACCGCGTGCTCGAACCCGCGCAGATCGAGGCCGTGGCCGAGCCGTTGCAGCAGATCGAGCCGTGGCCCGCGGTGGTCGACCCGGCGTACTGCCGCAACGCGGCCGGGGCGAACGTGGTCGCGGCCGGGTCGCTGCGCGAGCGGATCGCGCACATCCGTACCGACCTGCAGCGGTTCCGGCTGGAGCACGGACTCGACAGTGTCGTCGTGGTCAACCTGGGCTCCACCGAGGCCTGTCCGGACCTCACCTCGCCCGTGCTCGCCGCCATCGACACCTTCGAGAAGGGCCTCGACGTCGACGAGCCGGTGATCACACCCGGGATGATCTACACCTACGCGGCGATCATCGAGGGCTGCCCGGTCGTCAACTTCACCCCGAGTCTGGGCCCGGACGTTCCGGCGCTGCTGGCGCTGGCCGAGCGCGAAGGCGTTCCGGTGGCGGGCAAGGACGGCAAGACCGGTCAGACGCTGATCAAGACAGTGCTCGCGCCGGCGTTCCGCTCGCGTGCGCTGACCGTCGACGGCTGGTATTCGACCAACATCCTGGGCAACCGCGACGGCCAGATCCTCGACGACCCGTCATCGCTTGCCAGCAAGCTCGACACGAAGGGGTCGGTGCTCGATTCCATCCTCGGCTACGAGGTCGAGGACCACATCGTCCGCATCGACTACTACCGCCCGCGTGGTGATGCCAAGGAGGCGTGGGACAACATCGACCTGATCGGCTTCATGGGCCAGCGCATGCAGCTCAAGGTCGACTTCCTGTGCCGCGACTCGATCCTGGCCGCCCCGCTCGTGCTGGAGCTCGTCCGGCTGGTGACCGAAGCGCACCACCGCGGCGAGGGTGGAGCGCAGGAGCAGCTCGGCTACTTCTTCAAGAAGCCGATCACCAAGGACGGTCGGACGCCCGAACATTCGCTGCATGCCCAGGAGCGGGCGCTGCTCGACTGGCTGGACGGGGACCGGTGAACGAGCTCACCATCCGACGCGGTGGCGGCCGGTCATCATCGGACGCGGCACGGCCCCGGTGCGGCTACAGCGAGCCTGCACGAGGTGGGCGGTGACGTCGGTCGCGATCGCACTCCCGGCCGCACGGCTGGCCGCGACCCGCGGACTGTTCCGCGAGATCGGTGACCTGAAACGGGTCCGAGTGGCGCACGCGGACGGCTCGGCGGCACAGCGGGCGTTCGTCCGGGCCTGGGCGGCACTGGTTGCCGGCGCCGACCCGGGCCGGGTAGCGGCGGTGGAGTGCGCGGTAGCGCTGGCCGGGGCCCGGCTTGCGGGGATGGACGCGGGCGTGCTCGTGGCCTGCGGGCTGACCGCGGCCGACGTCGTCGAGGTACTGGGACGGGCGGTGGACGAGGTGGCGGACGGGTTGCACCCGTGCACGGTGGCGCGGGCGCACCGGGCGCTACCCGAGCTGGTCGGCGAGGCGGCCGAGGCGGTCGGCGGTGCGCTGCCGGGCTTCGTCGGGGCGCTGTGTCGCCAGCCGCGGGCGGGGGCGACCGCTCCCGGCCGGCCGCGGCTGGTCGTCGAGCCACCTGAGGACCACGGGGAACACTGCTGGGCCGTGGCCGTGTACGGCGCGCTGCTGGCCGAGGACCTGGGCGCCGACCCGGGCGAGGCATTCCTGCTCGGGCTGGCCCACCATCTGCACAACGCGGTGCTGCCCGACGCCGGGTTCGCCGGGGAGACCCTGCTCGGCGAGCACCTCGACGCCGTCGTGGCTGTGCTCACCGAAGCTCAGCTGGCCACGCTGCCGGCGCCGCTGGCCAATCGGGTGCGGGTGCTGCTGGGACTCCGCGCCGACGCGGCGACGCCGGTGGGGCGGGCGTTCCACGCCGCGGACGTGCTGGACCGGGTCCTGCAGGTGCACCACCACGCCCGTGCAGCCGGGTTCACCGCCGACCAGGCGCTCGTCGACCTCGAGCTGGTGCACGCCGGACCGGTGACGGACTACCACGACGCGGTGCTCGCGGCGGCCGGCCTGTGACGCCGCGGGAGCGGGCCGGCTCGGCCCGCAATGGAGCTGCCCACGACGGACCCGCCGACAATGGATCTGGGCGAGGCCATCTCGTCGGGCCGGGAGCGGGAACCACCACGCCGTGGCACGCCGCGGATGGCGCACCGCTGCGCGCCGACACCGCCGACACCCTCACCGACGGCGAGCGGCGCTGGCCGGTGGTGGCGAGCATCCCGTGGCTGCGGGCGGGACGCGACGACGTGCGCGAGCGCGCGGTGGCCGCGCTCGACGCCGGGGACCCCGACGGCGCGGCGGTCGTGCTGCTGGCCGATGCCGACGACTGGTGGGACGAGCCATCACCACCATCCGCCCAGCTGCACGCGGCGCTGCGCGCGGGCACGCTCACCGACGCCGTCGAGCTGCTCGGGCTGGGACGGGTCGGCACCTACTTCCGGCACCGGTGGAGCGATCCCAGCTGGCTGGCCTCGCTCGCCCTGACCGCGGCGCACCCACCCGCGGGCCGGCCGGTGGTCGACCTGGCATGCGGGGCCGGGCACCTGCTGCGCCACCTCGCGCTGCACGGGCACCGCGACCTGGTCGGCGTCGACGTGGTGTTCGCGAAGCTCTGGCTCGCTCGGCAGTTCGTGCTGCCGCACGGCGCGCCGGTCGCGCTGGTCTGCGCCGACCTGACCGCACCGTGGCCGCTCCCCCCACCGGAGCGGCCGAGGCACGTCGCGTGCCACGACGCGCTGTACTTCCTGCCCGCCAAGCAGGCGTTCGTCGCGGCGGCTCGGATGCATGCGGGGGACGGCGGTGCGGTGCTGCTCGGGCACTGCCACAACGCGCTGCACCCCGCGGGCGCGACGGGCCTGCCGCTGGACCCGGACGCCTGGGCGGCCCTTCTGCCTGGCGCGTACTGCTACGCGGAGGAGGCGCTGACCGCGGCGACCGTCGCGGTGCGCGCGCCGCGGCCCGCCCAACCGGCCGAATGCGGCGACACCGAGGCCCTCGGACTGGCGCTCGACGGCGCCGCCGAGCACCCGGACCTGACGCTGCTGGGTCCCGCGCCGGGCACGGCGTTGCGCCTCAACCCGCTCTACGGCACCGCCGACGAGCCCCGCGCCCGGCGCTGGCCACACGAGCGCTGGGCGGCGGAGTACGGCCCGCGCGCCGCCACGTACTTGCCGGAGCGCTGGGAGCCGCTCCCGATGCCCGAGGCCGTCGGGCGGCGGTTGCTGCTCGATCTCCCGGAGCGCTGGTGATCCCCGCCCGGGCGCGGGGATCGTCGCCGCAACGACGTCGTCGGCGCAGTCCGCGCACGAGTTCGTCCGGGCTCGTCGGCTGGGGGCTCGTCGGCTGCGGCTGGGTCGCCCGCGACCACGTGCTGCCCGGCCTGCTCGCCACGCCGAACGCCCGGCTGGTCGGTGCCTGCGACCGGGATCCGCGGGCCGCGGGTCAAGTGGCTGCGCTGGTCGGTGGGTTCACCACCGGCGACCTCGACGCCCTGCTCGATCGTCCGGACCTGCACGCCGTCTACGTCGCGACGCCCAACCACGCCCATGCCGCCGTGGTGGCCGCGGTCGCCGCGCGCGGGATCCCGGTGCTGTGCGAGAAGCCATTGGCCGCCGATGTCGCCGACGCCCGCGCGCTGGTCGCCGCGGCGAGTGGGTGCCTCGCCGGGACGGCGTTCGACCAGCGGTTCCACCCGGCGCACCGGCGCATCGCCGAGCTCGTCGCGGCCGGGGAACTCGGCACCGTCACGGCTGTGCGCATCGTCTACGGCTGCTGGCTGCCGCCGGACTGGAGTCCCGCGGGCAGCTCCGGAGCGGGCATCGACACTGCCGACGACTCCTACGACAACTGGCGGGTCGATCCGGTCCGGGCCGGCGGGGGTGCGCTGGTCGACCTTGCCCCACACGGGATCGACCTGGTCGGCGCGCTGCTCGGCGATGATCTCGAGTGGCTCACCGTGCTCACCCAGTGCCGGGTGCACGACTACCCGGTCGACGACGGCGCGGTGCTGGCCGGCCGCACCGGTGGCCGCGTGCTCTACAGCGCGCACGTGTCGTTCAACACCGCCGACCCGCTGCCGCGCCGGCGCCTGGAGGTCGTCGGTACCCGCGCCCAGCTGGTCGCGGAGAACACGATGGGGCAGACCCCCGGCGGCACCCTCACCCGCATCGACGCGCGCACCGGTGCCGCGACCGGGGTGCCGTTCGACACCGTCACCAGCCCCTTCACCGCCCAGCTCGCCGCGTTCGGCGCCGCCGTCGCGGGCACGGCCGCGTGGCCGTGGTCCCTGGACCGCGACCTGCACCTGCACGAACTCCTGCACGCCGCGCACAGCGCCGGTGGAACGCACATCGACACCGCTCCGGAAGGGAGCTGACCGTGGCACTACGTCCGTACTCCTGCGGCAACTGCGGGCACTGGCAGCGGTGGTTCGCCCCACCGCCGTCGTGTCCGGTCTGCACCGACGTGCGCAACGCACTGCCCGAGGACGGCTGGGACTTCGCGACCGACACCGACGTCGCCGCCGGTCGCGAGGCCCGGTGGGCCGAGGTCGCGCCCGGCGTCACCGGCTTCTGGTGCGAGCCGCAGGTCGGGCTCGGCACCACCGGTTGGGTGCTCGAGACCGACGCGGGGTTGGTCGGGTGGGAGGGCGCCGGCTACTACCCGCCGGAGGCGCTGGCGGAGCTGCGCCGCCGCGGCGGGCTCGTCGCGCTCGGGGCGAGTCACGTGCACGGCTACGGCGCGCTGTGGCAGCTGCAGGACGAGCTCGCCCCGCCGGTGCTCGCGATCGGCGTGGACGATCTGGCGTGGACCACGGCGTTCCGCGTCACCTGGCCAACCGACGACCGCCACGAGCTCGCGCCCGAGCTGGTGATGCACCGCAGCGGCGGGCACTTCCCCGGGCACACCGTGCTGCACGACGAGCGGCGCGGGATCCTGTTCGTCGGCGACCTGATCAAGGTGGACCTGGTCGGGGAGACACCGGTCGGGCTGTCGTGCCACAAGGCGTTCCACGCGCAGATCCCGCTGTCCCACGCCGAGGTCCGCGAGGCCCGCGAGCTCGTGGCGCGGCTGGACTTCCACGCCGTCGCCACCCCGTTCGAGTACGCGGCGCCGGTGTCGACCAAGCAGGTGCTGGCGCTGTTCGACCGGCAGCTCGCCGGGCCGCCCCGAGCGGCTCCCGTCCCCCTGGAGGAGCTGTGAACATGCAGGCGTCGACCGCGAGCAGGCAGACGTCGACCGCGTCCCGACGTTACCTCGCGTCGTTCCCGCCGGAGGTGGTGGAGTTCCCGATCATCGGGCTGGATGTGCTCGACGTGCCGCTGCACAGCGCCGCTCTGCACACCTCGCCCCGGCACGCGGGCGGCAGCGGGCTCGGCTACGGCGCCACCGGCGAGCAGGCCCGTACCGGGGCGCTCGGCGAGATGGCCGAGATGGCTCTGTCGGTGCGCGCGCTCGAGCGGGTCGAGCGGGTCGAGGCGTCCTACGCCGAGCTGGTCGGCAAGCAGGGGTCCGGCCGCGTCCAGGACCCGCGAACACTGTGTCTGGAGGCGGGCGGCCACTACGACGACGACCGTGTCCTGCAGTGGCTGCCGATGAGCCGGCTGGGCGACGGGGAGACGGTGCTGGTGCCCGCCGAGCTGGTGGCGTCGGCGCCCCAGGAGCTGCCGGGCGACCCGCCGCCCGGAGGTTGGCTGACGTCCGTCATCACCAACGGGCAGGGTGCGGGCTTCGACCCCGACCAAGCGGTGACCCACGCCCTGCTCGAGGTGCTCCAGCGCGACGGCAACACGACGGCGTTCCGGGCGATGGACCGGGGGGTCGTGGTCGACCTGGACGGCCTGCGCGACCCGGACGCGCTCGCCCTTCTCGAGCGGCTCGACGCGGCCGGGATCGACGTCGTCGTGAAGCTCGCGAGCACCGACCTCGGGGTCGTCGACGTCTACGCCGTCGGCTGCTCGCGAGACGGCTCCGAACCGGTGCCCGTGATGGCCACGGCCTGCGGGGAGGCGGCGCACCCGGACCGCGATCGTGCCGTGCGCAAGGCGCTGTACGAGTTCGCGGCCGCGCGGGGCCGCAAGGCCTTCATGCACGGTCCGCTCGACCTCGTCGCCCGGGCGACCCCGCCCGGCTACCTCGACGGCTGGCTCGGCGGGCACCCACCCGAACGCCTCGTCGAGGAGGACCGCGCGCTGCAGGCGATGCTCGGCTGGGCGCGCAGCGGCACACCGGCACTCGTCGAGCTGCTGCGGGACCGCGTCCTGGCGCGTCGCTCCTCGGTGCGCCTGGTCGACCTGCCCACCTGGGACGGGAGCGGGGATCTGCACGCGCACGTGGTCGACGGGCTGCGCGCGGCCGGTCTCGACGTCCTCGTCGACCTGCGAACCTCCGACGGCGACGCCGTCGCGGCGAAGGTGCTCGTCCCGGGCCTGGAGGTTGAGACCATGTCCTACGGCCGCATCGGTGAGCGCGGCGTGCGCTCGCTGCTCCAGCACGACGAGGGGCTCGCGGCGGTGGGGTCGGATCCCGGCGGCTGGGCGCGGGTGCACCTGACGCCGGACGCCCAGGAGCGCCTCGGCGGCCCGGCGTGGTTCGACCGCACGGGCGCACGGCGGCGGGTGGGCGCCCTGTACGCGCTCTATCGCGAACCGGGGCGGCACGCTGTCGCGCAGGTCCTCACCCCGTGAGCGAGCTGGCGAGCGAACCATCGACGCAGCGCGAGCCTGCGAGCGAACCATCGACGCAGCGTGAGCTGGCGAGCGAACCATCGACGCAGCGTGAGCCTGCGACACAGGACGTACCACCGGTGCACGAGGCCGCGCGGCGGTGGGCCGAGCACCTCACGGTCGACGAGACGCGCGATGTCGTGTACTGGCGCGACGACACCGGCCGGCAGGTCGAGACGGGCTTTCACGACTACGCCGCGCTCTACCAGGTGCCGGGCCTGTACGAGGCCGCCTACTTCCTGCGGCTCGGCGGGCGGGCGCCGCACATGCTGGCCGAGGTGCTCGCGCAGGTGGTGCCGCGGTGCGAGCGGCCGAACCTGCAGGTGCTCGACGTGGGGGCTGGGACGGGCGTCGTCGGGGAGCGTCTCGCGGCGGTCGGCTTCCGGCGGATCGCGGGCACCGACCTGGAGCCGGCCGGTGCGCGGGCCGTCCTACGCGACCGGGGACACATCTACGGTCGGTTCCGCACCATGGACCTCGCCCGGCCCAGCGACGACGACCTCACCTGGATGCGGACGCTCGCACCCCACATCGCTGCGGTCGCGGGTGCGGTCGGCTTCGGGCACCTGCCGGTGGACGCGCTCGCCATCGTGACCCGGGCGCTCCCGCCGGGCGGGTTGCTCGCCGTCACCGTCGCGCACGGCTTCGAGGAGGAACCCGCACTCAAGGGTTACGTGGCGCTGCTGCTCGGCCCGGCCTACCGGCAACGGGCCCGCCGGGAGGGGCTGCACCGCCGGACCGCGGACGGCGCGCGGCTCGAGGTCACGGCACTGGTGCTCGAGCGGAGCGAGGTCCAGTGATGAGCCCGGGCACCCGGCTGCGCTACGCCTACAACACCAACGGGCTCACCAGCCACCGCCTCGACGACGCCCTCACCCTGCTTGCCGACTCCGGTTACGACGGCGTCGCGCTCACCCTCGACGTCGCGCATCACGACCCGTTCGCCCCCGACCTGCTGGCTCGGACGGCGGTGCTCGCGCGGCGCCTCGACGGGCTGGGGTTGGCCAGCGTCGTCGAGACCGGGGCGCGGTTACTCCTCGACCCGCGGCGCAAGCACCAGCCGACCCTGGTCACCGCCGACGCCGACGGCCGGGCTCGACGGGCCGCTTTCCTGCGCACCTGCGTCGACGTCGCCGCGGACCTCGGTAGCGAGGCGGTGTCGTTCTGGGCCGGGGTACCGGCCGCCGGGCTCGACCGCGCACAGTGCTGGAGCTGGCTGGTCGAGCACGTCGCGGACGTCGTGGAGTACGCCACCGAACGTGGTGTGACGTGTGCGTTCGAGCCCGAGCCGGGGATGCTCGTTGACGACTGCGATGACTGGCGCCGCGTCGCCGACGCCGTGCCCGGGCTCACGCTGGCGCTGGACACCGGGCACTGCATCGTGTCCGGGCGCTACGAGCCAGCCGCCGCGGTGCGCGCGTTCGCGCCGCACTTGGGCACGTGCGCGGTGGAGGACATGCCCCGGGGTCGCCACGAGCACCGCGCGCCCGGCGAGGGCGACATGGACCTGCCGGCGGTGCTCGGTGCGTTGACCGAGGTCGGATACCCCCGGCTGGTCAGCCTGGAGCTGTCGCGGGATTCCCACCGCGCCGATCTGCTCGTCCCCACCGCGCTCGCCGCGCTCCGTGAGGCCGAGGCGCGGGGCAGGGTCACGGCATGAGGATCTGCTTCGTCTCCCGCCGCTACTGGCCGGCCGTGTCCGGGATGAGCGCCTACGCCGAGAACCTGCTGCGCCACCTCGTGCGCTCGGGCCACGACGTGACGCTGGTGTCGCAGTACCGCGGCGACGAGGCCGGCCGCGCGGTCTACGGCGGCGGGCCGCCCCCGCCGGATCGGGTGCCCGCCGGCGTCGAGGTGCACGCGCTGGAGGCACTCGGCGAGCAGGCCGTCGGGCGCGGGGAGCCCGCCGACTTCGAGGCCGACGTCGACACGATGACCCGCACCGTCCTCGACCTGCACGAGGGCAAGCCCTTCGACGTCCTACACGCGCAGTACGCCTACCCCAACGGGCTGGCCGTGCTGCGGGCCGCGCGGGCTGCCGGGCTGCCCGCGGTGGTGTCGGTGCAAGGCGGTGACGGGCACTGGGTCGGCCTCTGCTGCGCGACGCACCGCGACCTCGTCCGCGCCGTGTTCACCCACGCCCCCGCGCTGCTGATCGGCTCGCCGTCGTTCGCGGCCGAGGTCGTCGAACGGCACGGGGTCGATCCCGCACGGTTCACCCTCGTGCCCGGCGCCACCGACACGGAGCGGTTCGCGCCCCGCGCCCCGGCCGACCTGGCGCGCGTCGGCGATCCGGCGGTGCTGCTCTACCACGGCCGCGTCGACGTCCGCAAAGGCGTGCTCGACCTGCTCGACGCGGTCGGGCTGCTGCTCGCCGGCGGGACCCGGGTGCGGCTGCTGGTGTCAGGGATCGGACCGGACACCGGTCTCGTCGCCGACCGGGTGCGCCAGCGGGGGCTCGACGGGCACGTCGAGCTGCTCGGCGCCGTGCCCTACGAGCGGGCACACGAGGTGTACCGGCGCGGTGAGGTGTTCGTCAGCCCGACCTACGCCGAGGGGTTCTCCAATACGATCCTGGAGGCGATGGCGAGCGGGCTGCCGGTGGTGTCCACCGACGTCGTCGGGGTGCGGGACTGCGTGCGGCCCGACGACAACGGCGTGCTCGTCGCGCCCGCCGACCCACCCGCACTGGCGGCCGGCATCGCGCGGGTGCTCGCCGACGACGTGCTGCGGCGGCGGATCACCGAGCGTGCCTACGGCGAGGTGCACCTGCGGTGGTCCTGGCCGGTGGTGGCGGGGCAGATCACCGCGATCTACGACGGGCCGGCCACGGACATTCCCGAGATCGCCGATCCGCCGGTCGACCTGTCCTGCCGCTTCCGCGCGGCACCCCACCTGCTGTGAGCGCAACGGGCCACGCGGTGGCGGTCTCGCCGCACCTCGACGATGCCGTGTTCTCCGCGGGCGGGACGATCGCGGCGCTCGTCGCGAACGGATGGAGCGTTCGCGTCGTCACCTGCTTCACCGCATCCGTGCCCGACCCCTCAGGGTTCGCGCTGTCCACCCAGCTCGACAAGGGCCTGGCCGCTGGCGTCGACTACATGGCCCTGCGCCGGGCCGAGGACGACGCTGCCTGCGCCGTGCTCGGTGCGCAGCCGACGCATCTGCTGCTGCCGGAGGCGCCGCACCGCGGCTACGACTGCGCATCCGCGCTGTTCGCCGGGGTCCGCCCCGACGACGACATCGGACCCGCCCTGCGCGCGGCCCTGGAACCGCTGCTCGCCGGCGCCGACCTCGTTCTCGCCCCGCAGGCCATCGGCGGCCACGCCGACCACCGCGTCGTCGTCGAGGTGATGGCCGCGCTGGCCCCGCAGGCGCTGTGGTGGCGCGATGCCCCCTATGTGCTGCGCCGCCCGGACGCCACGCCGTGGACGGAGGTTCCGCCCGGCTGTGAGCAGGTCGTCGACGTCGGTCCGTTCCTGGACACCAAGATCACCGCAGCTCGCTGTTACACCACGCAGCTCGGCTTCCAGTTCGGCGGCCCGGAGCACGTCGAACCGCAGCTGCGAGAGCTGGCCGCCGCCGAGGCGGCCCGGGTGGGGGCAGCCAAGCCTTGCGAGACGCTCACCGGTGCAGCCCTACCGCTCGCGTCCGCGGCGGCCGGCACCGAGGTGCATCTCTAGCTGGTGCAGCGGCGCAAAAGTTCTTCGGGGGTCCGGATCACACCGCCGCTGGCTTCATGAATGTTAAATGGGAACACAGAGCCGTATCCCGTGCGGCTCCCCGTACCGAGACGCTGATCTTGGCAGGCCACTGCGGCTCCGGGGGTGCGGTGATCATCGGTCGGGAACCTGGAACCGCGCTCAGTACGGCGGACGGTTCCCAAACTTCGATCAAGCGCTCAGCGCCTTCCGTCCACCGGGCCCGGCACCATCTCCACGCGTGCCCTCGCCCGACCAAACCTCGGAAGACCTTACGCGGCGCTGCACCAGTGAGGCTGCGCCTCGGACCGCCGAGGTCCGGGGGGGGCGTTCGTAGCGGGTGATCGACTCAGTTTTGACCAGGGTCACGCACGCTGCACCGAAGTCCGGCCACCGAGCGACCGGCCGTGTCACCCAAAGTGGCTGGTCAGACCTAACTTCCTGCGGAATTGAACGGGCCGAACGGTGTCCAGCTGCTCTGCGGCCGTGTCTGCGCCGTGGACGAGCAGGACGAGGTGGTCCAGAGGTGCCGTGGGAACGGCTGTCATGCGACTGCGGGAAGCAGTCGACGCGCAGCCACTGCGAACTGTCGTGCCGGGGCATAGTGTTGGTGTCCCAGCCGATCAATCGTGTCCTTCAAGTTGGTGGCACCGCGGCGGGAGCCGCCCACGGCGACGACCTGGCGGAGGGCGTCGCCGGTCACCCCATCGGCTGGAACGCCTGTTCGTCGAGGACGAGCACGCGCGCGGTCGGGATGTCGAAGTACAGGCCCATGAGCTCGCTGTCCACGCCGGCCGTGCGCAGGGCGTCGAGCTGCAGGGCGACGTTGACCATGGCGAGGGCCTCTGCCTCGCCGAACCCGTCGGCGAGCGCGGCGCTGCCCACCGGGTGGCCGGCCCGGAACGCCTCCAGGCTCGGCGCCGCCGCGCGCAGCCAGTCACCCAGCGCGCCGCCGTCGGCGTCGGTGGCCAGGCCGTCCAGCAGGGCGCGCATCGCACCACAGCCCGAGTGGCCGCAGACCGCGACGAGGGGCACCCGCAGCTTCTCCGTGGCGTACTGGACAGCGGCCCACGCCGACGTGCCGGCGGCGAGGTTGCCGATGTTCTGCACGGTGAACAGGTCGCCGGGGCCGCTGTGGGTGATGACGTTGGGCACCACCCGCGAGTCGGAGCAGGTCAGCAGCAGCCCGGACGGCGTCTGCCCACCCGCCGCCAACTCGACCAGGGCCGGACGCAGCCCTCCGGCGGTCTGCGCGTGGTAGGCCGCGACCCCGGCGAGCATCGGTGCGCTCGGTGCGCTTCCGGCCCCGCCCTGCCAGTGCGACCAGGTGGCGAACCGGCGCAGTGGCAGGGCCGGGCGTTTCGCGGCACCGGGCTCGGTCACCTGCACCCACGCGCCGGTCGCGCTGTGCCTGCGTATCCAGGCGTCGAGATGGTCGAAGGCGGCGTGGTCGAGGTAGTCGACGACGAGCTCGACCTGCACCGCCCGTCCCGCCGGCACCTGGGTCAGCACCCGGGACATCGCCGGCACCGACAGGAAGCTCAACGTCCCCTCGACCAACACCCGGATCGGCGCGGACACCGGCTCCTCCAGCCGGACCTGAGCCCGTACCGCGCGGCGCAGCACCAGCAGTCCGGCGAGTACCAGCCCGATCACCACGCCCTCGAGCAGGTTCAGCGCGAGCACCCCGGTCACCGTGACGAGGTAGACCGCGAGCTCGCCGTGGTGGCGGGCGGTTCGGATGTCGGCCAGCTTCACCAGCTGCAGCCCGACGACCACGAGCAGCCCGGCGAGGGCGGCCAACGGGATGAGCTCGACCAGATCGACGAGCGCGACGGCGAACACCGCGATCCAGACGGCATGCAGCACCGTCGACGCCCGGGTGCGGGCCCCGGCCCGCAGGTTCGCCGCGCTGCGGACGATCACGCCGGTGACCGGTAGCCCACCGGCCAGGCCCGACAGCGTGTTCGCCGCGCCCTGGCCGAGCAGCTCGCGATCGGTGTCGGTGCGAGCGCCGGTGTGCATCCGGTCGACCGCGACGGCCGAGAGCAGGCTCTCCACGCTCGCGATGAGCGCGACGGTGAGCATGCCCCCGACGATGCCGCCCCAGTCCCCGGTCGGCAACAGCGGCACCGTGACGGCGTCGAGCAGCCCGCCCGGGAGCTCGACACGTGGCACGTCCGGCCACAGCAGGGCCAGCGCGGTGGCCGCCGCGACGGCGACCAGCGGGCCGGGAACCCTTCGCACACGGCCGGGTAGGCGCGGCCACACCAGCAGCAGCCCGATCGTCACCAGTCCGACGACCACGGCGTGCCCGTGCAGCCCGGCGATCTGGGCCGGCAGCTCGGCGAGGTTGCTCACCGCGCTGGTCTGCGGGTCACCACCCAGGACGACGTGCAGCTGGGCCAGGGCGATCGTCAGCCCGATCCCGGCGAGCATGCCGTGCACCACGGCGGGCGGGATGGCCTGGACGAACCGGGCGATGCGGGCGAGCCCGAACAGCACCTGCAACAGACCCGCACCCATCGTGATCAGGCACGTCACCTGCCACCCGTAGCGTGCGACGAGTTCGGCGACCACCACCGTGAGCCCCGCGGCCGGCCCGCTCACCTGCAGCGCGGAACCACCGAGCAGCCCGGCCACCACGCCCCCGACGACCGCCGCCACCAGCCCGGCCATGATCGGGGCCCCGGAGGCGAGCGCGATGCCGAGCGAGAGCGGAACGGCCACCAGGAACACCACGAACGACGCGCCGACGTCTGCTCGCACCGCGGTCCAACGGTTTCCGGGGGCCGCCTCGGGCTGATCGGGATCGACCACGGACGTGGACATGCGGGAGCCTCCGGGCGGATGGCGGACGTGGGAGAGGGCAGCGGGCGACACCGACCGACTCCCAGCGAACGGCGGGGCCCACCCGCCAGTTCCGTCCCCGACGCCGCGCTTGCGGTCCCCGCAGGCCGCAGCGTGACCCATGGTAGCTATGCCTGGCCTTACCGTCCCGACGGGACGTCGACGATCAGCTTCATGGCCGGGTGCTGCGACATTATCGGCTTTCCCATCACCCGATCAGGGGTCGCCGCTCCCGATCGAGTGGGTGATGGTGGGCCGGGTCACAAAATGCGGGTGTAGTCCCTCCGCCCGGCCTACGCGTCGTCCATCATCGTGGCGCGGAGCCTGGCCAACTCGTCCTGGATCAGGGTCGCGGCGGGTCCCTCGTGGTCCTGGCCGGGCTCGATCCCCATCGACCGCAGCAGCGCGGCAGCGGCGACCGACGGGTCGCCGGTCTCGCCCAGCACCGGGTGCAGCCCCGCCTCGGCCAAGTGGTTGAACACCAGGTTCACCACGCTCCATGGGTTGAAGGTCTCAGCCTCAGTGGTCTCGCTCATACGGTCGTCTCCGGTCCGGTGTTCTGTGTCCGTCGTCATGGCTGACCTTGATGTGCCACGGGGTCGACGTCAAGATGGTGCGCTGGCGCAGTGTGAGACGCCGACGGTCACGACGAGACCGCCCCGGATATCTCCATCAAGCCGACGAGTTCATGCACCGCCCCAGGTTCGACGACAAGATGTGCGATGAGTGGGCGAGCACCACACCACTGGCCCCGACCCGCACGGCGTAGCGGAACACCCGGTCGGGAAGCACCGTGACATGCCGCTCGGAGCCGACTGTGGCGATCACCGGTCGGGCGATCACCGGTCGGGCGATCACCGGTCGGGCGAGCCGGTGGCGAGAACCGGCCAGGCGTCGGCGAGCTCGTCGACGAAACCGCCGGTCATCCGCTGCATTACGGCGGCGACGACCCCAACGGGCACGGAGCCGGGCGGAGTTGCGCCAGCCGGACTCGTCGGCGTCGGCTCCGGTCTCGAACAGGGTGCCCCGGTCCGCGCGCGAGGCGTTGACCGTCTCCACCACCTGGATCGGCAGTAGCAGTCGTGGTATCTCGGCATCCTTGGCGTCCCACTCCAGTCGAACCCCGCCCACGGCCTGTCCCCTCTCGTACTGTGCCCGATGATGCTGCTGGCCTCGTGTGGTCCGCCTACTTGGACGTAGCCGCGGCCCATACGGTTCCACAAACCTGGCGGCCTCCGCGCCGATCAGAATCCTCCGGTTGCGCCAGGTCCCCACGGGCGGCGGTGCCCCGGCCCTACGATGTCGACGTGTCATCCGTGCGTGCCGAGCGTCTGGTGAACCTCGTGCTCTGCCTGCTGTCCACCCGTCAGTACCTGTCAGCCGAGCGGATCCGGACGACCGTCCCCGGTTATCTCGACGCCCCCAACGACGACGCGTTCTTCCGGATGTTCGAGCGGGACAAGAACGAGCTGCGGGAGCTTGGCGTGCCGCTGGAGATCGGGCGGCGGTCGAGCTCGGACGCATCCGACGGCTACCGCATCGCCCGCCAGGACTACGAGCTCGGCGAGGTGGACCTGGAGCCCGACGAGGCCGCCGCCGTGGCGCTCG
>JBOHEP010000621.1:0-3932 GCA_050701075.1 Pseudonocardia sp. | reverse complement strand
CCAAGATCGCCGCAACCATCCGGAAGATCAAAACCGACCCACACCTACTGCTGACCATCCTCGGGCTGCGCCTCACAACCGAAAACAGCTCATGACCAGCAAGAACGACTTTGCGGGTCACCCTGCCACAACGCGCGGCACCGCCGCAGGCCCCGTGACCTCAAACAGCAAGACTCCTGCGGCGTATCCGCAGGTCATCATCTCCACGGCGAGCGAGTTCGCGATCATGACAGTCCACCCACAGAAACGTCAGTAGAGCCCTATTTCTCCACTTCAGAGCGTCCGCGCCAGCCGATCCGCCAGCAGGCGTGTGAAATGTGATGGATCGCTCAGTTCACCGCCCTCGGCGAGGAGCGCCATCCCGTACAGAAGCTCGGCTGTCTCCGCCAGTACGGCGTCGTCCTTGCGCTCGTCGTAGGCTTTCTGCAGCCCGCTCACCAATGGGTGCGTGGGATTGAGCTCGAGGATACGTTTGATGCGTGGCGCGTCCTGCCCCATGGCGCGATACATCTTCTCCAAAGTTGGCGTGACGTCATGCGTGCCTCCGACGATACAAGCCGGTGAGGTGGTGAGGCGCGACGACAGCCGTACCTCCTTCACGCTTTCTTGCAATGTGGTCGTCATCCAGGACAGCAGGGCGGCGAAGTCTTTCTGCTGTTGGTCGCGCTCGGACTCGGCCGTTTTTTTCTCTTCCTCGGTGTCGAGGTCGACCTGTCCCTTGGCGATCGACTGGAGCTGCTTGCCGTCGAATTCTGGGACCGACCCGACCCACATTTCGTCGATCGGATCGGTCAGCAGCAGCACCTCAAAGCCTCTGGCTCGAAAGGCCTCCATGTGTGGCGATCTCTCGGTTGCCGCCCGCGACTCGCCCGTCATGTAGTAGATGTGTTGTTGCCCTTCTTTCATGCGATCCAGGTACTGGCGCAAGGTGGTCGACTGTTCCGTGTCGTACGTCGAGGCGAACGATGCGAAGTCGAGGATCGTGTCGCGATTTTCGAAGTCGTTGAGAAGTCCTTCCTTCATGGCGCGGCCGAACTCCTTCCAGAACGTCTTGTAGCTGTCGACGTCGTCGGTCATCATGTCCTGCACCGTCGACAGCACCTTCTTGACCAGGCGACGGCGCATCATCTGGATCTGACGATCCTGCTGAAGGGTCTCCCGTGAGACGCTGAGCGACAAGTCCTGCGCATCCACCACGCCCTTGATGAAGCGTAGGTACTCTGGCATGAGCGCTTCGCAGTCGTCCATGATGAACACGCGTTTCACGTACAACTGGACGCCGCGCTTGCGATCCCGCATGAACAGGTCCATCGGCGCGTGCGACGGAATGAACAGCAGTGCCTGATATTCGAACGTTCCCTCCGCCTGCATGCGAATAACCTCAAGCGGATCGTTCCAGTCGTGGCTTACGTGCTTGTAGAACTCCTTGTACTCGTCTTCCTCGACCTCGTTCTTGGAACGCGCCCAAAGCGCCTTCATCGAGTTGAGCGTCTCGATCTCCCGCGTGCCCTCGCCATCCTTGCCGGGGCGCTCGACTTCCATCTTGATGGGCCATGCGATGAAGTCGGAGTACCGCTTGACGATCTCCTTGATTTTCCAGCCGTCCGTGTAGTCAAAGAGCTGGTCGTCCTTGTCCTCCGGTTTGAGATACAGGGTCACCGCAGTGCCTTGCGGCGCGTCATCGACCGACTCGATGGTGTAGGTTCCCGCACCGCTGGACTCCCAGCGGGTGGCGTGACCTTCGCCTGCACGCCGCGTCAGCAGCGTGACCCTGTCGGCCACCATGAAGCTGGAGTAGAAGCCGACACCGAACTGCCCAATGAGATCCTGCGAGGCCGCCGCATCCTTCGACTCCCTCATCTTATGCAGAAATTCGACCGTGCCGGATTTCGCGATCGTGCCGATGAGAAGCACCACGTCGTCGCGTGACATGCCGATGCCGTTGTCCCGCACGGTGAGCGTGCGCTGCTCCTTATCAACCTCGATGTCGATGTGAAGATCGGAAGTATCGACCTGCAGGTCCTTGTCGCGGAACGCCTCCAACCGCAGTTTGTCCAACGCATCGGAGGAGTTAGAGATAAGCTCTCGCAGGAAGATGTCCTTGTTCGAGTAGATCGAATGAATCATCAACTGCAACAGCTGGCGCGCTTCGGCCTCGAACTCGAGCGTTTCGACCTGCGTGTTCACTGAATTCCTTTCTGGAAGAACCTGCTCCATGAATGAATACGCGCGGGCCGCCCCGAACCCGACACCGCGTCGTCGGCTGGATCACGCGCAGGGATCGCGGCGACCGAGCCCCTCTTCGGTGACGAACCTACCCGCCTCCCGGCGCTGCACCATGGGTACCGATCCGACGCCATTCCACGTCGCGTCACGGACATGTCACGGGATCCGATCACGGCAGCAGCGTCAACGCCGTGATGTGCCGCGGCCGCACCACCGAGAAGCGGCGCCGGTCCAGCGTCGCCACCTCCCCCACACCGAGACGCTCGGCCGGCGCGATCACCGTCGCATCGGTCGTGCCCAATGGGAGATCTGGGTAGGTCGTCGCCAACTCCGCCGCACGCCTGTAGTCGTCGGCGGTCAGGTCGACCGGCGTGAAGTCGCCGTCGGCCAACGCCGTGAGCAACAGCGCTTCGACATCCGGCCCGGCCTCGCGGTTGAGCAGGTAGCCGACCTCGGCGACCACCGTCGCCGGAACCAGCGGCAGCCGGTTGGCCAGATGCAGTCCGGTGAACAGATCCACGCACGAGCGATGGTGGTCGTCTCCAACGAGCGCCGCCGCCACATTCGGCCCGGTATCGCAGACGATCACGCCGATCGGCCGAAGCCCTCGTCCAGGGTCTCCTCCGACCGGGCAGCGACATCAGAACGCTCTGCGCGGCCCGCCCCGAAGAACATCGGCGGCCACGGCCGTCGCGGAGCAGGCGCAAGGTGTCGACGCACCTCAGCCAGCACCGCCGGCACCTCAGCATCCGGCAGCCGCTCCACGAGCTCCCGAAGCTCGTCCCGCGCAGCACACATGACCCCAGCGTATCCCGGGTGCCGACAACCACGACGACTGCAGCGCTGCACGTCCCCGGGTGAGCACCTCCCCAGGCCAGGAAGACCATCGACATGGCGCGAAATCGCGGCGACCACCGAGGTTCACCACGACAACCCCGGCCACCCGAGTGGTCGATCACGAAATTCCGGTGGGCTTAACGAACCGGCATGCGAACCGCGACGTGCCGGTCAACGGGACCGAGATCACCCTCGCCCCGGTAAGGAGCCGCGGGGCCGGGCGGTGACGAGGCTGTCAGTCGGGCAGTGGCAGGGCCCACTGCTGGCCGTCGGGGGACCGATGCCAGACCGTGTGCCGTTGCGGGGTGGCGGTGAGGCCGAACTCGTGCCACGGGGGTGCATCGAGGTCGATCCATTGCTGCCAGGCGATCTCGACCTGCGCCCACAGCGCGGTCGGTCCGGCCTCCCTCATGCAGTGGCGACCGTCTGGATCGGAGTCCCGGTCGATCTCGGCCCACGACCCGTCCGGGGCACGTAGTTCGGTGACCGTGCGGCCGTCGTCGGCGCGCCAGATACTACTACGGAGGATGCCGTGGGGCAGGTGGAGCTGGGCAAGGAACGGGAACCGCTGGCCCCCGTCGAGCTGCGCCGGGTCCACGGTGGTGTGGCGGGTCGTCGGCATGTCGCCGCTCCGGGCGGGGCGGGGGGCGCCGACTGTGGGGCCCGCTTCTGCGCGGCGGCGCATGAAGCAGCCCCACCAGACCCTGTTGGCTATTTCTGCGACACGGCTGTCGATCTCCACGGCGTTGATCTTCTTTGCTGGCATGATCTTGACTGTGGTTGGTCTTCTCTCGTTCACGGCCGCAGAATGGAACCTGTCATGTCGGGTCAGCCGCGCCCGTTGCCGGAGGTCCCGGCCGACACCGCCA
>JBOHEP010000620.1:0-5635 GCA_050701075.1 Pseudonocardia sp. | reverse complement strand
AGCGAGTGCCCGAGTTGCTGCTGGCCGTCAAGGCGGAGGTCGACCGCGACCGGCGACCGGGTCGTTTCCTGCTCACCGGATCGACCAGGTTGCTCGGTGCGCCGAAGCTCGCGGACTCCCTGGCCGGGCGGATGGAGGCGCTCACCCTCTGGCCGTTCACCCAGGCGGAGCTCGGCGATGCGCTCGCCGCAGCCGGGTTCATCGACCGGGCTTTCGACGACGATCTGGCCGGGTTCGGGCCCTCGGCGGTGACCAGGGCGGGGGTGCTTGACCGGGCCGGAGCGGGGGGCTTCCTGCCGGCCCTGACCCGGACCGATCGGCGCCGGTCGGCCTGGTACGACAGCTACGTGTCGGGCGTCATCGACCGGGAGGTGCGGGCCGTCACCGATGCCACCTACCTGCGCGAGCTGCCCCGGCTCCTGCGGCTGGTCGCGTCGCGCACCTCCGGGGAGCTCAACGTCACCGACCTGGCCCGCGACGTGGGCCTGTCCCGACCGACCACCGACAGCTACCTCGCGCACCTGGAGGCCGTCTTCCTCATCCAGACCATCCCGGCGTGGTCGACGAACCTCACCGCGCGGGTCGTCCGCAGGCCCAAGCTCACCGTCACCGACACCGGCCTCGCTGCCCGGCTGCTCGGAGGCCGCCTCCGAACCGACACCGACCTCGCCGGCCGGTTGATCGAGACGTTCGTCGCCGGTGAGCTGCGCGCACAGGCCGAGTGGTCGCAGGCCCGGCCGACCCTGTTCCATTTCCGCGACCGGGACGGCATCGAGGTCGACCTCGTCCTGGAGTCGGGTGACGGCCGGGTGGTCGGGGTCGAGGTGAAGGCGGGTGCCACCGTGCGTGCCGAGGACCTGCGCGGGCTGCGATTGCTCGAGCAGCGCCTCGGTGCCGACTTTGCCGCGGGTGTGGTGCTGTGCACCGCTGCCGAGCCCCGGCATCTGGGCGGACGTCTGTGGACCCTGCCTCTCTCGGTGTTGTGGTGACAGCGGTCCGAAGCGGACTCAGTGGCCGTTCCGGCCCCGGGCCGAAGACGCTCGCGTACCGTCCTCCGCGTCCTCGTCGCGGCCGGACGCTGCGCCATAGTGGGGGTCAGGAGGTGCATGCCCGCCAGCGGCAGCCCGCTGTCCAGGGGTTCCGCGAGGCCGGCCCTGCCGTGGCAGGCCAGGTGTAGAATGTCAGCGTCCCGCGCGGGATGCAGGAACCGCAGCGGGGTAGCGTCGGGCCTGGTCAGCGCCGTGCCATCCAGGCCCGCCGCCGCGGCCGGTCCGGCTGCCTCGACGCGGGCGAACGGCAGCGGTGGCGCTGGCACCGGACCGGGTTCGACGAGCGATTGCACTGCTGTCAATACAGAGCGCCCAGGCCATGTGGGCGGTAACACTGCTTGTACTTTCGCCCCGAGCCGCACCAGCACGGAGCCGAACGCGCTGGTGGCCAGCCAACCATGACGGGTTGGCTCCGCAGATCCGGATAAGCGAGCAGATCCTGCGATGAAGGCCTGGTGACGCCCCTGTCTTTCAGGAATGCCTCGAGGCCGACGACGTCGCCGGACACTTGGTTCACCGCGTGTCCGGCTCGCGCGACGAGCGCGCAGGTTCAGTCGGTATTCGCCGGCGGACGGGTGTGGGCTTGTCGAGGTCGGATCTTGCCGATCCAGAGTCGGTCGCGGGGGCGGGTGCGAGCGACGTACTCGCGTTGGGTGTGCAGGACGTCCCACTCGCTGGTGTCGGTGGTGGCGGGGGTGTGCTGGCTCCGCGGGGAGCTGAGGTCGGGGATGTAGACGGCGGCGAAGTCGAGGCCTTTGGAACGGTGGATCGTGCCGATCTTGACGTTGTCGTCAGGCTCGCCGTTCCATTCGCTGAGGTGGCACAGGGGGATCCCGAACGCGGTGAGCCTGCGGGTGATGTCGTCGAGGTGGCCGTGGGTGTGGCAGAGCACGGCCATGTCGCCTCGTCGGATGCCGGTGGTGGCGTCGGTCTTCATGGCCTGGCGCAGGAGTAGGGCCAGGCCGTGGCGGTGGGGGGCATACTCGTGGCGGACCGGTGGGCCGTCGCGGAGGATTTCGATGTCGCGGTGGCCGGGTTCGGCGGTGGTGCCGAGGTCGGTGAAGTCGCGGTCGGCGACGAGCTGTCGGGCGGAGTCGATGATCTGGCGGGTGTTGCGGTAGTTGGTGCGCAGGATGACAGCACGGCCGGTGACTGAGACACGGGCTTCGGCGAGGGTGAACCCGCCGGGGTAGAGGGCTTGTTGGCCGTCGCCGACGAGGAACAGCGCATCGGTGCCGTCGCCGGCGAGTTCGCAGCACAGCCGGATCCCGAGCAGGGTGAGGTCTTGGACCTCGTCGACGAGGACGGCCGACCAGCCGGGTCGCGGGGGTTGGAGGGTGACGGCGTGCAGGGCAGCGGAGAGGACGTCGTTGTTGTCGTAGGTACCGGCGCGGTCGAGGTGGTCCTGGTAAGCCTGCGCCAGGTTCCAGACGGTGTGCTTGTGGGTATCGGTGAGGGGCAGCGTTCGGCCGCGCCGTTCCACGGCTTCGTAGTCGGCCAACTCGCGCAGTCCGCGTCCCTTGATCACGTGGTCGATCTCGTCGCGCCAGTAGCGGGCCGGTGCGAGGTCGGCCAGCACGGTGTTCTCTCCGGCGCGTTCCCAGGCCCGGGTGTACGCGCGGTCGACCTGGTGCTGGCGGACGGTCAGGTGCTGCCCGTTCTGGGACAGCAGGCTGCGAGCGAGGGCGTGCACGGCGAGGAAGTCGACCTTGTGGGTGGTGTCGGGGGACAGGCGGCTGTAGACGGTGCCGAGTTGTCGGGGCAGGGTGTGGACGAAGCTGGTGACGAGGATCCGGCCTGTTCGGACTGTGGCGAGCCAGGCGGCGCGATGCAGCAGGACCACCGTCTTGCCGGTGCCGGCCGCGCCGCGCACCCGAGCCGGGCCGTTGAAGCAACGGCGCACCAGCCGGGCTTGGGCAGGGTGCAGGAAACCCATCCAGTCCTGCATCGGCCCGGTCGCGGCCTGGGTGAGGTGGTCGGCGAGTTCGCCGACGTCGAAGAGCTGGTCGGCCGCCATCGGCGGGGAGACCATGGGGCGCGGGGCTGGGCGGGGCCGGATCGGGACTCCGATCCCGCCCCGCGGTTGCGGCAGAGGTTTCGGGGACGGCGCTGGAGGCATCTCGCGGGCGAGGTACTCGCCGATGAGCGCGATCTGGGCGCCGTCGAGCACACGAGGGCGTCGCGCGAGCAGCGATGGCAAGGAGCGGATGGTGGACAGTTGCACCCGGCCGACTCGCGGGTCGAGCCGGTTGGCGTGGGAGTGGCCGGTGAACACCAGGACCGGCACGACGTGGATCGGCGAGAGCCCGACAGCCCGGCCAGGGCCGCTGGTCATGACCTCCTCGAGCAGCTCCTCGATCGAGGCGGTGAGCCGCAGGATCGTGTCGACCGTGTCGTCGTGGCGGTCGTCGTCGCCGCACCACAGGCGGCCGTCGCGGACCTGCACCGGCTGGGACCAGTGCTTGGTGTCGATGACCGCGACGCCGCCGTGCCCGATCGCCAGGTGATCGACGTTGGCGCGGGTGCTTCCCGGCCAGCGCCGGTCGTGCATCACTCGCCACCCTTGGTCGGACAGCGGTTGCAGCGCCGCGGCGGTCAACGGCTCGGACAGTGCAGCGGCCTGATAGTTGAGCTGCCGGGTGTAGGAGCGGCGCAGCGCGCTGGACAGGTCACGCCGCTCCGCGGCGGAGTCCTCCACCGCGCGCGCCGCCGAGGCACCGGCGATGTCCAACAGCCCTTGCCCGGAGGCCGAAGCTGAGTGGACGGCCGACCCGATAGGGCGCGATGTCGACTCCATCGTCACCAGCCCCCGTTCGACCTCGCGAACCTGCGTGATCCCGATGGTACGGACCGTTACCGAGGTCGATGCCGGTCGCGAGCCGGAATGGCGAGACTCACCTGCATCACGCCCGGCGGGATGGCATCGTGGGCCGATCGGCACAGCGGACCGGCTGTGGGGTCGAGCGCGGCGACGGCGCTGTCGGTCTCGACGATGATCGCCGGCGGAGGCTGATCAGCAGTGCCAAGGCGCATACCAGCACATTGCGACTCGCCGGCCCTTAGCCCTGCGCAACCCTCGGCGCCCTGTGTCAACCCTCGGCCCTGCGCATTGCCGCCGGTGGCTTCGACCGGGTATGGGTGATCGTCGGGTCTATCGGCGAACGGGATGGACGAGATGCAGTACCCGGTCGCCTTGGACGATCACCCGCGGATCCTCCAACAGGTGCGGCCCGCCCGCGAACGAGCCGAAGAACCGCTTGCCGCTGCCGAACACGATCGGCACGACGTTGGAGTGCACCTCGTGCACCAGGCCTGCCGCGAGCGCCTGGCCGCCGATGTCGCCGGCGCTCACCGAGACGTCGCCGGCGCCCGCGAAGCCCTGCGCCTGCGCAACGGCGCTCGCCACTCCGTCGGTGACGAACGTGAAGGGCGCGTCGGGGAACGGCCACTGCTTCGGTGGCGTGTGGGTGACCACGAAGACGTGCTCACCTGCCGCTGGCACGCCGTTCCAGCCGTTGGTGATGTCGAACAGGCGGTGCCCGATCACCGTCGCTCGCACGCCGGACCACTCGGCGCGGATGTAGGCGGCGCTGGCCGCGCTCACCCGGAATGCCCGGTCGGGGTCGCCGAGGGTGACCTCGACGTCGCCGTTGCCGTACCAGTCGAACAGCGGTCCGACGGTGTCGTCGTCGGCGGCGATGTAACTGTCGAGCGACACCGTTGCCCCCATGAGGACCTTGCCCATCATGCACCTCCCGGTTGTCATGTATGGATAGGACGTCCCGTCGGCCTGCGATTCATCGGTCTCGTGTACGGGCGCGGGTCGCTGACCGGGTGATCGTTCAGCGCGGGGGCCTCGGATGGTGGTCTCTCCTCGCGTCGGCGCTGTGACGGTGCCCGGGACCGCCGTCAGAATCTCGGGCAAGGACCCGTCGCGCCGACGCGAGGAGACTCACTTGATCACGTCGGCGGTGTTGTGCCCGGCCTTGAGGTCACGGCACCGGCCCTGGCGGGCCGGATCCCTCCGGGGGCCGGGCGCTGCCCTGGACCCGGCCTCGCTTCGGAGAGGGGGGTCAGGCTGCGGTGGCAGGGTCGTTGAGCAGCGCCTGGAGTGCTCGGGTGGCGGGGTCGTAGGCCTTGTGGTCGCGCCAGCATTTCCAGACCACGTAGATCCAGGCGCGGGCCAGGATCCGCACGGCGTGCGGGTGGCGGTGGCCGCGGGCGATGGCCTGGTTGTAGAGGTGCGCGGCCCAGGGTTGACGTGGCGGGAGTCGGCGGCGAAGTCGCAGACCGCGTCGCGCAGCTGCTTGTCGGCCGATCACCGGAACGAGGTGGTCTTCATCTTCCCGGACTGCCGCGTCGACGGCGTCACGCCGGCGAGACTGGCGAGCGACTCGGGGGTGGGGAAACGGGCCCGGCAGTCCCCGATCTCGGACAGCAGCCGGGCCGCGCGCAGGGCCCGGGCGCGGGGGAGGCTCAGGAAGATGTGCGCGTCGGCGTGCTCGCGCAACAGGGCGGCGATGTGGGCGTCGAGGGCGTGGATCTGGGCGACGATCGCGGTCAGCGCGGCGACGAAGGCGCCGGTG
>JBOHEP010000619.1:0-7907 GCA_050701075.1 Pseudonocardia sp. | reverse complement strand
GGTCGGGCGCTTCTCGCGCGAGTCGGGACGCTTCTCGCGCGAGTCGGGACGCTTCTCGCGCGAGTCGGGACGCTTCTCGCGCGAGTCGGGACGCTTCTCGCGCGAGTCGGACGCTTCTCGCGCGAGTCGGGACCTTCCGGTGAGCGGGTCGGGATCCGGCGGTGACCATGGGACGGGTCGGGTGCGGCGGCAGGTGTCGGGGCGGTGAGTACTGTCGACGCCCGTGCGAGCAGTGGTCACCGGCGGGGCCGGATTCATCGGGTCCAACATCGTCGACGGCCTCGTGTCCGCCGGTGCTGACGTCCTCGTCCTCGACGACCTCAGCGCCGGCCGCGAGACCAACCTCGACGACGCCCTGGCGGCGGGCGCCCGGTTCGCCCGGATCGACGTCCGCGACGCCGCAGCGGTGACCGATGCCGTCACCGCCTTCGGCCCGGAGGTCGTGTTCCACCTCGCGGCCCAGATCGACGTGCGGGCATCGATGGTCGAGCCCGCCCGCGACGCCGCGACCAACGTGCTGGGTTCGATCAACGTGTTCGACGCCGCCCGCGCCGCCGGCGCCCGCCGGGTCGTCAACACCTCCACCGGCGGGGCGATCTACGGCGAGACCGCGGTGATCCCCACGCCAGAGACCGAACCGGCCCGTCCACTGTCGGCCTACGGGCTGAGCAAGCGCACGGCCGAGGAGTACGGCGGGTGGTTCCGGCAGACCCACGGTCTGGACGTGGTGACGCTGCGGTACGGCAACGTCTACGGTCCCCGCCAGGACCCGACCGGTGACGGCGGCGTGATCGCGATCTTTTGCGACCGGGTGCTCTCCGGCAGGCGGCCCATCGTGTTCGGCGACGGCCACCAGACTCGCGACTACGTGTTCGTCGGCGACATCGTGGCGGCGAACCTGGCGGTCGCGGCGGCCCCAGCACCCCGGTATGACCGGTACAACGTCGGAACCGGCACCGAGGTCAGCGTCCTGGAGCTCGTCTCGGCGCTCGCCGCGGTCGCCGGCGTCGACCCGGTCACCTTCGCACCGGAGTTCTGGCCACGGCGCGCGGGCGAGCTGCGGCGCAGCTGCCTGGACGTCACCCGCGTCCGAACCGATCTCGACCTCGCCGAGCCGACCCCGCTGGCCGAGGGCCTGCACCAGACCTTGAACTGGGCCCGAAAGATCACCCCCGCGCGACCATGAGTCGAAACGAACGGGTCACCAGCGCGCGGGCACCAGAGCGAGGAGGTCACCAGAGGGGCGGGTGGCGGGTCGCATCCCAGCCGGCGGCCGCGTGCAGCTGCGCGCCGAGCGCCAGCAACCGGCCGTCGGCCCCCGGGAGGCCGACGAGCTGCACCGACACCGGCAGCTCCGGACCGCCCGGCGGGCCGTCGGCCGGGCGGCCCCACCCCACCGGCAGGCTGAGCGCGGGCTGGCCGGTGATGTTGCAGGCCGCTGTGAACGGCGTGAACCGCTTCTGCCGCTCGAAGTCCTCGGCCGGGTCACCGCCCGCGGTGAACCAACCCACCGGTCGCGGCAGCTGGGCCAGCATCGGGGTGAGCACCACGTCCACCGCCGCGGCATGCGCGCCGACCACCCGACGGGTCACTCCGATCGCGGCCTGCGTGGCGGCCAGGTACTCCGGGCCGCTGACGGCGCGCCCGCGCTCGCGCCACCACCGGGTCAGCGGCTCGAGAACCGCCTCGGCTTCGGGCGCCACCGGGTGCGCGTGCGAGAGAACCGCCCACAACGTCTCGAAGGCCGGTAGGAACTCTTCGGTGAGCCCTGGGTCGATGTCGACCAGCTCATGGCCGAGACCCGCCAGTAGCGTCGACGCCGCCTCGTAGGTCGCCAGGCAGGCGGGATCGACGTGCACGCCGGGCACCGGCGGGGTGCAGTATCGGCCGATCCGCAGCCGGCCGGGTTCGGCGCGGCGGGCGAGGTCGAGATAGCTCGTGTCCGGACGGACCAGGATCGGGTAGGGCTCACCGGGAACAGCGACGGCGAGCGCGTCGAGCATCGCTGCCGCGTCGGTGACGGTCCGGGCCAGCGGCCCGGATACCGACATCCCGAGCGGATCGCCACCGACCGGCCCACGGGACACCAGCCCCCGCGTCGTCTTGAGCCCGACCAACCCGCACGCCGCGGCCGGGATCCGGATCGACCCACCACCGTCGGTGCCGTGGGCGAACGCCACCAGCCCGCCCGCGACGGCCGCCGCCGCCCCACCGGATGACCCCCCGGCGAGCCGGGTCCGGTCCCACGGCGTGACCGCGGGCGGACGTCCGACCGGTTCGGTGTAGGGCGGCAACCCGAACTCCGGGGTCGCGGTCTTGCCCAGGCTGATCGTGCCCGCCGCGCGCAGCAGGCGCGCGGCGTCGTCGTCGATCTCGGGGACGAACCCGCGGTAGACCCGGGACCCGAACGCCGTGGGCACCCCGGCGGTCAGGGCCAGGTCCTTGATCGCGGTCGGGACGCCGAACAGTGGCGGTAACCCATCCGACCGCGCGCGGAGCACATCCTCGGCCGCGCGGGCCTGGACCAACGCAGCTTCGGGTGTGACCAGGGCGAACGCACCAAGGAGCGGGTCCAGTGCCTCGATCCGGGCGAGGGCGTGCTCGACGAGCTCCACCGGGCCGAGGTCCCCAGCGCGCACCGCGTCGACCTGTTCCAGCGCCGTCAGCTCATGCGGCTCGGTCATACGGTCATCGTGCCGTAAGGCCGTTCAACCCCGGTCGCCGTCCGCTCAGCGCTCAAACACGCGCCTTGGGCAACCGGAGGCATCTCACCGCGAACACGCGAGGACGTCAGTGCTACCGTCTGCACTCACGCCTGACCCCAGGGCGTGAATTTGATCTCGATCGAGCGGTGACCAGCGCTCCCCGGTGATGGTCACGACCCCGAGCCGCAGCGGTCGAGTCATGACCAGACGTCCATTCATCCGAGAACGGCACAAATAGCCACACTTAATTTCGGCTTCCGCGCGGGCATTCCCCGGCAGTTCCGTCGGCGCTGACCGACGTCATTCAAGGCCCCGCCTGATCCCGCATGTCCGCGAGCAACCGCCGACGGTTTCCCTGGAGGTATGTGCAGTGCGCCGCGCTCTCGCATCCGCAGCACTCACCGCCATCACCCTGACAACGACCGGACTCATCGTCGGTAACGCCCAGGAGCCGACCGATCCGGATCCGTCGGCCACCGTGTCGGAAGTCGTCCTCACCCCAGAACCCCGACCGATCCGCTCCAGCCCTGCGAGACTCCCGAGTGCCGAGCCACGAGCGACCAGGACGCCGACCCCACTCCCGGATGCCGAGCCACCAGCGACCGGGACGCCGGGCCCCGAGCCCCGTGTCCCGGCCGCCACCCAACGCGGCGGTCGGTCGAACGGGGTCCCGGTCGGGAGCACCGTCGTGTTCCTGGCCGACTACGAGACCCGCGACTTCAGCCAGTGGGGCACCTGCCAGTCGGTGGTCCTGAACAGCTCGTGCGCGGACGTGGCGGGATCCCACCACAGTATGCAGATCGTCGAGGACCCGGTCGGGCGCCAAGGTCGGTACGCGGCCCGCTTCCTGGTGCAACCCGGCGACGTCCCCGAGTTCGGCGGTGGAGAGCGGTCCGAGGTCTCCGCCGACGACGAGGAGAACGCCGCCACCCGCGAGGGCGACGAGCGCTGGTACGAGTGGTCGATGAAGTTCCCCGCGGACTTCCGCGACCCGCAGGGAGACTGGTTCATCGTCATGCAATGGCACTCCGGTGACGGGTCTCCCCCGCTGGCCATCGACATCAGTCGGGGAACGGTCGACATCGGTGGCGACGGCTCCGGTGAACCCCGCCAGACAATAGGACCGGTCCGTCGCGGTGAATGGGTGAGCTACGTGTTGCACGCGAAGTTCTCCGGCGACCGGGAAATCGGATTCGTCGAAGCCTGGGAAAACGGCGATCGGACCGTGCCGAAGACCCATCGGGCCACCATGACCAGCGACGAGAACTACCTCAAGAACGGCATCTACCGCGACGAAGGCCCCGGCGACGGGACCGCCGAGGTGCGGTTCAGCGGGTTACGTGTCACGGCCCCCTAGCCAGGGCCGCGCCGCAGGAGTTTCTTCGGGGGGGTCGGTCGCCTCGAGGACCCGGTAGAGATGGTGCGGGGATCGGCGAGCGTTGATCGATGTCGAGGTGCCGTCGACGGTGCTGAGTGCGGCTTCGGGTTCCCAACCGATGATCACGGCACCCGCCGCAGCCACGGTGAACCCGCCCCAGGCCACCGTGGACCCACCGCAGCCACGGTGGACCCGCCCCAGGCCACCGGTGGACCCGCCGCAGCCACGGTGGACCCGCCCCAGGCCACCGTGGACCCGCCCGCAGCCACGGTGGACCCGCCGGAGGCCACCATGGACCGACTGGAGGCCACCATGGACCCGCCGCAGCCACGGTGGATCCGCCGGAGCCGGGGTACACTGGCGGAGCCGCGGTTCCCAGCCAGGATCAGCGTCTCGGTACGGGGAACCGCACGGGATGCGGCGCTGCGTTCCCGTTCGGCGATCACGAAGCTGGCGGTGTGATCCGGACCCCGATGCACGGACGCGGTGCGGCACTAGCCGCCATCATGTCCCACGGGATGAGCTGGGAGGGATAACCACGGTTGCCCATACCCCTCAACCAGACCGTTCGTCGGCCGCCACTGACCGTTCGCGGCTACCACTCACGACCTTCCAGTAACGGTGTTTCCGGGCCGTCGTTGGCATCGGAGCAGGGGCCAGCACGGGAACAAGCTCGGTGAGCGCCGGACCGTAGTGGAATCGGCGGTTCACTTTTCGTCATTTTGGGGTTGTGAGTGAATCGGAAGTCTGCTACGCATCACCCGGATCGGTTATCCGCGGGCGATACCGGGAGCACCACGCGGCAGCGGAGGCCGACCGACGTCGGCGTCCGGCTCCGTCATCGCCAGGGCCCGCTGACGCTCGGACCGGACCGCCCGAACGCCCACCGGCCCGCGGCACGGTGGGAGCGGCGGTACCAGGCCGCTGTCCTCACCAGTGATCTTGCGGTGGTGCTGGTCGGGGCGCTGACCGGCGGCTGGCTCGGCTTGGGTGACACACCCGCGGTCGTCGCCCTCCAATGCTGGTATCTCGCCACCGTGGCCGGTCTCATCATGATCGCCAGCTTCGCCGTCTGCGGTGCGTGGGACATCCGCGTCCTGGGCCACGGCTCCGAAGAGTTCGGACGGGTACTCCGGAGCACCCTGGTCTGCGCTGTCGTCCTCGGCCTGGGCAGCCTTGCCCTCGAGTTGCAGGCGGCGCGTCCATGGGTCTTCGCCGTCATCCCGATCAGCGGGCTGCTCGCCATGATGGTGCGCTACGGCCTTCGCCGGATCGTGCACCGACACCGGGCCAGCGGCCGTTGCATGCGGTCGGTTCTCGCCGTGGGCAGCGCCCGCTCGGTGACCGAGCTGATCCTGCGCACCCGTCGGGCCCCGCACTCCGGCTGGATCGTCACCGGCGTCTGCACACCCGAGGGCCGGGGTCTTGACGACGGCAACCACATCCTGGACGTGCCGGTCGTCGGTGATCTGGAGAACCTGTCCCTGGTCGTCGGGCTCGACCAGTACCGGGTGGTCGCGGTGACCCCGGTGCCCGAGCTCACGCCTCGCCGGTTGCACCGCCTCGCGTGGGACCTGGAGGGCTCCGGCGCCGAGATGATGGTCGACCCCGGACTGATGGAGGTCGCCGGGCCCCGACTGCACGTGGCGCCGGTGGACGGGCTGCCGCTGCTGCGGGTCACCGAACCCGACTACACCGGCATCGCCCGAGTTGTGAAGTCCGCCTTCGACCGCATGGCCGCCTTCACGTTGCTGGCCCTGCTGGTGCCGGTCCTGATCGGTGTCGCCGTGGCCATCAAGATGGACGGTGGACCCGTCTTCTTCCGCCAGGTCCGCCTCGGGCAGGGCGGTCGCCCGTTTCCGATGATCAAGTTCCGGTCCATGGTGGTCGGCGCCGAGCGGCTGAGATCAGATCTCCTGAGCGCGAACGAGGGCGCCGGGCCGCTGTTCAAGATGCAGCGCGATCCCCGGGTCACCCGGGTGGGCACCTGGCTGCGCCGGTACTCGATGGACGAGCTCCCTCAGCTGCTGAACATCGTCAGCGGTTCGATGTCGCTCGTCGGCCCACGTCCGCCGCTGCCGGAGGAGGCTCGTGGTTACTCGCCGGAGGCCCAGCGCCGGTTGCTCGTCAAACCCGGTCTCACCGGCCTGTGGCAGGTCAGCGGTCGAAGCAACCTCTCGTGGGAAGAGTCGATCCGGTTGGATCTGCGCTACGTGGAGAACTGGTCGATGGCCCTGGACGCCCTCATCCTCTGGAAGACGATCGGCGCGGTCATCTCCGGTCGAGGTGCCTACTGAGGCAGACCTAATGTGACCGGCGTAACTCTTGAAATCGGTAACGCTGAGCCCTAACCGCCCGATAGGGGCGCAAGTGTGATCGGTTTCCGAGGTTCTCCTCAGGGTAGCCGGGCATGCGACGTGGGCCCGTCCGTGGGTTCGACACCGTCCGAGGGGGAGATCCA
Source organism: Pseudonocardia sp. (assembly GCA_050701075.1). Classification (GTDB taxonomy): domain Bacteria; phylum Actinomycetota; class Actinomycetes; order Mycobacteriales; family Pseudonocardiaceae; genus Pseudonocardia. The sequence goes on along the minus strand of JBOHEP010000619.1, from coordinate 1,363 downwards.
ATGAGCGGGGCGCCACACCGGGTGCCGGAGCACCGACAGCTCAACGTCGCGGGCTCGGTCGATCCTGCTCCACTGATCCCGACGCATGATGTTCATCGACGGCCGACCCGCCGATGGGAGACGTTGTACTACTCCGCCGTCGTCACCTCCGATCTGTCGATCGTGCTCATGGCCGCGATCGTCGGTGGCGAGCTCGGCGTCGGGGGTGGCTCGCCGTTCGGTCGGGACGGCTCCATCGCCCTCGCCGCGGTGACCGCGCTGGTGTTGACCTTCTGCTTCGCGGCCGCCCGGGTGTGGGACCCGCGGATGCTCGGTGACGGTTCCGAGGAGTACGGCCGGCTGTTTCGGGCCACGGTCACCGGCGCCGTCGTGCTCGGCCTGCTGGCGCTCGCCTTCGGCATCGACTCGCTGCGTCCCTGGGTCTTCCTCGTCGTTCCCTTCACCGGTCTAATGGCCCTGATCGGACGCTTCGTCCTCAGGCGCATCCTGCACGCCCGACGGGCCGTCAACCGATGCGTGCATCCGGTGCTCGCCGTCGGTACCGAGGACTGGGTCGCGGACATGATCTCGCGGACCAGTCGCGCTCGACACCACGGCTGGGTGATCTCCGGGGCGTGCACCCCGACCGGTACCGGTCACGACGGTCACGGCGATGTCGGAGGCATCCCCGTGGTCGGCGACTTCGACTCGGTGAAGCGCACGATCTGGTCGGGCGGCTACGACATCGTCGCCGTCGCGCCGGCCCCGGGCTGGTCACCCCGCCGGTTGCAGCAGCTGGCCTGGGATCTGGAGGGCACCGGGACCGAGCTGGTGGTCGACCCCGGTCTGATGGAGGTGGCCGGGCCACGGCTGCACGTCGCGCCGGTGGACGGCTTCCCGTTGCTCCGCCTGACCGAACCCACGTTCGCCGGCCTCGCCCGCGTCATCAAGGGTGGGCTGGACCGGCTGGGCGCCGCCTTCCTCCTGGTCGTCACGGCACCGGTTCTGTTGGCGGTCGCGATCGCCGTCAAGCTCGACGGCGGGCCGGTCTTCTTCGTGCAGACCCGGATCGGCCGCGGTGGCCGGCCCTTCCGGATGGTGAAGTTCCGCTCGATGGTGGTCGACGCCGACCAGTTGCGGGCCGCCCTCGTCCGCGCCGACGAGGGCGCCGGGCCGTTGTTCAAGGTCCGGCACGACCCACGGATCACCGGCACCGGTCGTTGGTTGCGTCGCTACTCCATCGACGAGCTCCCACAACTGCTCAACGTGTTGATCGGTTCGATGTCCCTGGTCGGTCCACGCCCGCCGCTGCCCGAGGAGGTCACCGCGTTCTCCCGGGATGCCTACCGCCGGCTCCTCGTGAAGCCGGGGATGACCGGGCTGT
>JBOHEP010000618.1:0-1506 GCA_050701075.1 Pseudonocardia sp. | reverse complement strand
TCTGGCGCAAGTACAAGGAAGTCGTCCTCGCGTTCAAGATCTCCCAGGAGCGCACCAAGGACCAGATCCTCGGCGACTACCTCAACGCCATCTACTTCGGCCGCGGCGCCTACGGCATCCAGTCCGCGTCCCAGGCCTACTTCGGCAAACGCGTCGACCAGCTCGGGCCGAGCGAGGGAGCGCTGCTGGCCGGCCTGATCCAGTCGCCGTCGCGGTGGGATCCCGCGATCAGCCCGGACCGGGCCGTCCAGCGCTGGAACTTCGTGCTCGACGGCATGGTCTCCCAGGGCTGGCTGAGCGCCACCCAACGTGAGTCCGCGCTCTTCCCGGCGACGATCATCCGCAAGCCCGCCACCGGCGGGGTGCTCGCCGACCACCGCGGTCACATCATCAACGCCGTCACCGCGGAGCTGGCCGAGCTGGGCATCTCCGAGCAGGACATCGCCCAGCGGGGCCTGCGGATCGCCACCACCATCGATCCGACCCGCCAGGAGCAGGCCGCCTCCGCCGCTCAGGGCGTACTCGCCGGACAGCCGGCCAACCTGCGCAGCGCGATGGTGGCCATCGATCCGGAGACCGGCGGGGTGCTCGCCTACTACGGCGGTGCGAACGGCCTCGGTCTGGACTATGCACGGGTGCGCCGCCTCGCCGGCTCCACGTTCAAACCGTTCGTGGTGCTGGCCGCGTTGCAGCAGGACACCCCGGTCGGTCTGGGCGAGGTGTACTCGGGGAAGGAGGTCCCCGGGCTGCGCAACGCCGAGGGTGCGGACTGCGACCGGTGCGACCTCAAGCAGGCGATGACGATCTCCAACAACGTGGTGTTCAACACCCTCGCCAAGCAGGTCGGTCCGGAGGCCGTCGCGGACGCCGCCCGGACGGCGGGGATCGTCGCGCCACTGGACGACCCGAACGAGGGCATCGCGCTGGGCAACAAGGAGGTCAGCACGTTCGAGCTGGCCTCCGCCTACGCCACGATCGCGGACGGCGGGGTGTGGCATCAGCCGCACCTGGTGTCGCGGGTGATCACCGCCGACGACCGGGTGCTCTACGAGGCGCCGACCGACGGTGAGCAGCGCTTCCCCGAACGCGTCGCGCGCAACGTCACCGAGACGATGCTGGGCGTCGCCAGGCGTGACGGTCTGGCACTGCCCGACGGCCGGCCCGTCGCGGCGAAGACCGGCACCGTGCAGTCGCGGTTCGAGGGCGAGAACAACGACGCGTGGATGGCCGGTTTCACCCCGTCGCTGTCCACCTCGGTGTGGATGGGCACCGACATGAACTCGCCGATCCGCACCGCGAGCGGCGCCCCGATCAGCGGTGCCAGCCTCCCCGGCGAGGTGTGGCAGGAGTTCATGGGTGTGGCGCTGGACACCGAACCGGTGGAGACCTTCACCGAGTTCGAGCCGATCGGCGAGGCTCCCGCGACTGGGGAGTCGGGCCTGCCCGACGCCGCGCCCGCGCCTCCCGCGCCCGCCCCCCCCGCGCCCGCCCCCCCCGCCCCAGACC
>JBOHEP010000617.1:0-14601 GCA_050701075.1 Pseudonocardia sp. | reverse complement strand
GCATGCCGTTGCAGCGGCTCGTCTCCGCCGACGCGATGGTCGCGCTGTCCCGGGAGCTGCATTTCCCGGACCTCTCCGGGCTCTACGCCGCCGTCGGCGAAGGACATGCCAGCGCCCGGCACGTGGTGCAACGGCTGGTCGCGTTGCTCGGTGGGGTGGAGGACGCGGAGGAGGAGCTCGCCGAGCGCTCCACGCCGTCCACGGTTCGGCTGCGCCGGGCCGCCTGCGACGCGGGGGTGGTCGTGCGGGGCGAGGAGGCCGACCTCGCCGACCTCTACACGAAGCTGGCCCGCTGCTGCACGCCCGTGCCCGGCGACGACATCCTCGGGTTCGTCACCCGCGGTGGCGGCATCAGCGTGCATCGCGCCGACTGCACCAACGCCTCGGACCTGCGACAACGCAAAGAACGGCTCCTCGAGGTGGTCTGGTCGGTGTCGCCGGGTTCGGTGTTCCTGGTCGCGCTCCAGGTGGAGGCACTGGACCGGCACCGGCTGCTCTCCGACATCACGAAGGTGCTCGCCGACGAGAAGGTCAACATCCTGTCCGCCTCGGTCACCACGTCCCGCGACCGGGTGGCGGTGTCGCGGTTCACCTTCGAGATGGGCGATCCGAAGCACCTCGGCCACGTGCTGCGCGCGGTGCGCAATGTGGAGGGTGTCTACGACGTCTACCGGGTGACGTCGGCGAGCTGAGCGAGGAGCCGCTAACTAACCGCAGCATCTCCCGCATGTGCAGCGAGGATGGTCAACTGAGAGCTGATCGACGCATCACCGACCTACCGAATACTTACGTTCAGGATGCCGAAGCCGCGCGGTTTTCGGTTGTCGGAAGGCGCCGAGCGCTTGATCGACGTTTGGGTACCGTCAGCCGTGCCGGGTGCGGTTCCGGGTTCCTAACCGATGGTCACGACACCACCGGGGTCGCGGTGACCTGCCAAGATCAGTGTCTCGGTACGGGGAGCCGCACGGGATGGGGCTCTGCGTTCCCGTTCGGCAATCATGAAGGGTGGCTATCGAACGGCGGGCTGGGGCGAAGCCCGTCAGGGGTCGTTACACACCGTGTCGGAGGTCCAGCCCTTTGCGCGATCCGCAATGCTCCAGACGGCTGCCTCGACGGCCGCCTCAGTGATCGACTGCCAGTACTCCGGGTGAACCGGAGGGCCTGCACCCTCGATGATTCTCTGGTGCGTGGCCATGATGGAGGCCTTGACGTGATTCTCATCGATGACGCCGTAAGCCCAACTGAGGGTGGCCATGTCCGGGAGCCACCTCGTGGGGTCCGCTGACGTCACAAGAATGCACCTGCCTAGGGAGTGACAACGTAGGAATCATTGCCGGTGGCACTGTTCACGGTTCCGGGTGGGGTCACCACGGTGCCCCGCACGCTGCCCCGGTACCAGCCGTTCCCGGTCATCCTGGCGCCACCTGCGACCGGAGTGTAAAAGGTTACGAACCTGCCGTCGTTCGCGACGACCCGGGTTTCGTCCGACGTGACGGTCCGGCCGGGCCCAGGTGGCCGATTCTCCGGCGTTCCGCCGAAGGCTTCGAGGAATCCTTCGATCCGGATCGTTGCAGGGCCAGCACCTCGACATGCCACGCGACTCTTGAAGATGACACTGCTCGCGCCGTCTGAATAGTGCGGGTTTTCGATCTTCAAGTCGCAAACCACCTCACCCTCTTGGGCATTTGCCGGAGTGCCTGCAACGGTGAGTGCGACGGCAAGGCCGACGACCAAAGAAAGAATAGATTTCCGCAAGAATTCCTCGATTTCGTCCGATCAAGGTCAACGTCAAGGTACCCTTGATCATTCACGGGTCAATCGCGAAGACGTCGGCCCTTCATCACTCCGCCGTGGCAGCGCTAATGGTGGTTGCGGCGACCGGTCGACCGTCACCCTCGCCGTTCGAATCGTCCGAGCCGGCCTGGGCGATCGCGTCGAGCGTGGTGAGCCCCTCGCCGTCGATCGTGCCGAACACCGTGTAGTCCGGCGGCAGCGTCGAGTCGGCATAGACGAGGAAGAACTGGCTGCCGCCCGAATCCGGCGCCGCGGTCTTCGCCATCGCCACGGTGCCGCGTGGATAGATCACCGCGCCGCTGCGCGCGGGATCGGGGGACAGACCGGTCGGTGGTTCGTCATTGATCGTGTAGCCCGGGCCACCCGTGCCGCTGCCCGTGGGGTCGCCGCACTGCAAGACCTTCAGCCCCTCGCCAGTGGTGAGCCGGTGGCACGGCGTGCCGTTGAAGTACCCGGCTCCGGTGAGGCTCAGAAAGCTTTCCACCGCACACGGACCAGCGGCGCGGTCCAGCGTCAGGGGGATGGTGCCCCGGTCGGTCTGCAACCTCACCGCGGCGGTGCCCGTGGTGACGGGTGTCGTCACGGTGGGGACCGGAGCGGGCTTGGACGCGGGCTCATCGGGGGTGGGAGTGAAGGTGCAGGCGCCTGGGGCCGGTGGCGGCGCGGCCTGGTCAAGGGTGACGTCATCGCCAGCACCGATGTTCGTCAGCACCACGACCAGCGCGACAACCGCCACGGCCACCCCCGCCGAGGTGATGATGGCGACCCGCTGGCGCCGCTTCGTCTGCTGCGCGCGACGCTCCTGCTGGCGCTCGAGCTTGCGCTTCGCCGCCTCGCGCCGCATCTGGTTCGTGGCCACTGGTCAACGACCTCCCGACTCGCTTGAACGGGTGCGACCTTATAGACCGGCCCTGAGAGCAGCGTGAGCGGTCCGGGCGTCGCCGGATACCGATCGCGTGCCCGTCTAGGCTTGTCGGGTGCTTGTCGCAGGATTTCCGGCCGGTTCGTTCCAGACCAACTGCTATGTCGTGGCGGCGGGAGCGGGGCAGGCGTGCGTCGTGGTCGACCCCGGTCAGGACGCCGTCGACCCCCTCGAGACGCTGCTCGCCGAGCACCGGCTCACTCCGGTCGCGGTACTGCTCACCCATGGCCACTTCGACCACACCTTCAGCGTCGCCCCGATCTGTGACGGGCACGACGTTCCGGCGTGGATCCACCCGGACGATCGGGAGATGCTCGCCGACCCGATGAAGGGCATCTCGCGAGAGGCGGCCGCTTTCTTCGGTGGGCGCCTCGAGCTGCGCGAGCCGCGCGAGGTACGCACCCTCGACGACGGGGCCACGCTCGAACTGGCCGGGATCGGCTTCCGGGTCGATCACACTCCGGGGCACACCCGGGGGTCGGTCGTGTTCACCATGCCGACCGAGGAGGGAGTCGAGGTGATCATCGCGGGCGACACGCTCTTCGCCGGCTCCATCGGACGCACCGACCTGCCGGGTGGGGACCACGCGCAGATGCTCGTCAGCCTGCGCGAGAAGCTGCTGACCCGCGACGACTCCACCGTCGTGCTGCCCGGGCACGGGCCTCGGACCACGATCGGCCGGGAGCGGGGCTCCAACCCGTTCCTGCGGGGAATCGGCAGTGTTGAACCTCTCGGGCGGCCGGGGCGCGGGCTGTGACGGCGGTGCGGAGCGAGAGCGGGGCACGCCACGACCCGGCGCAGGAGCGGATCAGTACGTTCGCCGCGCCGAAAGGCGTCCCGGAGTACTTCCCGCCCGGATCCGCGGGTTTCGAGTACGTCCGCAACACCCTCGTCACCGCGGCCGAACGGGCCGGCTACGCCCACATCGAGCTGCCGGTCTTTGAGGACACAGGGCTCTACGCCCGCGGCGTCGGCGAGTCCACCGACGTCGTCAGCAAGGAGATGTACACCTTCGCCGACCGCGGCGACCGGTCGGTGACGCTGCGCCCCGAGGGCACCGCCGGCGTCGTTCGCGCGGTCATAGAGCACGGCCTGGATCGCGTCGGGCTGCCGGTCAAGCTCCGCTACGCCGGGCCGTTCTTCCGCTACGAACGCCCCCAGGCGGGTCGCTACCGGCAGCTGCAGCAGGTGGGCGTCGAGGCCATCGGGGCTGATGATCCGGCGCTGGACGCCGAGGTCGTCGCGATCGCAGACGAGGGGTTCCGAGCGCTGGGGCTCACCGGCCACCGGCTGGAGATCACCTCGCTGGGTGATGCCGAGTGCCGGCCTGCATACCGCGCGCTCCTGCGGGAGTTCCTGACCGGGCTACCGCTGGACGGGCCGACCCGGGCCCGCGCCGAGATCAACCCATTGCGGGTGCTCGACGACAAGCGCCCGGAGGTGCGGGCGATGCTCGCCGACGCGCCGCTGCTGGTCGACCACCTGTCTGTGGCATCCGCGCAGCACCACATCGCGGTCAAGCAGCATCTCGACGACCTGGGCGTCGCCTACGTCGAGAATCCGCGGATGGTGCGTGGGTTGGACTACTACACGAAGACGACCTTCGAGTTCGTGCACGACGGCCTCGGTGCGCAGTCCGGGATCGGCGGTGGCGGGCGCTACGACGGGCTGATGGCGGTGCTGGGTGGGCAGGCGCTGTCCGGCGTGGGGTACGGCATCGGGGTGGATCGCACGTTGCTGGCCTGCCGCGTCGAGGGGCTCGTTCCGTGGTCACAGGCACGGTGTGAGGTGTACGGAGTCCCACTCGGGGACACCGCGAAACGCCGCCTCGTCGTGCTGGCCGCAGAGCTGCGCCGCGCCGGGGTGCGGGTGGATCTCGCCTACGGCGGGCGGGGGCTCAAGGGGGCGATGAAGGCGGCCGACCGATCGGGAGCGCGGTTCGCGCTGGTGTTGGGCGAACGGGACATCGAGGCGGGCGCCGTCGGGGTGAAGGACCTGGCGTCCGGGGAGCAACGCGCGGTGCCGCTGGATGCCGTGGTCACGGAGCTCCTCGCGCAGCTCGGTGGCTGAGTGGCCGGTGGTTCTTTGTGGCTGACGACGACCGGGAACGGTGGGATGCCCGACATGCGGTCGTGACCGGGTCGGCCGTGATGCCGCCGGACGCACTGCGCGGCCGGGAGGCGCTGGTGCCGTCGGCGGGACGGGCGCTCGACGACCGGGAAGTGCTGGACCTGCCGGCGGGACGGGCGCTCGACGTGGCGTGCGGCCGGGGCGCGACCGCGGTGTGGCTGGCGCTGCGGGGTCTCGCGGTGGACGCCGTGGACGTATCGGCGGTGGGGTTGGCCGCCGGTGCCGCGCTGGCGTCGCGGTCCGGGGTGGGCGATCGGCTCCGGTGGTGGGCGCACGACCTGGACTCGGGGTTGCCGGTCGGGTGCATCGGGCCTTATGAGGTCGTGGTGTGCCAGCGATTCCGGGATCCTGCGCTGTACGCGTTGCTGGCCGAGCTGCTCGCGGACGGCGGGCTCCTGGTGCTGACCGTGTTGTCGGAGGTCGGCGGCGAGCCGGGCCCGTTCCGCGCGCGGCCGGGTGAACTGCTCACGGCGTTCGGCGGGCTGGAGGTCATCGCCCACGAGGAGGGCGCCGGTGAAGCGAGCCTCGTCGCCCGCCACGGACGACGCATGATCGACAGATGCGGTACATGAGCTGTGCATACGCTGGTGGTTTGTCGAGGCGCGATGGTAGTCGCGCGCCGGAGTGTGCAGCGGGCTGGGCGCCGGTGGGTCTGGGTCGGTGAGCAGCTGCGGTGACCAGGGTGGATGTGACACATGCTTGATCGAGTGGATCCGCGCGCGCATCAATGCTGGACGCGCATGACCTGACGTGCCCAGGTCGACGGTCGACTGAAGTGATCTCGAAACAACCGTGCAGCTGTGTGGTGGTGTTCCACTCGCTCACCCCGGCAGGGCCTGCGGTGACTCGCGGCTGGCCACAATGGCGGCCAGCGCGGTGGTGATCGGGACCGAGGCGACCAGGCCGATGCTGCCGACCAGTGTGCGCACGATCTCGGTGGCGACGGCCTGGGTGGTGGCCACGTCGCCGAGACTCCGTCCGGACAGGGTGAACAACAACAGCAGCGGCAGCGCCGCGCCGGCGTAGGCGAGCACCAGGGTGTTGACGGCCGACGCCACATGGTCGCGTCCGATCCGCATCGCCGAGGCGAAGAGCGCCGGCGCACCGAGATCCGGGTTGGCCCGGCGCAGCTCCCACACCGCGCTGGCCTGGGTCACCGTGACATCGTCGAGCACGCCAAGCGCCCCGATCACGATGCCGGCGAGCAGCAGGCCGCGGGCGTCGATGCCGGTGCCGAGCGAGGCGATCAGGTCGATGGTCTCGTCGTTGAGGCCGGTGAGCTCGGCTGCGGCGGAGAACCCCGCGCCGAGCGCGCCGATCAGGGCCAGTGACACCAGAGTGCCCAACACCGCGGTGGATGTGCGGGCCGACGGACCATGGGTCAGGTAGAGCACCGCGAACATGATCAGACAGGAGCCGACGACCGCGACGGCCAACGGGTCGCGACCGCTGAGGATGGCCGGCAACACGAACACCAACAGCACCCCGAAGCTCAGTACCAGCGCGGCGAGCGAGGCCAGCCCGCGCCACCGTCCGAGCATCAATACCGCCCCCGCGAACAGCGCCGCGAGCCACAGCAGCGGGGTGTCGCGTTGGATGTCCACGACCTGATAGGACTCGGGGTCGCCGGGGTCGCTCCCGAAGTAGGCGAGGACCACGTCGTCTCCCACAGCGAACCGCGGGGTGCTCGGCTCGACCGGCACCACCTGGACCAGCTCACGGCCCGGTAGCGGTCCGTCGGCCATCCGCAGGACCAGTGCCAGACATGCCCGGTCGCCCGAGCCCGGTGCGCACTCCGCGGTGCGCGCGGCGGTGACCTCGGCGCGCACTGGTTCTTGCGCCGCGATCTGGGCGGTCGGCGGCAGGCCGGCTGCCGGCCAGAGGAGCACGAGCCCGACCAGGGCGGCCAGCGCGCAGGGTACGAGCAGAGCGGCGATGAGCATCCGCACCCGGCGTCCGGAAGGTCCGGCGGGGGAGTGGCCGTGGCCGTGGCCGGCGACGGGCTCAGGGGCGGGCGTGACAGCGTGACGGCGCGCACGCGACCGCCGGCCGGGGGCGGGCCGAGCGACCTGGATGGACTCATCGATCCTGCTGCCGGGGCTGTTGGTGCCGGTGTGCTTGTTGGTGCTGTGCTTGTTGGTGCTGTGCCCGTCGGTGCTGTGCCCGTTGGTGCTGTGCCCGTTGGTGCTGTGTTCGTTGGTGCTGTGTCGGTCGGTGCTGTGTCCCGGATCGGACGTGTCCGGGGCGTCATGTGTGGCCTGCGGCGCAGACCGCTTCGGGCCCGACCTGACCTGGATCACACCGGTGGGTGGCGTCGGACGCTCGGTGTCCGCCAGACCGTGTCGGGATCGCCCGGCTTCCGGACGCGACGCGGCGCGGGGTTCCGATTCGGGCGGGATGCCCGGGTCGCGCGACTCCACGGCACCATCCTGTCAATGTCGGCCCACGGCACTGCGCGCGCCCATCCGGGTTCTCGACGATGAATGATCCAACGGTCACGGCGGACCTCCTCCTGCTGCCCGAGACTCTTCATCCAGGCCGAGCTCATGCAGCGCACGCTCCGCGACGGTCGGTGGGTCGCCGGTGGCATCCACGCAGGTGCCGGCCTCGTCGGGCTGCAGGTCCTCGAGAGTGGCGAGCTGACTGTCGAGCAGCGCCGGCGGCATGTAGTGGCTCCGCCGGGCGGTGAGGCGCCGCGCGATCAGCTCTGGCGGCGTGAGCAGGTGGACGAAACGCACCGAGGGGTGGCCGCCCCGCAACAGGTCGCGGTACGAGCGCTTGAGCGCCGAACAGGTGACGATACCGCTTCGCCCCGCCGCCTCCAGCTCGCCGATCCACGCCGCCACCCGGCGCAGCCAGGGTCGGCGGTCGTCGTCGTCGAGCGGGTGACCGGAGGCCATCCTCCGCCGATTGCTCTCGGGGTGCAGGTCGTCGCCCTCGACGAACGCCCAGCCGGTGCGCGCAACGAGCTCGGCGGCGACCGAGCTCTTGCCCACACCGGACACACCCATCACGACGAGGGTCACCGTCCACGGGTCGTTGCTCATGGGGACACTCTGACCTACGGCACCGACAATCGCTTGCATTCGAATCGAACTCATGTTCGAATATGGTCGTGCGATGGAGCGGACAGCAGGTGTTGGACGACGGTGTCGGGGCGGAGGTGGCCTTGCCGGGGCTGCGGGGGTTGCTGCGTTCGGTGCGCTCCCCGGAGTTCGCCGGCACGATCTTCCACGAGGTGGAGGCCAGGTCGGTGCTGAACCGGGTGCCAGGAACCTCGCCGGTGCCGTTCAGGTGGACGGTCAACCCATACCGGGGCTGCACCCATGCATGCACCTATTGTGCAGCGGGGGAGACGCCGATCCTGCTCTCCGACGGGCGCACGCGCCCGATCGCTGAGCTGCAGGTCGGTGATGCGGTCATGGGAACCGAGCGGGTCGGCGGACGTCGACAGTACGTCCGCACCGAGGTCCGTGCGCACTGGTCCACGACGAAGCCGGCCCATCGGGTCACCCTCGCCGGCGGCGCCGAGCTGGTCACCAGCGGTGAGCACCGGTTCCTCACCGAGAGCGGCTGGCGGCATGTCACACCTGGCTGGTGCTGGTCCGGGAAGCGCCCGTGGCTGCATCCGGGCAGCGTGCTCGTCGGGCCGGGCAGGTCCGCCGCGCCGTTCGACGGAGCTGAGGCAGCCCTGCATGGCGACTCCTACCGAGCGGGTTACCTGTACGGGCTCGTTCGTGGTGACGAGGCAGCTCCGGATCGGCGCTTCCCGTCCGAGCACCTTGAGTTGGAAGCACTGGGCCGCGCGCACCATTTCCTGGCCGCGGCGGATCGGCGATCCCCCTCGCTCGCGGCGTTGGGCGGTCGGGTCCCGCCGCCGAGGGAACCGGGCGGCGCGATCCGGGCGGTCCGCGAGGTCGTGTGCTGGCCGCTGCACCCGGACGAGGCCTGGTGTGCCGGTTTCCTCGCCGGCGTCGTGGACGCGTGCGGCGAGGTCGTGCGCGGAGAGCTGCTGATCTCGCACGGCGACGAGGAGATCATCGGCCGGTCGGCCGGGGCGCTGCGCCGGCTGGGCTTCCGGTTCGCCGTCGAAGCCACGGGTCGGACCGATTGCCATGTGCGGCTGCTCGGTGGGCCGCGGGCGTTCCTTGGCTTCCTGCGTCGGGTCGACCCGGCGGTCACCCGGCGGCGGGACCTGCACGGTGCCCCCGTTGCGGGGAGCGCCGAGCTGGAGGTGGTGTCGGTTCGCGCGCTGGGCGTCGAGCTGCCGATGTACGACATCACCACCGGCACGGGCGACTTCATCGCCAACGGCGTCGTCAGCCACAACTGCCTTGCACGTTATATAATGCACACATGCGAGCAGGCGTCTACACCAGGATCAGCCTCGACAGGACCGGCGAGGGGGCCGGCGTCGAACGGCAGGACGAGGACTGCCGACGCCTGATCGAGCAACGCGGCTGGACCCTTGCATCGACCTTCCAGGACAACTCGATCAGCGCCGCGGGCAAGCGCACCCGCCCGGCGTTTGAGGCGCTGCTGGCCGCCGTCGGGCGCGGGGACCTCGACGTCGTCGTTGCGTGGCAGCTCGACCGGCTCACCCGCAACCGGCGCGACGAGGGGCGGCTGATCGACGCGTGCCGCGCGGCCGGGACGTCGCTCGCCGTCGTGCGGGGGACCGGTGACCTCGACCTGTCGACCGCCATCGGTCGGGCCATCGCCGAGTTCATGTCGACATGGGCGCGTCTGGAGAACGAGCAGAAGTCCGAACGTCAGCGGCGGGCGTTCGCTCAACAACGCGCCGACGGCCGTCCGTGGGGCCCGATCCCTGCGTTCGGGTACGCCGACGACCGTACGACCGTGATCAAGGCCGAGGCGCGGATGCTGCGCGACGCCTACGCGGCCGTGCTGGCCGGAGCGTCCTGCCGTGGCATCGCGCGGGATTGGAACGCCGAGGGCAGCGTCAGCCGCACCGGCAAGCCGTGGTCGGGCGCATCGGTCAAGCGGGTGTTGATCAATCCTCGCTACGCCGGTATCCGAGGGACGACCGTCGGTGCAGGCAACCGGCGCGACCTGATCGAGGTGGGTCCCGCCGCATGGGCCGCCATCATCACCGAGGACGTCTGGCGGGCATCGCGGGCGCTTCTGACCGATCCTGCGCGGCGCTCGACGGACGTTCGGGCCCGAGTGCACCTCCTGCCCGGAATTGCCCGCTGTGGGCGCTGTGGAGCGCCGATGAGGTCCGCCGTGACGCACCGGGGCAAGACGGCCTATGCGTGCTCGGCCGAGCGCCATCTCTCCCGCGACGCCGGTGGGCTCGACGAGTTCGTCACGGCCGTGGTGCTCGAACGTCTCGCCCGGCCCGATATACGTGATCTTCTGCATAGAGATCGTGCCGAGGGGGAGGACGCGGCGAAGGTCCGGGTGGAGGCCGCCGCGCTGCGCGCGAGGCTCGACGACCTTGCCCAGGAGTTCTCCTCGGGTGAGATCGACAGTGCTCGTGAGCTGCGCGCGATCCGAGAGAACCTGAACGCCAGGCTGGCGCAGTTGAAGGAGCGCATGGCCCGTCCCAGTCAGGACCGCGTGCTCGCCGACCTGCCGGACGGTCCAGACGTGGCCGCATGGTGGGATGCGCTTGACCTCGACCGGCGGCGCGCGGTGATCTCGCTACTCATGACGGTGGTTGTCCTGCCTGCCCCGCGCGGCCCGGGATTTGATCCCAACTCGATACGAGTGGAGTGGAGTACCGACGCAGCACCGTAGGGGCCCGCGGCCGGGTCGCATCGGGCGGTTGGGGGCGGCGGGCGTTCCGCGGCGCGCTGCGGCTACGGCGTCTGGCGGTGGGCGCGCTCGCGCAGAACCCGCCGGTACGCGGCTCGCTCCGGCGCTCCTCCCCACCACGCGACCCACGCCACACGACCAGTGCGAGGTAGCCGACCAGGATCACGATCAGCCCGATCACTGCGCAGGTCGCGACTGGCCGTGGCGGCGACGTGTAGGGAGCACGGCCACGCGTGGTTCCCGCGCTGACCACCGACGGCGCAGGTTCGGCAGTGTCCGTGGCCGTCGTCGACGTGGTCGGCGAGCAGTCGCGCGACTGCGGTCGGTTGACCGGCGAGGAACACGGCCAGGGCGGTGATCGGGTCACGATCTGCGCTGCTCACGGTGCCGAAGGGTCGTCCGGCTGCTGGGACGGCGGAACCGTTCGGCCGGGACGCTGGGGGACACGCGCGGGGTGCCGGAAACGTCCCCGGGCCGTCCTGTCGTCGGCTACGGAGCCAACGGAGCGGCCGCACTCCAGACGCGCTCGAAGCTCTCGACGTAGGTCGAGAAGATGCCGTCCTCGACGCGCTGGCTCAGGTGCAGCACGGGGGCGTAGGCGGCGGCGATGCCGTGGATGTGTTGGTTGATCAGCATCTCGTCGTCACCGCGGTAGAGCGAGTTGTAGAGCACGGTGGAGTGCAGCCGCATCGACGCGCCCGCGGCGAGCAGGGGGCGGTAGAGCAGGATCGCGTTGCGGATCTTGGCAGCCATCGCGTCGTGGATGCCCTCGTCGTGGCCGCGCTGGTTGACGTGCGGGCTGTCGGGGTCGCCCAGGACGATCCGCACCGTGGTCCCGGAGCGGGCCTTGCTCCCGAGGAGGCGGATCAGCTCGACGTCCTCGGCGATGAACAGTCCGCTGTAGACGAGGATCCCGATCTCGTGTTCGGCGGCCTCGAACAGCCGGTGCCAGACCTGGCGGGGGACCGAGCCCCGGTGCGGGTAGGTGGCGTAGACCTCGGCGTCGATCGAGGGCAGCTCGGCGAGGTGCGGCCACAGATCGTACTCGTGCACGCTGAGCATGTCGGCGACGCTCCAGCGGTGCCGAGCATGCGGCACGCGCCCGCCGAGCCATCGCTGCACCGTCTTGGGATCGACGCCGAGGGACTTGGCGACGTCGACGTCGCGAACGCGGGCACCGATGAGCGCGCGGCGCAGCGGCTCACCGATGGAGCGCGTGTCCGGCATGCGTGGCCTCCCCGTGACGGCACGACGGTATCAGACGTCCCTAGACGTCCGGCCGCTTCGTCATCGCGGGACGTTTCGTGACGGGCGGGGACGCGGCCGACCGGCGTTCGCGTCCTGCCTGACCTACGCTCGCCCGGTGGCGGACCAGGATGCGCGTGAGCTGTGTCGCTCACTGCTGGAGACGGAGCTGCCCCGGCGGTGGGCGCACTGTCAGGGCGTGGCCCGTCAGGCCGCCAGCATCAGCGACCGCTTGGGTGATCATGGTGCGCTGGTGGAGTCGGCGGCGTGGCTGCACGACATCGGCTACGCCGCACCGCTGGTGAGCAGCGGTTTTCATCCCTTGGACGGCGCCCGTCACCTGCGCGACTCGTCCATAGAGGACCGTCCGTTGTGGACGCTCGTGGCGCATCACACGTGCGCGTTGATCGAGGCGGAGGAACGCGGCCTCGATGGGGTGCTCGCCGCGGAGTTCCCGATCGGCGACGTCGACCCGTTCGCCGTGACCGCCCTGACCTACTGCGACATGACGACCGGGCCGGATGGGCGGCTCGTCGACGTCGAACAGCGGCTCGCGGAGATCTTGGCGCGGTACGCGCCTGACGACGTGGTGCACCGGTCGATCTCGCGCGCGGCGCCGAGCTTGCGTGCTCAGGTCACGGAGGTCAGCGCGATCCTCGGAACAGGCTGAACCAGCGCCGGGCGGCGGGCTGCTCCGGTGAGTCGCCGGTCGGGGCGAGGAAGCCTTGTTCGTTGCGGGTCCACTGGCGGCCGCTGCTGTCGAGGAACTCGATCTCGACGGGTTCGGGTGCGTAGTAGGTGGCGAGCCACTCCCGCGGTGCCGGGCGTTGGATGGTCTGTCCGGGTGGGACGAGCCCGATGAACTCGGACTCGTCGCGGCCCTCGTCGGGGCTGGGCAGCGATACCTCGTAGATCGGCATCTCGCTGGCGTTGTGCACGTAGAACAGCAGTTCCCGACCGCCCTGGCCGGTGCGTTGGGCCTCGACCCACGCGCTGACCTTCACTGCTTGTGAGCGGCGGCCGTCCTCGGCGCGGTTCTCCTCTCGGCGGTGCTCGCGGCGGAACAGCACGAACCCGACCACGAATGCGCCCATGGTGCCGATCGCGGCGGCGCCGTCGACGTAGACCGATATCCAGTCGGCGCTCAGCATCAGGGGCGCCGCTCAGCCCAGGTGGGGCGTGTGTGGGCCGGACAGGTAGTGCTCGACGCGGACGCGCATCGAGCGGTCCATCGCCAGCGCGCCGACCGAGTCGGCGTTCACCCATTCCACGCGGCGGGACTCGCTGCTCGGGGTGGGTGTGCCGCTGATCGGGCGCGCGGTGAACACCACGGAGAACTCTTGGCGGGCCTCACCGTCGCTGGTGTAGAGGATCACGTGCTTGGGGTCGGTGTAGATGCCGACGAGCCCGGTGACCTCACAGGTGATGCCGGTTTCCTCCAGGGTCTCGCGCACTGCGGTGTCGACGAGGGACTCGCCGAGGTCCATCGCGCCGCCGGGCAGTGCCCAGTTGTCGTTGTCGCTGCGGTGGATCAACAGCAGCGCGCCGGCCTCGTTGACCACGACCGCGTTCGCCGAGGGCACCAGGCTGTTCGCCGGGGGCGCGTCGGGGTCGTCGTAGTAGTCGATCCGCTGCAACGTCTCAGCCATCCCTTCGGGGTCAGTCGAGCGGTCGGGACTCCGACCAGACCCGCTCGAAGCTCTCCAGATACGTGCTGACCAGCGTCCCACCCGCGATCTGGCGCAGGTGCATCACCGGGGACTGCGCGGCGGGCTGGCCGTAGATGTGGGAGTTGACCAGCACCTCCCCGTCGGAGCGGTAGATCGAGTTGTAGAGCACCGTCGCGTGCTGGCGGATCTCCACCCCGGGCAGATCGCGCAGCGGCCGGTAGAGCACGACGACGTTGCGGATCTTGGAGGCCATCGCGTCGTCGATGCCCTCGTGCGCGCCGCGGGTCGCGACCTCGGGGGAGTCGGGATCACCGAGCAGGATCCGGATCCGTACGCCCTGTTCGGCCTTGGCCCGGAACAGGCCCTGCATGCCGGGGTCATCAGCGAGGAACAGTCCACTGTAGACAAGGATGCCGATCTCCTGCTCGGCCGAGTCGAACAGCACGCCCCACGTGTCGCGCGGCACCGCCCACCGGTGCGGGTGCACGACGAGGATCTCGCTCTCCGACGCCGACGCCACCTGATCCGCGGCCAGCGCACCGGGCCACAGGTAGGTCTCGTCGACACTCAACCGGACCGCGACCTGATGACGGTGACGGCGATACGGGATACGCCCGCTGATCCACCGCTCGATCGTCTTCGGGTCCACCCCCACGGTCTCGGCCAGCTCGGTCGGGGTGACGCCCCGTTGCAGCAGCGCTGTGCGCAGTCTCTCGTTCGCCATCCCCGCCCGAGACTCCCGAGTCCGCAGTCGACCACCGGGCCCGACCGCCCGAGAGCGGGACGTCCCGAATCCGTCCCGAGGACGTCCCGGGACCCCACGCAACGTACCGGGGACGTCCACGCGGGATCCGATCGCGTGGTGATCTCGTACCCGGTCGGTAGCGGAACGTCACCGCCATGACAACCACACACCACACCCCGCACCCCGATGACGACGACGACCGCGCGCCGGTCGACCCGCTGCGACCCGACCGGCTCCGCTGCGACTGCGGTGCCACCGCCGCCCGCGACGGCCGGTGCCGCAAATGCCGGGCCCGAGCGACTTGGGCGCGCCGC
>JBOHEP010000616.1:0-8674 GCA_050701075.1 Pseudonocardia sp. | reverse complement strand
CAGCAACCGACGGCTGAGCAGTGCTCCAGACGTTGTCGCAGGTCAACGGTCTGAGACTCGGCTGTCATGCATCCGTTCCAGTAGTTGGGGTTGCCCCGAACCACCTACGTGGAAATCCGCGCTAAAGAAGGGCGACTCCGAGACGGTCAACATGAGCCGGTCGTTCGACGGTTCGATGCAGGTGGTCGTCAAGGAGAAGAACCCGAGCAGCTGGAAGACCCTCGGGACGGTCAACATCGACACCGGCGATGTCGCACCGGCCGTGTTCAAGGCCTCTGGGGCGCACTACGAGCTCTGATACACGATCAGCTGACGTTCTGCTGTTCTCGCTGCCCGGCCGGCCCGTCTGGGCCGGTCGGGTACCGACCGTCTGGAGACCGAACGATGGCACCCGATCTCGACGCCCTGACCTGGCGACCCGACCCGACCAGCCGCGAGGTCACCAGGGAACGCCTCGACGCCGTCGCCTTCACCCCGATGACCGCCCGGCTCCGCAACGAGCTCATCACCCAGACCTACGGCGACCTCGCGCAGGCCATGGCCGGGTTACTCGGCACGGCCGACGCCACCTGGGCCGCGTTCGGCCAGTGGGCCAGCACCACCGTGGGTGGCTACCTGGCGGTCCCGGTCCCGGTGCTCGGCACGCTGATCGGCCGGGCCTTCGGGGACGGCAACCGCGACGTCTTCGCCGACATCGGCCGCGCCCACACCGTCTTCCTGGACACCGTGGGGCGCGCCAACACCGACGGCGGGGACCTGGTGCTCGCCTGGCAGACGTGCGAGGAACGCCTGCGGAAGAGGCTGTTCAGCCCGCCCGGCGGCCCGCTCGACGCGACCGCGGAAGGGCTCTGGCGCGACGTGCCGGCATGCACTGGTGGTCGCGCCGACCGGCTCGGGCAAGACGCTGGCCGCGTTCCTCTGGGCGCTGGACCGGCTGGCCGCCGAACCCGCGGCCGGCATCGCCGCGCAACACCGGTGCCGGGTGCTCTACGTCTCGCCGCTCAAGGCCCTGGCGGTGGACGTGCAGCGCAACCTGCGCCGGCGCCGGGCGCTCGTCGAGCGCACCGAGGTCGGGCACCGGCACCTCGACGGTCACCTCGATCGTCTTCGGCGTGCGCGGCGCCACGACCTGCACCGGCCGCGCCCCCGCCAGGAACGTGGATACCTCGTCGATCGGCCGGATGGTGGCTCCCACCGCGACCGTGACGGGCAGCCGGGCGACGTCCTGCACGCGCGCCAGCGCCCCGCCGCGCAGCAGCGCGGTGGCCGAGCCGCCCAGGAAGATGCCGCCGACCTGCGACGACCGCACCAGCTCGGTCACCGCCGCGGGGTTGCCGGCGTCCACCCCGACCATCAGTCGCTGGGCGAGCCGGTCGCGGGGGGAGAGCCCGGCGACGATCCCGGCGCAGGCCGGCCGGCTCGGCGCCGCGGGCTCGGCCGCCTGTGGCGGTGCCGGCACGGGCGCGTCCTCGGGCTGCGTCACCACCACGACCAGGCCGGCGACCACCGCGCCCGCCAGCAGACGACGAGCAGCGGGAGGTGGAGCGCACGCGACGACATCGCCGCCGTTGTGCCGGGCATCGAATTGGTACGCTTCTGCCATGCGCACTACCATCGACGCCGCCGGTCGCGTCGTCATCCCCAAGCAGCTGCGCGAGGCCGCGGATCTCGAGCCCGGCCAGGAGCTCGAGATCGTCGAGCGCGACGGCCGTATCGAGATCGAGCCCGTGGCGCCCCGGATGAGGCTGGTCGAGCGCGACGGATTCCTGGCCGCCGAGATCGAGGGCGAGGTGCAGCCCATCACGCCCGAGCAGGTACGCGACGTGCTGGA
The DNA here is from genome assembly GCA_050701075.1 of Pseudonocardia sp. Lineage (GTDB taxonomy): Bacteria > Actinomycetota > Actinomycetes > Mycobacteriales > Pseudonocardiaceae > Pseudonocardia. The sequence continues at coordinate 6,843 of JBOHEP010000616.1, read as the reverse complement.
GCGCACCCGTCGATGATCGCCTGCGACACCTCGGTGCTCGTCGCGGCCTTCGACCGCACCAACAGCGCGCACGACGTCGCCGTCGCCGCGCTCAGGCGATCCGACGCCCTCATCGAGCATGTGGCCGTGGAGACGTTCTCGGTGCTGACCCGGTTGCCGGTGCACCATCGGGCACCGCCCGAGCTCGCGGCGCGGTTCCTCGCCCACCACTTCCCCGCCGAGGTCCCCCGGCTACCCAGCCCGGGCGCGGACGTCTTGATCGCCACCGGGCTGCGGACCGGCATCTCGGGCGGCGCCGTCTACGACCTCATGGTCGGCCTCGCAGCAGCGCATGCCTCGTCGACCCTGCTCAGCCTCGACCGCCGGGCCGCGCGGACCTACGAGGCCGCCGACGTCGACCACACACTGCTGCCGAACGCCTGACGACGCCGGCCGACGAGCGCACGGTCGACCGAGCCGTCAGTCGTCATCGGGCTCGTCCTCGCCGTCCTGCTGAACGACGCCCCCGTCGCCCCCCTCGTCATCGTCGTCGTCGTTCTCGTTGCCGCAGGCACCGGCCGTGCTGAGCAGCACCGCGCTGCCGGCGACCAGGACCGAGCGTCGCACCAGGCCACGGATCATGGCGTCCACCGTGCCAGGCCGGCAGCGGATCGGCAGTGCGGACGCCCTGCCGCCGGCAGCGGCACGGCTCGCTGCACATTGCCCTCCCGCCCGGGATGGGCCACGCTCCTCGCGTGATGCAGACGCCGACGCGGCCCACCAGCGCTCGTCGGCCCACCTCGTGACCGTCGTCCTGGCGCTGCGATGCGTGGACGGCCTGGTGGTCGCGTCCGACTCCCAGATCACCGACGCGGCCCGCGGTCTGAGCTACCCGGCGCAGAAGCTGCACGCCCTCGGCCCGCACGCCGCGTGGGGCGGCAGCGGCTCGCGCGCGGTGCTCTACGACCTCGAGCAGCTGTTCGACGCCGCACCCGAGACCGTCGTCGAGGCCGAGGACCTCGGCCGCGCGCTGCAGGAACGGGTGCTGCCGGTGCTCACCCGCCACTACACGCACTTCATCCAGGACGTGCCTGGCGAGAAACCCGGCGCGACCGCGGCCACCTACGTGCTGGCCGCGGGCTACTCCGGCGACCGCCCGTTCATCGTCGACATCGACCCGCACGGCCTGATCGGGCACTACGAGGAGGTCGGCTTCCACGCCGTCGGCAGCGGTGCCCCGATGGCCCAGCAGGCCGTGGCGCTGCTGGCGCACTTCCGGATGACCGAGCGCGACGTCGACTACGGCGTCGTCGCGGCCCTGCGGGTGCTCGACGCCCTGGACGCGACCGCACCCAGCGTCGGTGGCCCGATGGACGTCTGCCGGATCACCCCCGACGGCGCCCGGCATCTCGACGAGGACGAGATCGAGCAGGTCCGAGGTCGGGTGACGCGGTGGGTCGAGCTGGAGCAGCGGGCCCTCGACGACCTGTTCGGCTGAGGCGTTGTGGTCAGCGCCACGGACACCGGGGACCATGGCCGAATGTCGCAGGAAGCCCGGTCTGGCGCGGCGTGGATTCCGCGCACGAAGCTGGTCGTTCCACGCCCGGCGCCACACGTGGAACCGGACCCCGCCGTGCTCGACACCCTGCGCCGCGCCACCACCACCGCCTCCCTGACCTTGATCACCGCACAGGCGGGGTCCGGCAAGACCACGGCGGCCGCCGCGTTCGCCGCCGCCACCGCGCCGCGCACGGCGTGGATCAGCCTCGACGACGGCGACGACGACCTCGTCGTCCTGCTGCACCTGATCGCGATGGCGCTGAACCCGCTCCTGCCGGACGGATGCGCCGCGCTCGACGACCTGCTGCGGGCCGGCCTGCCCGGGGCCGGGGACGGCCGACGGGCCGCCGGCGTGCTGGTCAACGACGTGCTCGCCGACGACCCGGACCCGATCCTGCTGGTCCTCGACGACCTGCACGTCCTCACCGACGCCGAAGCGCTCGCCGCGCTCGGCTACCTGCTCGACCACCTGCCGCCGACGTTGCGGGTGCTCGCGACCGCCCGCCACGACCCACCGCTGCACCTGGCGCGGCGCCGGGTGCACGGCACGTTGGCCGAGGTGCGCTCCGAGCAGCTCCGCTGCACCGTGGGGCGCGCCGACGCCCTGCTCAACGGCAGGCTCGAGCTGGGGCTCTCGCCCGAGCAGGTGGCGCACACCGTGTCGGCGAGCGGCGGCTGGATCACCGGGGTGCGGCTGCTCGGTGAGCTGCTCGCGCGTGGCCGCGGCACCGCGGCCGGGGTGACCGACTCGGCGGATCTCTACGACTACCTCGCCGAGGAGGTACTTGCCATCGAGCCCGAGCGCGTCCGCCGGTTCCTGCTGGACACCTGCGTGCTCGACGAGCTGACGCCCGCGTCGTGCGACGCGCTCACCATGGCGGAGGACGCCACCGCGCTGCTCGCCGGGTTGCACCGCACGCACCCGTTCCTCGTCACCACCGGCCTGCGCGGTGGCGGCTACCGCTACCAGGCGCTGTTCGCCACGTTCCTGCGCGGCCGTCTCGACCTCGAACCGGCCAGGGCCGCCAAGCTGCACCGGCGCGCCGCGGACATCGTGGACGAGCCCGCCCGGCGGATCGAGCACCTGCTGGCGGCCGGCGCCCACGACGCGGCGGCCGCCGAGATCGAGCAGCTGTGCCGCAGCGCACCACACCACTCGATGGCCGCGCGACGCATCGCCGGATGGGCCGACCGGCTCGATCGGCCGTACCGGGACCGCCCCTGGGTCGCGGCGGTGGCCGGCCTGGCGGCGGTGAGCCGCGGCGACATGACGCGGGCGACGACGCTGCTGGAAGCGGCCCACGAGCGCTTCGAGGCCGCCGGCGACGTCCCCGGGCAGTGGATGGCCGCGCGAAACCTGCATCTAGCGACCAACGACCATGCCCGGTTCGCCCCGATCCTGGCCCGGCTGGAGGGCCGCCCGGAGTTCGCGCAGCTCCCGCCGGCGGCCCAGGTCGACCATCACGTCGGCGGCTGCTACGGCGCGCTGCACACCGGGAACTGGACGGAGGCCGCCCGGCGGCTCGCCGTCGCGATCGAGATCACCACGACCACCCGGGACCTGGGAGCCGTCGAGGTGCTCGCCCAGCACCTCGGGCCCGTTCCGGCCACCTGCGACGGCGCGCTCGAGAAGATCGAGTCCTACGCCGCGTGGGTCCGGCGTCAGATCCCCGATCCGCCGCCGCTGATCCGGCTGGGAGCGGATCAGCAGGGCGCGATCACCGCGTTCCTGCGTGGCCGCCTCGACGAGGCCGTCGCTGCCGCCGATGCCGCGGGCGACCTACCGGAGCGCCTCGGCGGGCTGCCGTTCACCCGGGCGGCCCTGGTCTGGGTGCAGGCCGGGGCGGCGTTCGCCCGCGGGGACTCGGCGGGCGCGCTGGCCGTGCTCGACGTGGCCGGCTCGGCTCCGGCCAGCGAACTGGACCATGCGCTGCGCACCGCGCACCTCGCCCTGCGGGCCCGGATCCTGCGGCAGCGACACGACGGCACCGGGCTCGGCGCCCTGGTCCGGGAGGTCGACGCGCTCGCCCCCGGGTGGCGCTATGCCGAGCGGCTCGAGCTCGTCGCGACGTCGGTACGGGCGCAGGCCGCCTGGGAGGCACGCGATCTCGTCGGCGCGGAACGCATCCTGCGTGGCGGCCTGGCGCTGGAGGATCGGCTGCGCATGGTCGCCGGCGTGGGCAACCTGCAGCTGGACCTCGCGCTGGTGCTGGCGGACGCGGGCCGCAGCACGCAGGCGCGGCGTGCGCTCGGTCCGCTGCTGGCGATGGTGGCTCGCCGGGGCTGGCTCGGCGTTCTGGTCGAAGCCGGGCCGGAGGTGGTGCCGCTGCTGGAGTCGGCTGCGCGACGCGGGGTCGGCACCGGGACGGCGCGAGCGGCTCTCGACGTGCTGGCGGGCGCGGCACGGGTGCGAGCGACACCCGTGCCCGGCACCGCCGAGGTCCTCTCCGTGCGGGAGATGGAGGTTCTGCGGCTGCTGGCCGGCGGCGCCTCCAATGCCGACCTGGCTACCCGGCTCGGGGTCAGTGTCAACACCGTCCGTACCCACGTCAGCCACCTCATGACCAAGCTCAGCGCCCGCTCGCGCACCGAGGCCGTCGCACGCGGGCGGGCGTTGCACCTGCTCTGAGCTGGGCGTCCGGCCAGGCTTGCGGGCCACGTCAGGACGGAGTCGCGGCGACCTCGATGTCGAACTTCACGTTGCCGTCGGCGCCCACCTCGGTGGCCGTGACGGTCGCCGCGAAGGTGCCGTCCGGGTCGTCCAGCTCGCACTCGACGCTCGCTCCGACGGTTGCGGGTAGCGGCGGGCACCGCACGGTCGTCACCGGCCGACCCTGGGCGGGGCTCGACGCGACTTGACGAGGCGGTCCCTACGGGGGCCGCCTCGCTCGCGTTATGAGGCCCTGTTCAGCGGCAGTCCTTCCTGGAGCTGGTACGGCACACCGACCTCGGCGGCGAGTAGCTCGCCGATCAGGTCGGTCGCGGTCATCCCGTGCTGGGCGGCGTGAACCTTCATGGCGTCGATGAGGTGCACGGGGAGCTTGAAGTTGACCAGTCGACGGTTGCTCTTCGACGGGGGCCCAGGCTTCTTGCGCTCCATGGCGGACTTCCTACCGTCATGTAAAGACGCGATGGGTGAGGCGCGCCGGGTAGCGCCGAAAACAGATCGCGGGTCGTGAGCGGTTGACCCGTACGCGTCAACCGCTGGGCTCCAAGCGGAGGGATCAGGCCGGGACGCGGACGATCCGCTCGATGACCTCGTCAGTGGTGATGAGCTGGTTCGGGCCGATGAATCGGCCCGTTACGAGGAGGCCGGCCGCGTGCGCTTCTTCGCCGGCGTGGCTGGCGCACGCGTCCGTGACGACCCACGGCGTGATGTTCCGCTCGAAGGCGTCGACGGCGGTCTTGCAGACGCAGGACTCGGTGGCGATGCCGCAGATGACCAGGTCGGTCCAGCCGTTGCGTTCGATGAGTTCGACACCCTCGGAGGTGAAGGTGCTGTAGATCGTCTTATCCAGCACTGTCGAGCTGCCCACGTAAGGGGCCAGCTCGGGGATCAGCTCGGTCTCGGGGGTCTCCCGCATCCGCTTCCAGCCGATGATCCGCTCGTAGGGGCTGTTCTCGTAGTTCAGGTAACGGGTGAACACGGTGGTTCCGCCGGCCGCCTGCCACTGCCGCACGAGGGAGACGATGGCGGGCACCACGTGCCGGGAGCGGGGCCGCACGAACCCGTTCTGTACGTCGACGACGATCAGCGCGGTCGTGGCGAGGTCCATCGGTGTCACCGCCGTCCTACGAGTGGTGCCAGGTCACGCAGGATCGCGTGAGCGTCGACGAGCTGGGCGGTCAGCCTGCTGGTGGACAGGATCGCGTCCCTCATCATGCGATGCTGCCCGCTCTCGGTCGGCCGCGCAGCAGTGAGTCGCGAGAGGCAGGCGCGGATGAACCGCCATCCGTACTCGTCAGGTAGGACCGGGTCTTCGCCGTCTTCCACGAGTCCCGAGATCATGTTCGTGTAGCACCACAAGGCCTGCACAACGTTCTGGAACGATGCCATCTCCTCCTCGCCGATTGCTCGTGCCGGCGCGAGGGCCAGGTAGGAGACCCCGGCCCAGCTGGCATTGCCGAGGGCGACGCCAGCGATGCCGAACGTCTCGATATCCGGACGGTTGAAGCCGTCGCGGAAGCAGACCCGCTCAGCCATCTCGGCCCGTGCGAGGACCTGCTCGTCGGGGTCGCCGACGTGGCGCTCCAGCAGAACACTCGGTGCGCACACGAGCCGCAGCGCGGTGTGCAGATCCTGGCCGTGCCAGTGCTGGTCATGCAGTCGGTGGGTCGACAGAACGTAGGCGGCTTGGACCGGTTCAAGCCGCGGCCAGCGCTCAGCCACTCGGGTGGCGAGCGCATGACGGGCCGCCCGATAGCTCGCCTTGCGCCAGACGGCGAACTCGGCGATGGAGGTGAAGACCATCTCTTCGACGATCTCCGCGACCAGTACGCCGAATCCGAACAAGGTGAGGTTGCAAGCGCCTTCGTCGTGGGGGAGCCGCAGTTCCTTCGCCGCCATCCACTCGCGCGCGCAGTCGGTGAACCGGGAGTCCATGGCCAGCTCGACTGCTGCCTCGCTACCGATCCACATCGGCGCGTACTTCCGACTCGTCACCCGCCAGCCCTTGGAGCGGTCGGCGGCCGCGACCGGCACGGGCTCACCGAACAGCTCCGACGCGGTGCGCCCGAGCGCAGCGCACAACGCGGGGACGTAGAAGTCCTCGCCGGGGCGGGCGATCGAGCCGCGTTCGAGCCGGTAGACCTGCTTGCAGATCGCATCGAGTTCGGGCGCGGGCAGATCAAGTCGGAGACCCGCTTCCCGGGCGTGCGCGGCGAGCGTGCGCTGGCTGTAGCCCTTCGCCTCACGTGCGGCGATGAGCGCGCGGTTGGGCTTGGGCGTGGCCGTCGTGTCAGGGACGATGAACTTCGTCCGACGGCTCGGGCTGGGAGGCCTCGGCGTCATGGTCGCGGTCGCGCTGGCGACGGCGATCTGGCCGGCTGTCGGCGCGATGGTGTTCGGCGTGCTGGTGGCGGCGCTGAGCACCGTGGCCGCGGTGCTGGCCGCGCTGGCTGTGCGGTGGGTGCGCGGGCTGGCGTGGCGGCGTGAGCTGCGCGCGATGCCGGGCGTCGACACCGCGCCGTACGGGGCGGCCCCGGTCGTCCCGACGCTGGCCGAGCTGCGGCAGTCGGCATGAGCGACCTCGCGGGGGAGCTGGCCGGGCTTCCCGAGATCACGCAGCGCCTGCTGGCGCTGCA
>JBOHEP010000615.1:0-4918 GCA_050701075.1 Pseudonocardia sp. | reverse complement strand
GGTCGGGGCCGACCAGACCCGCCCGCTCGGCCCGGCGCCACACCCGGCGCATCAGCCGCGGGTCGGGCACCCAGCCCACCCGTCCGTTCCCCGCGTCTGGCGCGTCCTCGCCGGCCGGCCCGATCGGACCGCTCACCGCAGCCCTCGCCGGCGCTCGGGCCGCGCTTCGCGCAGGCGCTGTGTCAATGATTCGCTCGCAAGCTCGCTCATTGCCCGGCCAGCCGGGCGGCCTCGTAGGCGAGCGCGGCGGCCTGGCTGAGCAGCGGCTTCGTCAGCCCCTCGTGCGCGAGCTCGACGGCCTCGAAACCGACCTCGCCCGAGCGTGCGTCGAACGTCGGGCCGGTCCAGCGCACGGGGAGCGCGTTGCGGAAGTTCCACCACATGACCGGGATCTGCCGGCGGTCCAGCAGCATGATCGTGCCGTTGCGGCGGCGGACGACACCGCTCACCGTCTCGTCATACCAGTTCCACAGCGTGCTGAGCGCGGTCAGCCCGTGGCGCAGCGTGAGAGTGCCCGAGCTCGCCACGGTCGGCAGCCGGTGGATGAACCCGTTGACGCCGCCTTCGCGGTACGACTCGGTCTCCAGCTCACCCTCGAGGCCGCTGACCTCGCTGAACCCGCCGACCAGGAGCCCCTCCACCTCGACGGCGAAGTTGAACGTGACGAACGGCTCCAGCGGGCGGACGCCGGGCACCCAGTTCAGCCCGACCGCGATCCCGGACGAGATCATGTCCGGCCTCCTGCCTGCTCATTGATGCGTTGGTTGATGCGGGCGATCTCGGTCACCCACCGCTGCCGCTCGCGGTGGTCCAGCCGCATGACCTCGTGATGGGCCCAGTGGAAGTGATAGGCCACGTACGCCACCTCCTCGTGCAGCCGGTCCGGGGGGTAGCGCGTCATTCCCCCAGGCCGACCTCCACCTCGAACGCGCCGGAGCAGTGCGGGCACTCGACGGCCAGCCGGCTGTCGCCCGTGGCGTTGATGCGCTGGTAGAAGTCCTGCAGGTAGGCGAGATCGGCGGCGTAGAGGTTCTCGACCGTCGCGGTGCTGACGTGTTCCAGCTCGCCGAGCCGGGTGATCACCCGGGCCAGCAGGACGATCACCAGGTAGCCGGGGTTCGCCCGCACCCGGGGGTCGCGCAGCGGCTCGATCTCGTCGAACGCGGTCGCCAGGCGCATCCGGCCCTCGCGGTGCACGCGCCCGTCGGGCATGGCGAGCCCGCGCGGGAGCTGGAACGCGAAGTCGGTTCGCGTGGCCGTCCCGCTCAGCTCCACTGGTCGACCTCGACGCGCTCGCACGACAGCGTCAGCTGCTCGATCGCGACCTCGTTGGAGGAGGCGGAGAGGCTCGGCCCGCTCCACGACCGCGGCCAGCAGGCGAACAGGTTCCAGGTGATCCGGGTGTTGCCGCCGTCGTCGAGCAAGGTGATCGAGATGTCGTGGCGCTCGACGGTGCCGCGCATCGCCTTCGCCCGCCACTCCCACAGCTTGCTGTCGCTGGTGAAGCCGCGGGACAGCGTGATGTCGCCGTAGGTGTTCAGCCCGGGGAGCTTGCGCACCGCGAGGTTGCGGTCGGTGCCCTCCCGGTACTCCCCGGCGTCCTGACTGGTCTCCAGGCCCGAGCACTCGCGGAACCCGGCCCGGGTGATGCCGTCGAGCTCGACGGCGAAGTTGTAACCGGCATACGGATCGACTCTTGCCACCTCAGTCCTCCTTCACATTTCCCGGCACATCTCCCGGCATGCGGAGCTCCACTCCGCTCGCCCCGTGGATCACTCGGACCACGACGAACTCCGCCGCGACCCCGAGCGTGACGCCGATCTCGGTGACGAACATGCCCGCGTCGACGGACGCCGCCGGGTTGGTCTGGTCGTCGCAGCGCACGGAGAACGCCTCCTCGGCGGTCCGCCCGCGCAGCGCCCCCTGCCGGTGCAGGCCCTCGAGGTAGGCGCCGACCTCGCGCAGCACCCGCACCCGCAGCCGGACGTCGTGCGGCTCGTGCACCAGCCCGGCCATGAACAGCTCCAGCCAACGCGCGATCGTCACGAGCACCCGGCGCGCGGCCAGGTCCCGGCCGGCCGGGACGCCCGACAGCGTCCGCGCCCCCCACGCCCGCACCCCGCGCCCGGGCAGCGCCCGGATGCAGTTCACGCCTGCCGCGTAGAGCTCGCCGATCCGCGCGCCGCCGAGGCCGACGTCGACGTCGAGCACGTCGGCGAGGTCCTGGTTGGCGGGCGCCTTGTGCACGCCCACCTCGCGGTCGCCGCGGGAGACGGTGCCGGCGACGTGCCCGCACGGCGGGACCGGCCGCGCCGCCGGGTCGGCGACCACGAGCCACGGGTGGTAGAGCGCTCCGTAGGCCCCGTCCGGGCCGGTCAACGCGGCCGCCTGGTCCGCGACGTCGCCGGGTGCGCGCAGCGCGTCGAGCAGCGCGACCCGGTCGCCGCGGGCCCGGCAGTGGCCCAGGATCGCCCGCTGGGCCGCGACGGTCTCCGTCGCGTCCTCGCCGATGCCGGGCGCGCACACCAGGTCGATCTCGTCGAGGTCCGCGATCACGGCGAGCCCGGACCGCAGCGCCGACGGCCCCGGCCCGCGCAGGCGCACCACCTGGCAGACCAGGCCGCCGCAGGCGAAGAAGCCGCGCACCGCGTCGGCCAGCGGGGCCGGGCCCGGCCCGTACAGCTGCACGAACCGCGGCCACGTCGCCACCCGCTCCGGGGTCCACGGCCCCGACGCCGCCGTCCCGAGGAACACCGGCACACCGGTGAGCAGGCTGGGCGGGGGCTGCGGGAAGGCGTCCAGGCGGTGGACGCCCGGCGTGCTGAAGGGGGGCACGCCGCGTCCTACTCGCTGCCCGACCACTGGCTGACCCGGAACACGACGAACTCCGCCGGCCGGACCAGCGACACCCCGATCTCGGTCACCACCTGGCCGAGCTCGCGCGCCGCCGCCGGGTTGGTGGACTCGTCGCAGCGCACGAAGAAGGCCTGCTCCGGGGTGGCGCCGAGCAGCGCCCCGTCGGCCCAGACGGTGGTGAGGAACGCCCCGACGTTGCGCCGGATCTTCGACCACAGCCCCGGCCCGTTGGGCTCGAACACCACCCACTGGGTGCCCTCGTCGATCGACTCGCGCAGGAAGTTGAACACCCGCCGCGAGCTCACGTAGCGCCACTCGGGGTTCTCCCGGCCGGCGAGGGTACGCGCGCCGTAGACGGTGATGTTGCCGCCGAACTGGCGGATCACGTTGATGTCGTCGGGGTTGAGCCCGGCCTGGCCCTGCTTGCCGACCGCGGTCTCCACGCCGAGCGCCCCACGGATCACCTCGTTGGCCGGGGCCTTGTGCACGCCGCGCTCGGTGTCGACGCGGGCATAGACGCCGGCGACGTGACCGCTCGGTGGCAGGTACACCGGGGCGCCGTCCTCGTCGCGCTCGCCGATGTCGATCCACGGGTAGTAGATGGCGCCGTAGCTGGAGTCGCGCACCGCACCTTGGATCGCGGCCTTGGTCATCGTGGTGGTGCGGCGCCCGTCGAGGATCGCGAACCGGTCCTGCAGGTAGGCGTTCTCGCAGTGGTCGAGCAGCGCCACCTGCACCCGGTCGCTGACCGCGCCGGGGACCGCCACGATCGCGATCTCGTCGATCGTGGTGAACCCCTCCAGCGCGTCGACGAGCTCGTCGTCGGTGCCCGCCGCAACGCGGGTGACCCAGCAGCGGCCGCCCCCGTTGTTGAAGAACCCGTAGACGGCGTGGCCGAGCACCCGGTTTCCGTCCTGGATGTCGCCGAACCGGGTGACGAACGCATGCCAGCCATCCACCAGCTGCGGGTCCCCGGCTGCGGCCAGCGGGTAGTGGTCGGCCGGCTCAGGCACGTCGTCGGCCGTCACGCCGGAGCGGCCGGGCTGCACCGGCAGCTCGACGTCCTCGGCGACGAGCCCGACGAAGCCCGCCGTGCTCGTCCCGACCCCGGCGATCGGCCGGATCGCGGACGGGACCTCCTCGACGTACACGCCGGGCGCCAGGTACTGCGGCATCGGTTCAGCTCCTCTGCTCGACTGGGCTAACGCGGTTCTGGGCCGCCCGAGCCGGTCAGGCTCAGGCTCGTGACGTGCTCGGTGACCTCGGGGCCGGCGTCGACGGGCTCGGCGACGGCCACACTCAGCGTCACGCCGTAGTGCAGCGTGGCCTTGGGCCGCCCGCCCATCGCCTGCCAGAACTCACCCATGCTCTGTAGCTGGCCCTCGCCGACGATCCGGGTCGGCACCGGCGGTTCCTGGCCCGCCAGCTCCCCGTGCAGGTAGCGCTCGGGGATGCGCCGGTGGCGCAGCAGCACCTTGAGCACCTCGCCCAGCAGGTGGTGCTCGTCGCGCGCCGGGTCGGGCGCGGCGTCGCCGGGCCACGCCGTGATCAGGTAGGAGCAGTCGACGCGCACCGGCGGGCGGGTGCGGGTGGCGCCGCCGTCCGCGCGCTGCCCGGTGTCCCATCCGGTGACCCGCAGCCCGGTGTTCTCCCGCACGTCGTAGAGGAAGAACGCGACGGCGGGCAGGGCGACCGTCGACGGCGGGAACTGGTCGTCCGGGCCGGCGAAGCTCACCGACACCCCCGACAGCGCCAGCTCGCCGGCCAGCAGAGCGGCCAGGGTGGCATCGAGATCGTGGAACACGTTCGGCCCTCCCCTCGCGACGCGCCGTGACCGACGGAGGTATATCCGGTCGTCGGTTGTCGTAGCGTGCGTCGCACCGTCTGCCGGTGCGTCTCACGGGATTGCGCGGGCGGCCGGGGCTCGCGCATGCTCGTTCCCGTGCACGCAGCAGCGTTCGACGTCGCGGCACCGGCCGCCGAGCAGGGCGCTGAGGTCGATCCGGTCGACGCCGCTTTCGAAGGCGCTGATGACGTCGCCGGTTTCGTTGTTGGCGAAGAC
>JBOHEP010000614.1:0-1156 GCA_050701075.1 Pseudonocardia sp. | reverse complement strand
CCGACCCGACCCGACCCGACCCGACCTGCCACCGGCCCCGAACCAGCCGCACAAGCGCCGCCCCGACCAGCCGTACAAGCGCCGTGGTGGCCGCACAGGCGTTCCGACGGGGGTGCCGACACCACGGCGCTTGTGCGGTCAGCGGGGGAAGAGCCGGGCCGCCACAAGTGCGAAGTCGTCGAGCTCCGGCCAGGTCCACCGCCCGAACCGGAGATCCTCCGCACGGATGGCGTCCTCCCGCAGCTTCTCGGCGAACACCACGTCGCCGGGGTCTTGGCCAGGACGCAGCAGCCGGCCGTACTTGACCCGGCCGTCGAACTCGCCGACGACGCGCAGCTCCGGCCAGGCGAAGTCGACGCGCCCGAGCACACGACCGTCCAAGCGCACCACCTCCCACTGCGGAACCGGCGGCGGTAGCCCGGCTCGCGCGATGGCGACCCGACTGCGCGACTCGCCGACGCTCTCGCTCCGCTCGTCGGCGAACTCGACGACGCGCCGGGCAGCCGGAGTGCCTGGCCACCGAACCGTGCGGCTGACCGCCGCTGCGAGCTCGGACGAACTCGTGAGATGTCGGTGCAGTGCTGTATCGGCGATCACGACCGCCTGCTCGAACGGCGCCCGGCGCGCGATGTCGGCGATTGTCCGGGCCGGGCTGGTGACCGCGATGCCGCCGACGAGCACGATCTCGTCGACGTCAAGCGGTGCGGTGTGCACGTGGAGGCGGCCGGTCCGTCCGCCTCCGGTACGCCGGGATCGGGTCACGTGTACGCGGCGCAGTGGCAGGTTCCAGACCGGCAGCCCGTGGAGGACGGCGGCCGACACGTGGCTGACGACCGCGTCGGCCGCGATCCGAGGGATGGCCGCAGCGACGAGCAGACCGTGGCGTGCGGCCCGGTCCCGCAACCGGGGGTCGGATGATTCGAGGTAGGCGCCCCGCTCGATTGCGGTCAGCAGGCCGCTGCGCCGCAGCCTGCGCAGCTCGTCGTCGGCGAACCCCGCGGCAAGCAGGACCGACCGCAGCAGTGGCCGGTCTCCGCCAGGTATCGGCAGCTCCATGTCGGCCAGCATGCTGGCCGACACCGGGCGCCCGTGGCCATTCCCCGCAACTGTGGATCGTTGCCCGACGGCACCGCCGTTGTGGGGTCCGCACAGGCGC
>JBOHEP010000613.1:0-1154 GCA_050701075.1 Pseudonocardia sp. | reverse complement strand
GTGTCCGACCGGTTGCTGGGGGCGGTGTCCACCGAGCGTGACGGCCTCGGCGTCCGGGTGCAGGAGCTCACGGCCGAACGGGACGTGCTCTCCGGTGCCCAGCGCGGCGCCGACGAGTTCGCCACGCGGATCGGTCCGGCGGCGGTGCGGGGGGTGCTGGCGGGTCAACCGGTCGTCCTCGTCACCGCCGGCGCCGACGCCGCGGACCGCGACGGGGTCGCGGCATTGCTGCGTGCGGCCGGGGCGACGCTCACCGGGGAGGTCGCGCTGACCGAGGCGGTCGGTGACCCGGCGCGGGCCGGACAGCTCCGCGAGCTCATCGTGGCGTTACTCCCGACCGGCGCGCAGCTCCCGGCCGCCGCGGACACCGGCAGCCTGGCCGGTGGTCTGCTCGGTGCGGCGCTGCTCGGCACGCCGGCCGCCGGCCCACGGGTCACCTCCGAGCAGGCGCGGGCCGTGCTGAGCGGCCTGGCCGCGGCCGGGTTCGTCCGACCGGGGGATCCGCCGGCTCCGGCGAAACTCGTGCTCGTGCTCGCCGGTGGGGCGCTGTCCGGCGTCGACGCCGGTGACGCCGCCGCCGTCACCGCCAGGCTCGCCGCCCAGCTGGACCGGTTCGGAGCCGGGGCGGTGCTCGCCGGGCGGGCGGGATCGGCGGAGGCGACCGGTCCGGTGGGTGTGGCAAGGGCCGACCCGGCGTTGACCGCGGAGCTCTCCACAGTGGACGACGTGCATACCGGGTCCGGCCGCGTCTCGGCCGTGCTGGCCCTGCGTGAACAGCTCGACGGCCGAGCGGGCCGCTACGGAACGGCGTCGACCGCCGCCGACGGTGCGTCGCCGGCCGCCTGATCGCCCGGGCCGCCATGTCGTCACCGGCTCGAAACGCGGGGCCGCGGGGTGATCTGCGCGCCATCTTGTACCCTGAAGACCCGTGCAGCCTCGCGCGACGCGTCATCTGTTCGTCACCGGCGGGGTAGCGTCCTCGCTTGGCAAAGGCCTGACGGCGTCGAGCCTCGGGCAACTCCTCACATCCCGCGGTCTGCGGGTCACGATGCAGAAGCTCGACCCGTACCTCAACGTCGACCCGGGCACGATGAACCCGTTCCAGCACGGCGAGGTCTTCGTCACCGAGGACGGGGCCGAGACCGATCTCGACG
>JBOHEP010000612.1:0-1324 GCA_050701075.1 Pseudonocardia sp. | reverse complement strand
CGCTACCGGGGACTAGCCAGGACCCGCCTCGAACATGCCAGCGCCGCCGTCGCGGTCAACCTGATCCGGCTACACGCCTGGTGGAACGGCCACCCACTCGACCGGACCCGCACCAGCCACCTCGCCCGCCTCGAACCCGCCCTGGCCTCATGAACACGAATTAGCCACCAGGGTCTGGACCCGGGCCAAAACCCGATCACCCGAGGCCGGTGACCGCTGGACCCAGATCATCATCGCCGCCCACACCCAGCTACGGCTCTCCCGCGACCTCGCCCAGGACCTGCGCCACCCATGGGAACGACCCGCCGAGCCCGACCGGCTGACCCCGGCACGGGTCCGGCGCGGATTTCGCAACATCCGCGGGAAGCTCCCCCCTCTGGCCGGCGCACCGAAACCCTCCCGCCCGGGCCCGGGACGGCCCCCAGGATCACCCAACACCCAACGCGCCCCCCGACACGACCCCGGCAAGAAGATCAAAACAGCCGCAGGCAAGGGAAAGAAGGAGCAGACAGGTTAAACGACAAGCTGAGTCGAGCAGCGATTTCCTCGGCGCTGCCGTCTGCGAGTTCCTGGTGCCGGTCATCCAGAACCAAGCTCACCCGTCCGATCATGTCGCGGACCATGACGTCGACCATCCGGCCTAAGCGAGGCCTCGGCCGACGGTCTGCGCGCCAGCCCACGCCTCATCGAATCGGACAGTCATGGCACGTGGCACGAAGTCGTCTGTGGAGTGCCCCTCGGCGACAATGTCGCTCCAAGAAAATCCACCAGAACGGCCTTGAGCATGCACTCCGCTGCGAGTCCGGCGAGATGGTCGGCGGTGACATGTCGTGCGTGTGCGAGCAGCAGTTGCCCGTCGTCGAGGTGCCGGCGCCCAGCCGCGGCGAACTGCGCCGGAGCAGTAGACGGCGGATTCATGGGCGCACGATACCGCCGATGACACACCGGGTCGGTTCGACGCTCCCAGGGGTCACGCGGCGCGCACGCACGTAGGGTTGACAGGTGCTCGCCGCCCACCCCCCGGTCACCGTGCGGGTCCCCGCCAAGATCAACCTGCATCTGGCCGTGGGGGCGCTGCGCGAGGACGGGTACCACGACCTCGTCACCGTCTTCCACGCGGTGAGCTTGTTCGACGAAGTCACGGTGGTCTCGACCGATGCGCCGGGTATCGAGGTGCACGGCGAGGGCGTCACCGAAGTGCCGGTCGACGAGACGAACCTGGCCTGGCGTGCGGTTCAGCTGCTCGCCGACCGGGCTGAGCGGGACGTGAACATCCGGTTGGTGCTGCGCAAGGGCATCCCGGTGGCCGGCGGGATGGCCGGCG
>JBOHEP010000611.1:0-2045 GCA_050701075.1 Pseudonocardia sp. | reverse complement strand
GGGTACGGGGGTCGGCCAGGCGGGCGCGGATCCGCCGCTCCCGGCGCAGCACGGCGACGGCGAGCCAGCACAGCCCGGCCGCGATCAGGACGGCGGCGGCGACGTGGTCGGCGATGCCCGCCACCGCAGCGGCCACGCCCACCGTGGCGATCCCGGCGACGACGGCCAGCAGGGCCCGGTACTCGACGCCGGTCACGACACACCGCGGTTCAGGGACGCGACGACGGCGCGGAGCAGGAACTCCGCCGCGGGCGGGGTGACGGCGTTGCCGAGCTGACGGACCTGGTCGCGCTTGGACCCGAGCACCCGGTACCCAGGCCCGAACGCCATCGCGGCGGCGATCTCGCCGGGCTCCAGCATCCGGAACGTGCAGTCCTCCACCACCGGCACCGGCGTTGACGCGTGCGTGTCAACCGGCCCGGTCCGGGTCTGCACCAGGCCGTGGTGGTTGCCGGACGCGGTCACCGTGGCCAGCGGCGCGGTGATCGCCCGGGCGGTGGACGATCCGCCGCGGAGTTCGGCGATGAACGCCACTCCGAACCGGTCCCGCGTGCTCTGCGTCCCGAGTGGGACCGATGTCGGGCGGGCGACGCCGGTGCCGTAGTGGGGCACCACCAGCGCCTCTGTCTCGGACGTGGTGCGGGCGCGGAACGGCGCCGACACGGGCGCGGCGTGCTCGTTCCACGTCCCGCCCGCCGGGACGAGCAGCGCGGTCTCGTTGCGGGTGGTCTGGGTCCGTATCGGCCACCCGACCGGGGCGGCGTACTTCCCGGTCCGGCCCTCGTCGGGCACCAGCAACGCCGACACGGCGGCACTGGCCCCGGTGCAGTAGCGGGCGAGTCCGACCCGGATCCGGTCCAGGGTGTTGTCGGCGAGCGGTTCGGCGCGGTCGGCGATCCGGGTCCCGATCCGCGACCAGTCGATCACCGACGCGGCCGGGAGCACGTCGGGCTCGACCACGGCGAACCGGCACACCGCGTTGGGGCACCGGTAGAGGTACTGGGTCCGGTAGCGGCCCCACGCCGGCCGATCGGTCCGCTTGAACACCTGCCGCGCGGCCACCGGGCCGCACTCGCCGCAGACAGCGGCCGGGCGCAGGTCCAGCTCGGGCGCGGCCTGTCCGCGGCGCCAGAACACCACATACATCCGGTCCCGGCTCTGCGGTGCCCGCGGCGCGGTCTGGGCGGGGAAGTGCATCGAGTTCGCCCACACCACACGGTGGGCATAGCCCAGGCACTCCATCGCGTACAGCCACGCCGGGAACATCTCCCAGCGGGCCGCCTCGACGACGTTCTCCACCACGACCGCGCGGTAGCGGTGGTGCTCGGCGAACCGCGGAACGTCCCACATCGTCGCCCGGCTGCGGACCGCCGCCGGGTCGACGGCCGGGTCGGCGAACAGCCCGTCCTGACCCGCAGCGGCCGTGCGGCGCTTGCGGCCCTTGGCCCCAGAGTGGTTGGTGCACTCCGGGGACGCCCACAAGATCGTGGTGCGCGGGTAGCGGCGCGGGTCCACCTGGGAGATGTCCGCGCAGTCGTGATCCACCTGCGGGAAGTTGGCCTGGTGGGTGTCGATCGCGCGGCGCCAGTGGTTGGCCGCCATCCGCAGTTCCAGGCCGGAGACGTGCGCGGCGCCCTGACCCGAGCCGCCGGCCCCGCAGAACAGGTCGGTCAACGTCTCGGTCATCACGCACCCCCCGGCCGGCCGGCGTGCGGGCCGTTCCGCTCGTCGCGGTCCTGCTCGTCGCGGTCCTGGTCCTGGTGGGGGTGGTCGTCGGGCCGCGCCCACGGCGACGGGAACGCCAGCACCTGCGCGCCCTCCCCGCTCGACGCGCGGCCGTCGGGCGGCGCCATCTCCGGCGGCATCGGCGCCGGGACGGACGAGACCGAGGGAACGGCGTACGGCCCCACGGGGGCGGGTCCACCGTGCCCGGTGACCCGCACCCGCAGCGCGGTGAACCGGGCGGCGCACCAACCCCCGACGCCGGCCGTCCGATCTGCGGTCCAGGTACAGGCGGGGCGGGTGGTGTCGGCGACCCACCGGCC
>JBOHEP010000610.1:0-2730 GCA_050701075.1 Pseudonocardia sp. | reverse complement strand
GTCATTGACCTCAGTCCTCCATCCCGGCTCCCTTCCGCGTTTTGGTCTTGAGAGAGCACTTTTATATTGGGGTATTTGGCGAATACTTGCTCACAGCCATCCACCCGCTCAAAGACTGAGTTGACCGGAGGACCGTTGATGATGACCACATTACCTTTGCCCTTGAGGCGATCAGCAATGTACTGGCAACTAACCTGTCCGGCTTGCAGATTATTAGAGGTAATGGTGGCATCCACACCTCCCCCAGCGCCGGTATCTACCGCAATCACGACAATTCCTGCTTGTTTGGCTTTCTCGACTGCGGGCGTAATTCCCTTACTGTCCCCTGCGTTGAGGATGATCAGGCTGGTATTCGCAGCAATAAAATTCTCAATTTGATTGAACTGCTGGTTCAGGTCATAGCCGCTGGAAACCACAGTAGTTCTGACATTCTCGCCCCCGATTTTTTTAGCTTCTGACTCCGCTCCCCGCCCCATGAGGACGAAGAAGGGGTTACTAAGATCACCAACTGTAACGGCGACCGATCTCAGTTTGGTATTCTGAGCACTCTGGTTAACCTCTAAAACCGCTCTGTTATTTTGGGAGGCGCTTGTGCAAGCTCCAAGGGTGCCACTGACGATCACTAATACGCCAGCTGCGATCGCTACTCTATTCACCTTCATCTATCTCCAACAACTCTGTTGAATTTGAAGAGAGTCAACAGATTATAAATCTATCAAGCAATCACAACATGAGCTAGGTCATGAAGTATGTAGTCCTAATTCAACACTACAGCGAGCTTCTGCAATTTCATCTCCTCACAAATGTCTTGAGTTGAGTGGAGTGGAGTGCTACTAGTGCATTAGAGCAGGAATAGCGAACCAGTTAGAATTGAGTAAGTGATGGAAAACATCTATCAATCTTCAAGTCCAGTTAACAGCCCACCTATTCGTGATGCCCGGACCTAATGCTGTAGCCATAAATGTATCTGATAGACAATACCAGTTGTTGGAACAGATAGCGCGACGCCAGACCAACCCTTACCGTCTAGTTCAACGGGCAAAGCTAGTGTTATTTGCAGCTTCTGGGATGAATAATACTGAGATTGGGGAGCAGTTACAACTGTCGCGAAAGCAGGTGAGACAGTGGCGGCAGCGTTGGCTTGAGTCAGTAGAGCAACGGCAAATAGCCTCGGCGGAAGGCATCAAGGAGCCAGAGTTAATGCAACAACTGGTAATGGTGTTGAGTGATGAGCAACGACCAGGAGGACCAGCTAAGTTTAGTCTGGAGCAAATAGTACAAATAGTGGCGGTGGCATGTGAGCAACCTGCTAGTAGTGGAAGACCGATTAGCCATTGGACACCAAGGGAGTTAGCACTAGAGGTGGTAAAACGCGGCATTGTACAAGAGATTTCCCCACGTAGTGTGGGGCGTTTTTTAAAACGAGGCAACGCTGCAACCACATCGTAATCGCTATTGGCTCAATGCTCAACCTACTGACCCAGTCGAGTTTAAGCAACAAGTCAACCAGGTGTGTCAGCTATATAAAGAGGCGCAGCAGTTGCAGGCTCAAGGAGTGCATATAGTTAGTTGTGATGAGATGACGGGGATTCAAGCAATAGAACGTGCTTATCCTACACAGGTAATGACATTGGGAGAGGTTGAGCGGGTCGAATTTGAATACATTCGACATGGTACGCTCAGTTTAATTGCGAATTGGGATGTGGCAGGTGGGCGAGTACTGGCTCCCTCCTTGGGTGCAACTCGTAATACCAACGATTTTGCTACTCACATCGCTAACACAACTTCATCCGACCCACAAGCGAAGTGGATTTTCCTTGTAGATCAACTTAACACCCATAAGTCTGAAGCTTTGGTTCGATTGGTGCAACAGCGTTGTGAACTGGATGTTGAATTAGGGATTAAGGGCAAAGAAGGCATTCTGCAATCAATGGCAACGCGAGCTACTTTTTTAACTGACTCAACACACCGGATTCACTTTGTCTACCTACCCAAGCACACCTCCTGGTTGAACCAGATTGAGTGTTGGTTCAGCATCCTGGTACGTCGTTTACTCAAGCGCGGCAACTTTACTTCCACTGATGATTTAAGGCAGCAAATCTTGCACTTCATAGCTTACTTCAATCACACCTTCGCAAAGCCCTTTCAGTGGAAGTTTGAGGGGTACATATAACAAAAAAGTGGGAATTTATTCCTGCCACGCTGAACTAGTTTAAGAATAATTAACGAGAAATCTCCAATGCTTGAGGGATTAAGTACTAAATCGGGAGCGATAGTTTTTGGCAGCATTAATATGGACTTAGTTGCCAGGGTATCCCGATTACCTGTTCCTAGAGAAACACTGCTAGGGCAGAGTTTTTGGACTGTGCCAGGTGGTAAAGGGGCAAATCAGGCAGTAGCGATCGCGCGTTTGGGAATATCTACCCAGATGCTAGGGCGTGTGGGTGGTGATAGTTTTGGCAGGGAACTACTCAATAGCCTGCAAACTGCGGGAGTGCAGACTGAGAGTGTGTTAGTCGATAAAGCGGTTAGTTCTGGAGTAGCAGTGATCGCGGTAGATGATGCTGGGGAAAACCAGATTGTCATCGTTCCTGGCGCAAATGGGCGTGTAGATCAGACGGATGTAGAGCGGCTGAAAAGTTTTTTACCAAAAGCGGCAGTATTGCTCCTCCAATTTGAAATCCCTCTGAGCGCTGTCTTATCAGCTGCCCAAGCCGCTAAACAAGCTGG
>JBOHEP010000609.1:0-17383 GCA_050701075.1 Pseudonocardia sp. | reverse complement strand
GAAGCTGCGCGCACCGCGTGTGGCGCCTTGCCGGTTGCCGTCGCGACGCACTCGCGGCGCAGCATCGGGGAAGCCCGGGCGCTGCTCGGCGCGCTGCGACCGTGGCGACAGCGCTCCCAGGTCAGGGCACTCGAGGACGTGCTGCGCACCGCGGCGCAACCATCACCGTCGTAACCATGCCGCGGTCTCGTCGATCACGGATGCCTGCCAGCGCAGGGTCTGTGGCTGCTTGCGTCACACGTGCGTCTCGCTGCTGCTATTCGCGGCCGGGCACTCCGTGGTGGCCGTGGCGGAGCTGCTCGGGCACGAGAACGCGACGTTGGTGCTGACCACGTACGGGCACCTGCTGCCGGGTGGTGAAGATCGTGCGCGGAAGGCGATCGACGCGGCGTGGAACGCCGTTTCGGAGGGGTCCGGCGGATCTGTCACGGCCCAGGACAGCCCGAATGATCTACTTAGCTGCTCCTGCTCAGTCCAGCGGGTGCGTTCGAAGTCGTCGTCAGTTCACGCTCTACGGCGACACATGCAAGGGCCGTCGCCCGTCGTGGTCGGCAGCCGCTCGCCCGGAGCAGGCCGAGCCGCTGGTCGAGGCCGTCATCGACGCGCTGCGGCAGCGGGGTGCGCACGTCGAGACCGGTGTGTTCGGCGCGATGATGGCCGTGGATTCGGTGAACGACGGCCCGTTCACGGTGCTCGTGGAGGCGTGAGGCCGAAATTCTGTCCGCGGGTCATCATTCAGCCGTCTGCACCCTCAGTGGCGCAACAGGTATCCGGCTGCCAGCAGACGGAATTGTTGCTGTACCACGGAGGGCGAGCGCACCGTTCGTTCGACACGGCGGTGGAGGCTCGAGCATCAGCACCGTGTGCCGTCACCGCTCGCATTCGCTGAGGGCTCGCTGAGAGACCGGTCACCACCCGACCAGTGGATGCGCGGGACGGGGAACGTAATCTCGGGGACGGGCGTTCTAGTCCTGAGAGCCCCGGCGGGCGACGCCATCAGCCCCCGCCCGGGTCCGCGCAGGGGAGGAAGCACATGACCACAGCGACCATTCCGGGTCAGCGCAGCGATCCCGACCGGCCGCCGACGGCGGCCGTCGAGCTATCCCCAGAAGACCTGGATGCCCAGAGCCCGGCGGCCGACCTTGTACGGGTGTACCTGAACGGTATCGGAAAGAGGGCGCTGCTGACCGCGGAGCAGGAAGTGGACCTGGCCAAGCGGATCGAGGCCGGCGTCTTCGCCAAGCACATGCTCGACACCGAGCCCGACCTCGACCGGCAGTTCGCAGCCGATCTGCGCACGATCGTCCGCGACGGCGCCCGTGCCCGCAACCACCTGCTGGAGGCCAACCTCCGGCTCGTCGTCTCGCTGGCCAAGCGCTACACCGGCCGCGGGATGCCGCTGCTCGACCTGATCCAGGAGGGCAACCTCGGGCTGATCCGCGCGGTCGAGAAGTTCGACTACGCGAAGGGCTTCAAGTTCTCCACCTACGCCACGTGGTGGATCCGCCAGGCCATCACCCGGGGTATGGCCGATCAGGCCCGCACCATCCGGCTGCCCGTGCACCTCGTGGAGCAGGTCAACAAGCTGGCTCGGATCAAGCGCGACACACACCAGCGGCTCGGTCGCGAGGCCACCCACGCCGAGCTCGCCGCGGAGTCCGGCATCGCCGAGGAGAAGATCGCCGACCTGCTCGACCACGCCCGCGACCCGGTGAGCCTGGACATGCCCGTCGGGTCGGACGAGGAGGCCCCGCTTGGCGACTTCATCGAGGACGGCGAGGCCACCGACGCCGAGACCACCGTGATCTCGCACCTGCTGCACGACGACCTGCGCCGGGTGCTCGGCACCCTGGACGACCGCGAGCAGCACGTCATCCGCATGCGCTACGGCCTCGACGACGGGCAGCCGCGCACACTCGACCAGATCGGGCGCCGGTTCGGACTCTCCCGTGAGCGGGTGCGCCAGATCGAGCGCGAGGTCATGGCGAAGCTGCGGATCGGGGAGCGCGCCGACCGCCTGCGCGCCTACGCGAGCTGAGCCGCACGCAGTAACCCCTCGGAGCTCCCCGGTCGGCTCAAGGTCGGTGCGGATCCGGTGGGCGGAAGGTGCCGAGCGCTTGATCGATTCTGGGAACCGCCGGCCGTGGGGATTGCGGTACCGGGTCCCCAGCGGATGATCTGTGGCACCATCGGGTGTCGCGGTGACCGGCCGGGGATCGCGCGGTGACCGCCAAGATCGGTATCTGGGTACGGGGAGCCGCATGGGACGGGGCTCGGTGTTCCGGTTCGGTGATCATGAAGCCGGCCGCGTGATCCAGACCCAGTCGGCATCGCGCGTAGAGGCCGTGCAGTACCGGGCGGCGTAAGGGTGCGGGCCGTGGGTCGCCACCCTCCCCGTTGCGACATGAATCGGCCCCCAAACGGCCATGGTTGCTGCTGTACCGCACAGGGTGCTCGAGTCCAAGCCGCCGTGATCGCCGGTTCGGCGCATCTTCGGCCAGATCCGGCCGGAGAACGCACCCAACTGGTGATCTTGATCCTGGACGAACCCGCCGACCGTGCTCCAGACCCCGAAGGACGTCCGCGGCGCTGCACTCAGCGCCCCTTCGACGCTGCACAACGCCCTGATGCGTCACATCGGCACGCCGGTGATCCAGGACGCGGTTCGTTGCACCGACGTGCAGTCGGATCGGCGAGTGCACAGCTGAACCTGCGCCTCGTTCCCGGTGGCGTCTCCGTTGCCCAGACCAGGGCTACCGGCTCACGATTGAGATCGATGTCCGGGCCGATCCCCTACTTGTCGTCATCGGTCCTCCTGAGCGCTGTGGGCATGACATGGATGACGAGCACGCATTCGGGGGACCACCACAGCGACGATCTCCAGTTCGATGCCCCGATCGTCCGGGTCCATCCAGATGCGGCGTTCGTCGGTTGTGACTGTCGCGAGCCTGGCCTTGCCGCCGATGGTCGACCGGAAACGCTCGAACTCTGCTGTGAGGGCCCGATCCGCCACAGGTCCACCGTCCGGGGGACACGCTACGAGGTGGCTGTGGCGATCACCACCTGACCGTGCAGCACACAACCCTTTACTGTCGACCCCATGGCAAGTCTGCATTCGGGCGCGCCTCCCGGCTCGGTCAGGCCGGAGGTCATGCGCGAAGTCCTGGGTCACTTCGTGTCCGGCATCGTCGTGGTCACCGCGGCCGGTCCTGATGGTCCACTCGGGTTCACCTGCCAGTCCTTCGCCTCGCTGTCCCTCGATCCACCACTGATCAACTTCTCCCCAGCCCGGACGTCGTCGACCTGGCCGCGAATCCGGGCGGCCGGCGCGTTCTGCGTCAACGTGCTCGCGGCCGACCACGAGCACTACAGCGCCGGGTTCGCCCGCACCGGGGTGGACAAGTTCGCCGGCGTCGACTGGCGGCCCGCGTCGTCGGGTGCCCCGCGCCTCGCCGGTGTCAGCGCCTGGATCGACTGCACGCTCTGGAACGAGTACGACGGCGGCGACCACACGATCGTCATCGGCCGGGTGCATGAGCTGGGCGCCGACCCGGTCCGGCTGCCGCTGCTGTACTACCGGGGACGCTACGGCTTGGCGGCCGACCCGAGCGTCCAGTGATGCCTACTCCCGGTCATCGGGGGTGATCGGCCGGAGCCGGGCGGGCGAACCCGCCACCGCCGTGGCCGGCGGGCTGGCCGGAGCGGTGGTGCAGCAGACCGTAACGGTGACCCGGCCGCGACGCTCGCCGGCTTCGGCCCGCTGATCGACCTCTGGCACGGGTTCGGGGCCTGGAACCAGCTGTGGATCGCCGTGCGGGCGCTGATCGAGACGCTGTCCCGGCTGGGCCGCCACGATGACGTCGCGGTGCTGCTCGGCGCGTCGTGGACGAGCCCCGGGCGATCCGGCCGTTCGGTGCGGACTCGGTCCGGGCAGACGCCCTGGAACAGGCAGCCCGGGTCGCCCTCGGCTCCGCGTTCGAGACGCTCCGGGCTGAGGGCGCCACCCTGGGCGATCCGGGGCGCTGGCGCTGGCGCGCCGGTTGACGCGGGCCGTTGCGCACCCCGTCCGCCCCTCGGCCCAGTCATCAGCGAGGATGACCTCCGTCGTGATCTCCTGGCTCCGCCCGTCGCCGATCAGCCCGACCAGATGCAGGACGTCGGCGTCGCGACGGGTCAGGCACAGCGGGACGTGGCCACCACCACCTGAGCGCCGAGGGTCAGCTACGGCGTTATTCATTATGCGTTGAGTTTAATGTCGCGTGAGGCTACCGTCATGGGATGACCACCGCTCTCGCCACCGTCGTTCACCTCGACCATGTCGACGGGGGGCAACTGCCCCTGGTCGGCGGCAAGGCCGCCAACCTCGGCGAGCTCCTCGCCGGCGGGTTCGCGGTGCCCGGCGGGTTCTGCGTCACCACCCCGGCGTACGCACGGGTCGCCGAGGCCGCCGGTCTGGAGGACTTGATCCACACGGCCGGGGATCCCGCACAGCTCGCCGACCGGGCCCGGGCCGCCATCCTCGCCGAGCCGATGCCCGCCGACGTCGCGGATGCGGTGCGCGCCGCCTACCTCGACCTCGGCGACGACGTGCCCGTCGCCGTCCGGTCCTCGGCGACCGCCGAGGACCTGCCAACGGCCAGCTTCGCCGGGCAGCAGGACACCTTCCTCAACGTCGTCGGCACCGAAGGCCTGCTCGACGCGGTCCGCCGCTGCTGGGCGTCGCTGTGGACCGACCGGGCGGTGAGCTACCGTGCCACTGCCGGGATCGACCACGGCACCGTGGCGCTTGCCGTCGTGGTCCAGCGGATGGTCGACGCGGCCGTGGCCGGGGTGGCGTTCACCGCCGACCCGGTCACCGGGCGACGCACCAGCACGGTGATCGACGCCAGCCCGGGGCTGGGGGAAGCCGTCGTGTCCGGGGCGGTCAACCCCGACCACATCGTCGTCGACGGGGCCGGCGTGATCGTCGAGCACCGACTGGGCGACAAGCGGTTGGCGATCCGGTCGCGGCCCGGCGGGGGAACCTCCGAAGTCTCCCGATCACCGCTCGACGCCGGCCGGCCCTGCCTGTCCGGCGCCGCGATCCGGGAGTTGGTGGCGCTCGGCCGTCGCGTCGAGGCACACTTCGGCGCGCCGCAGGACATCGAGTGGGCGGTCGACGACGCCGGGGCCCTGTGGCTCACCCAGTCCCGGCCGATCACCACGCTGTACCCACTGCCCACCCCCACCCGCCCCGGGTTGCGCGTCTACCTCAACGCGAGCCTCGCCCAGGGGTTGACGCGGCCGCTGACCCCGATGGGGCTCTCGGCGTTGCGGGTGCTCACCTCGACGCCGGCCGCCCGGATCTTCGGCGTGCCGGTGCCCGACCCGGTGGCCGGACCGCCGGCGTTCGTCGAGGTCGGGGGCCGGGCGTTCGCGGACGTCACAGCCGTGCTGCACAGCCGGGCCGGGCGGGCGCTGGTTCCCCGGTTGCTCGACGTGATGGAGACCCGCTCGGCGGTGGTCCTCCGGTCACTGCTCGACGATCCGGCGCTGTCGGTGCGCTCACGGTCACTGTGGCCGTTCGTCGCAGGGGCGGCTCGGGTGCTCGTGCGCTACCGGGTGCCGCTACTGCTGGCCAAGGCGCTGCTCCGGCCCGCCGCGGCCCGCGCCCACGTCTCCCGGTTCGGCCGGCAGCTCGAGGCGTTCACCGTGGTGCCCGCAGGGGCGACGTCGGCCGGGCGCCTCGACCATGTACAGCGGGTGCTCGCCGAAGCCTTTCCGATCATGCCGCGGGTCGCGCCGGTGGCCCTCGGCGGGTTCCTTGCGCTCGCTGCCGCCCAGAAGCTGGCCGGCGCCGACCTCGGCCCGACCACCTCGCACGACGTCCTGCGCTCGCTGCCGCACAACAGCACGACCGAGATGGACCTGGAGCTGTGGGCGTTGGCCGTCCGCGTGCGCGCGGATGTCACCGCTGCGGCGGCACTGCGCGAAACAGCCCCGAGCGAGCTCGCCGTCGGGTATGCCCGCGGCGCGCTGCCGCCCGTCCTGCAGGGTGGGCTCGCCGCGTTCCTGCGCCGCCACGGCCACCGCGCGGTCGCCGAGATCGACCTCGGTATGCCCCGCTGGTCCGACGACCCGACCCACGTGCTGGGTGTGCTGACCAACTACCTGCGTCTCGACGATCCCGACATGGCCCCCGACGCGGTGTTCGCCCGAGGCGCAGCCGCGGCGGACCGGGCCGTCGCGGACGTGGTCGGCCGGGTCCGGTGCCGCTCGCGGATCCGCGCCAGCGCCACCCGGCTGGCGTTGCGGCGGGTGCGGCAGCTCGCCGGGATGCGGGAGACGCACAAGGACCTCCTGGTGCGGCTGCTCGCGCACGCCCGGGCGGAACTCGCGACCATCGGGGCGGAGCTCGCCGGGCGGGGACTGCTCGCCGAACCCGCCGACGTCTTCTTCCTCGATCTCGCGCAGGTGCGCTCCGCGCTCGACGGCGCCGACCACCGGGGGGTCGTCGCCACCCGCCGCGAGGACTACGAGCGCGAGCTGCGCCGCCGGCACGTGCCGCGGATCCTGCTGTCCGACGGGACCGAGCCCGAGGCGGTTGCCGCGGCTGGCAACGTCGAGGGCGCGCTGGTCGGCACCCCGGCCTCGGCCGGCACCGTCACCGCGGCCGCCCGGGTGGTGCTCGACCCCGTCGGGGCCCGTCTGGAGCCGGGCGAGATCCTCGTCGCGCCGTCCACTGATCCCGGGTGGACGCCGCTGTTCCTCACCGCCGGCGGGCTGGTCATGGAGATGGGCGGGCCCAACTCGCACGGCGCGGTCGTCGCGCGCGAGTACGGCATCCCGGCGATAGTCGGGGTCGCGGACGCGACCATGCGGATCACGACCGGGCAGGTGGTCGTGCTCGACGGGGCGGCCGGCGTCGTGCGATCGGCTGATCTTCGCGCCGACACGACACTCTGATCCACGCGACACGCCGGGAGAAGGTTCAGCTCCGCTACAGTCCGCTTGCTCAACGAGGATGGCACGGATCAGTTCGCCAGGAGGTAGCAATGCGGCTCGGTTCGGCACTCATCGTCATCTGGCTGGTCATCGGCGGGTTCGCGGCATTCCAGCGCGGCTATTTCTCCGGCGCTGAGGTCAACTGTGCACAACTCAGCACCGTGCTGGTCACCATGGTCGCGGGGCCGCTGAACTACTTCGGGGTGAACCCGACGATCGAGTGCGAGGTGCCCCAGCCGTCGCCGTAGGGCCCACTTCCGCACCGAGGGCGGCGAGGAGTTCCTCCAGCGCGGCGAGGCTGTGCGCGCTGACCACGGCGTCGCAGTACGGCCAGGCCGCGGCCCATTCCGACGTCTCCGGCACCCCGGTGGAGCCGGTCTGGCACGCCACCACCCTGCCCCTGGACCGGCGCTCCCCGGCCGCGGCGTCCCTGCGGCACTTCCTGAGCACCGCAGGCGATGAAGCTGCTTCGCTCCCCCGGCGCGGGGGTGCCGCCGCCGCGGTTCCGCCCCCCGGTCTGCGTAACGATCTGGAGCTGACGCCCGAGGTTGCCCGTCCGGGCGGCCGGTGTGAGTCTCGCGGTTTAGCGTCACCGGCGGCGGGCATGCCTGAGGGATGAGAGCAGTGACATGGCACGGCAAACGCGACGTCCGGGTCGACAACGTCCCGGACCCGAGAATCCAGCAACCGACCGACGCGATCATCCGGGTGACCTCGACGAACATCTGCGGCTCGGACCTGCACCTCTACGAGGTGCTGGGGGCGTTCATGAACGAGGGGGACATCCTCGGCCACGAGCCGATGGGCGTGGTGGAGGAGGTCGGCGGCGAGACCGGCGATCTCAAGGTGGGTGACCGGGTGGTCATCCCGTTCCAGATGTCGTGCGGGCACTGCTACATGTGCGACGAGCAGCTCTACAGCCAGTGCGAGACCACCCAGGTCCGCGACCAGGGCACGGGCGCGGCACTGTTCGGATACTCGAAGCTGTACGGCGCGGTCCCCGGTGGGCAGGCGGAGTTCATGCGGGTGCCGCAGGCCCAGTTCACCCACATCAAGGTGCCGCTGGGCCCGGCGGACGACCGATTCGTCTACCTGTCGGACGTGCTGCCCACGACGTGGCAGGCCGTGGAGTACGCCGCCGTACCCGAGGGCGGCACGCTCGTCGTGCTCGGGCTCGGACCGATCGGGGACATGTCCTGCCGCGTCGCGCTGCACAAGGGTTTCCGGGTGATCGGGGTGGACCTGGTCCCCGAGCGGCTGGAGCGGTCCCGGGCGCGTGGCGTCGAGACCGTCGACCTGCGCGCGCACGAGAAGGACCTCGGCGACACGATCCGCGGGATGACCGGCGGGCGCGGCCCGGACTCGGTCGTCGACGCGGTGGGCATGGAAGCCCACGGTTCGCCGGTAGCAAAGTTCGCGCACCAGGTCACGAGCCTGCTGCCGGACGCGATCGCCGGGCCGTTGATGAAGACCGCGGGAGTGGACCGACTGAACACCCTGTACTCGGCGATCGACATCGTGCGCCGCGGCGGGACGATCTCCCTCAGCGGCGTCTACGGCGGGTCGGCGGACCCGCTGCCGATGCTCACGATCTTCGACAAGCAGATCCAGCTGCGGATGGGGCAGGCGAACGTGAAACGGTGGGTGCCGGAGATCCTACCGCTGCTCACCGACGCCGACCCGCTGGGCGTCGACGGGTTTGCCACCCATCACCTGCCGCTCGAGGACGCGCCGAAGGCCTACGAGATGTTCCAGAAGAAACAGGATGGTGCTGTGAAGATCGTCTTGCGGCCCTGAGCCGATTGGCCGAGGCGGGCGGGTTCGGGGACAGGGGCGGGTTCGGGGACAGGAGTGCGGTGAGCACGACAGGAGTGCGGTGAGCACCACGGTCCGCCGGATCGGCGTCCAGGAGCGGCGCCACCGGTTGGGCCTGCGGCACCGGCTCGCAGCCGGGAGGCAGACCGACGACTCGGCCGACGGTGTCGTCGAGGCGGCCGCGTCCGTCGTCGCGCTGCACGCGACCGACCCGGCGTCGGTGTTCCTGTCGGTCATGGCCCGAAGCGACGGCGGAATCGTCAGCATCGAACGGGCCCTCTACGACGACCGCACCCTGGTGCGGATGCTCGGGATGCGCCGCACGGTGTGGGCGGTGCCGCGCGACCTCGCCCCGGTCGTGCAGGCGGCTGCCGCACTGGCGATCGCAGCCGTGCAGCGGCGTCGACTCGTCCAGCATCTCACCCAGGCCGGTGTGGCCGCGGACGTCGAGACGTGGCTCGCCGACGTCGAGCGCTCGACGCTTGCGGCGCTGGTCGCGCGGGGCGAAGCCACCGCCGTCGAGCTCGTGGGCGACGAGCCGCGCCTGCGCACCCGCATCGTGGCGCCGCCGGAGACGGTCGGGATGAACGCCACCAGCCGGGTGCTGTTCCAGCTCTCCGTGGACGGCCACATCGTGCGCGGCCGCCCGCTCGGGTCCTGGACCTCCAGCCAGTACCGGTGGGCCCCGACAGGGTGGCTGCCCGGGGGGCTGGACCATCTCGATCCCGCGGTCGCCCGGGTGGAGCTGTCCCGGCGCTGGCTGGTGGCGTTCGGACCCGCCCCGATCCCGGACCTGAAGTGGTGGACGGGCTGGACTCTCGGTCAGACCCGGGCGGCGCTGAGGGCCCTGGACGCCGCTGCGGTCGACCTCGACGGGACACCCGGAGTCGCGCTGCCCGGTGACCTCGATCCGGTGGCCGATCCCGGGCCGTGGGTCGCGTTGCTCCCCGCGCTGGACCCGACGCCCATGGGCTGGCAGGAGCGCGCCTGGTTTCTCGACGAGCACCGCGCCGCTCTGTTCGACCGAACCGGGAACATCGGCCCGACGATCTGGTGCGACGGGCGGATCGTCGGGGGCTGGGCACACCGCGCGGACGCGACGATCGCGCTGCGGCTGCTCACCGACGTCGGCGCGGAAGCACAGGCCGCGGTGCACGCGGCGGCCGAGCGGCTGGCCGGGCGGGTCGGTCCGCGGGCCGGCCAGCCCGGGGTTCGGATCACCCCTCGGTTCCGGACCCCGTTGGAGCGCGAGCTGTCGGGCTGACGGCATCGACTGTTCGGCGCAGTATCGATCAAACGACCTGCCGCTCACCGCAGCAGGCCCGGTAGCGCGGCCACGCCGGTGAGCACGTGCGTCGGGTGTTCGGCGGCGAGCTCGCCTGCGGTATGCGCTCCCGTCAGCACCTCACCGCGCTGGTGACGGTGCCGTTGCCGCCGGGTGTGGTGGGCCTTGCGGTCGCGGCGGTGGCGGTCGCGGTCGTGCTCGGCGACTCGATCCGGACTCGTCGGCAAGCGCAGGCCGCGTTGCGGGCCGAGACGGCGCAGCGGGCCGTTCTCGCCGAACGGGCCCGGATCGCTCGGGAGATGCACGACATCGTGGCGCACCGGTTGTCGCTGATCGCGTTGCAGGCCGAGGCTGCCCCGCATCAGCTGGCAGGGCTGGCGCCGGAGGAGTTGGCGCCAGCGGCGCACGCCACGTTCGACACCCTGCGGCGGCTGGCCGGTGAGGGCCTGACGGAGATGCGCGGCCTGCTGGGCGTGCTGCGCGACGAGGACACCTCGGTGTCCCACCAGCCCGCTCCCCGGCTGGCCGACCTGCCCGAGCTGATCGAGCGAGCCCGGCACAGCGGGGCCACGGTGCACGACCGGTTGGACGGCGCGCTCGGGCGCGCGCAGCTGTCGCCCGTGGCGGAACTGGCTGCCTACCGCGCGGTCCAGGAAGCGCTGAGCAACACCGCCGGGCACGCCAACGGCGCCGAGGTGACCGTCGAGGCCGAGGTCACCGGGGGAGCGCTGCGGGTCCAGGTGCACAACGACCCGTCGCCGGGCCCCCGCACACTGCAACCAGGGCCGGGTTACGGGCTGCAAGGCTTGCGTGAGCGGGTCACCGCAGCCGGTGGCACGGTCCACGCCGGCCCCACGTCACAAGGCGGGTTCGCGGTCGTCGTGCAGCTGCCCTCCGGGGGTGCGCGGTGATCCGGGTGGTGGTGGCCGACGACGAGCCGCTGGCCCGCGACGGGCTCGCCGCGTTGATCGGCTCGGCACCCGACATCGAGGTCATCGCCACCGCCGCCAACGGGGCCGACGCGGTGCAGCTCGCGCGGGACCTGGCCCCGGATGTGGTCGTGATGGACGTGCGCATGCCGGTGATGGACGGCATCGCCGCCACCGCCGAGCTGCGCACCGAGGTGTCGGCCCGATCTCGGCCGCGGGTACTGGTGCTGACCACCTTCGACCTCGATGAGTACGTCTACGACGCCCTGGTGGCTGGGGCGAGCGGGTTCTTGCTCAAGGACGCCGGCGCGGCAGAGTTCGTCCGGGCGGTGCGCCTGGTGGCCGCCGGCGAGGCACTGCTGGCGCCGTCGGTGACCCGCCGGCTGATCGAGGAGTTCACCCAGCGCCGCCGGCCCACCGCCATGCCAGGGGTGCTGGAGGCGCTGACCGCGCGAGAACGCGACGTCCTGGCCGCGGTGGCCCGGGGCCTGTCCAACGCCGAGGTCGCCAGCGAGCTGGTGGTCGCCGAGGAGACCGTGAAGACCCATGTCAGCCGCATCCTGGCCAAACTCGGGTTGCGCGACCGCGCCCAGGCCATCGTCGCGGCCTACAACGCGGGCCTGGTGGTCCCGCAACGCGGCACACCGCACTGAGTTGCCGGGGGTCCCCCTTACGAGCTACCCCGAAGATCGCTCCCAAGACCGACGCGGCGAGATCGCGGTGTTCGTAGCGTTTCGGACATGGCTATTCTTACTGCCCGCGCACTCTCCAAACACTTCGGATCCACCGCGGCGGTCGACGGCGTGGACGTCGACCTCACCCCCGGCGCCATCACCGGCTTCCTCGGGCCCCAACGGAGCCGGCAAGACCACCAGCAGGTTGTAGCACTTAACTGGGAGCGGGCCAACTCCCCTAGTCGAACGAGCAAGTCCGGCCCGATTGTCTACGTCTACGGTCCTCGCGCCTCTGCACGTTAGAGGCATAGACATACACAAAGACCCGGACACCGACCGTCCCCGGCGTGACAGTAAGGGGAGGGGTTCGGAGCGCGTCGTCGAGCCGCACCCGCCGGTCACGGTTTGCGGGCGACACCTCCGTAGCCATTGACCGGGGCGGCATTGCCCACCGCAGTCGGGTCGGGCCGTCTCACCTTGTCATTCACCTGGGTCACCTGGGTGTCAGCTCCGAGTCAGGTTGATTTATCTCGCCGCGCGCGGGTGAACCAGAAGCGTGGAGCCGGTCGCCGCGAGGGAACGGCGCGCGCCTCACGACGACCGGAGATCGTGACCGGTGCAGTTTTTCGCTGGCCGCCGATGCAGGTGTTGTGGCCGGTGTCCCGATGAATCCAGAGGTTGAGCGTGTTCATCCACATGATCACCTCTGTGCAGTTGGCGCACACATCCACGGCACAACTCTCCTCGGGGCGCAGAAATCTGTGATGGTGCGACGTGCGCGTACATCGTCGGGTCTGCTCTTGTATCGAGGTCTCTCATATCGCTTTGGGGTGGTGGCGGTTCGCGGTACTCGGCACATTGCTGGGCGAGCTTGGCGATACGCGCCACTTGGCACGGATACATGGTCGGTGTGACAAGGCATCCGGCGCATACTCCGTTGGGTATGCGATAGTGTCGGTGCAGAATCCGCTCTGCCCCACCCCGTTGTATTGCGACGAAGTAGACCGCGAACTCGACTGCTGACGCCCCGTCCTCGGGCGTCTCGGGTGGCATCCTGGTATTCCGATTCCTGTCGGTCATGCCTGCGTCGGGTCGAAGTGACTCCACTGCTAAGTACGGCGTGGGAACTGACAGAGGTTGAATCGGGTAAACTCGTGCTCGGCGACCATGCGTAGTTCATGGCCCGTGCAGATTCGAGCCCCTGTGACGGCCTACGACTCCGGGCGCGACATACATCACGTGGCCTGTATGGCTGGTCATGGTCGACACTGTTCGGTGTGACGGCGGGACCTCGCAACGCCCAGCAGAGGACCAGGGCGGACCTGCCCGGGACCAGCTCGGACCCCAATGGCCTTGCGTTAAGGCGGTCAGCAGGGGTGCCGCGGATCGCGTCTTCGCAGGTCAGGGCCTTGCGGCCAGCCTTAACGCAAGGCCATTGAGCTCAGACCCTGCGTGTTCCCCCAGCGGGGACGACCGTGGTCCACCCGTTGGGTAAGATGTGAAAAGTCAACATCGGGAGGCCGTCGTGGGATCGCGGGAAGTCAGCGTTCCGGTAACAGTTCTCCACGCGCTTATCCGCGCTGCCAACCTATCTTGGGACGAGGCGGCACAACGCGTTTCGGATGCTTTCAACGATGCGGAAAATGACACGTTGTCGCTTACAGGTCGTCATCTTCGACGCATTGCGATGTGCGAACGTGAAGGGCATCGGCCCACACCGACGACTCGGCGCGCGCTTGAGTACGCGTTCAGTCAGACCGTCGATCAGCTCTTGGCTCCGCATGTCCCGGCGTCAATACGGACCGACTCTACTATTGCGTCCCGCATTGCCAATGCTTCAGTCGAGAAGCCTCTCACCCCCGAGATTGAAGCATGCTTGGCTGAACCCCCGGGCAATGACGCTGGCGCGAGCCAGCGGAACCTAGAATGGCAGGTTGTGGTGGCCGCTCGCAGGGCATTAAACTTCTCGGTACAAGCACAGGGCAGCAACGTTGGCCCCGACATGCTCGAAGAGCTGTTCATGGAGGTGCGTCGGATAGGGACGGAGTACCAACTGTCCCCGATCCACATGATTCTCGGTGATCTACTCAACCTTCAAGATATTGTTTTCCGTCTGCTTGATGGCAGGCAGCGGCCGGCCGATACTCGGGATCTGTTCCTTGTCGCCGGTTTGACGTCCGGAATGCTCGCGAACGCGAGTCACGACCTGGGCGACAATCGAGCCGCGTTGACGCAAGCTCGCACGGCCTATATCTGTGCCGATAACGCGGATCACGACACGCTTCGGGCGTGGGTTCGCGGGATTCAGTCGATGGTGTCGTACTGGGCCGGGTGGGCCCACGATGCCGTACGTTTCGCGACGTTGGGTACGGAACCGGCTTCCCGGGTCCAAGGAACAGTCACTTGCTGGATACCGTCGCTGCAAGGCAGAGCTTGGGCGTTGCTGGGGAACGTGGCGGAAGCGAAGGACGCCGTTGCGCGAGCCAGTCAGGCGCGGGAAGTCGTTGTTCTAAGCGACCTCGACAAGATGGGCGGAAAGCTGACATTCCCGCTACCGCGACAGCTCTACTATAACGCTGACACCAATTCTTGGCTTGCCGGCGAAGAAAGTGCGACTCTTGATTTCGGCGAGCGCGCATTGGCGGGATACGCAAACCTGCCGCCGTCTCAACGATCGTACATTGACGAAAGTATTGCACGGATAGACATCGCGCTCGCCCAAGCTCGCCAGGGGAACCTCAGCGGTGTTGAGGCGACAGTCAGTCCCGTTCTAGAATTGGCGCCGACCGAGCGGATCGGCGGTGTCGTTGTCAATATCGCCCGGCTACGCGCCGAGCTTCGAGGGAAACCCGAGAAGTCGGCCGAGAGCTTGACACGCGAGCTTGAAGACTTCACGCAGATTACCGCGTCAGCGGTCTTGGCACGTTGAAGCGATGCCGTCATTAATGAACAACTCGGAAAGGTGCAACGATGCTACACGACAACAACTCGCTCGAACAGAGAATCGAAGTGCCTGTCGACGCTACGCCCTACAGCATAATTGTCGGCAACAACCTGCTCGACAGACTGTCTGAGCTAATTCATCTTCCCGAGTATACAGCGAAGATCGCACTTGTGTCGTCGCAGCCGATTCTCGACCTATACGGCGATCGTGTCCTTGCCGAACTGGGCAAGCTGCCGGTGACGACGAATACGATCGTCGTTCCCGACGGAGAAGAAGCGAAGAGCCTCGATACGTTGCAGCATTGCTATGATGAGTTCGGTCAGATGATTCTCGGGCGACGCGATCTGGTCGTGGCGTTGGGCGGCGGCGTAATTGGCGACCTGGTTGGGTTCGCGGCGGCGACTTGGAATCGTGGCGTAAACATCGTTCAGATCGCGACAACTCTCGTGGCGCAGGTTGATTCGGCCATCGGCGGGAAGACGGGAGTCAATCTCCCGACCGGTAAGAACCTGGTCGGCGCGTTCCATCAGCCGTTGATCGTCATCAACGACACCTCGACATTACGGACACTTCCAGTGCGGGAGATCCGAGCCGGCCTCGCGGAAGTCGTGAAGTATGGATTTATTGCAGACGTCGGAATTCTTGATCTGCTGAACGCCGTCTCGGCGAAGGACGCCGTGACCGACTTGAACCTTCTGACCGAACTGGTCCAGCGAAGCGCCGCCGTCAAGGCGCGGGTTGTTGGTGATGACGAACTGGAGTCGGGCGGACGGGAGATCCTCAACTACGGCCACACTGTCGGGCACGTCATCGAAACACTGAGCGAGTACCGCGAATTTCGCCATGGCGAAGCGGTCGCTATTGGCATGGTTTTCGCTGCCCGATTGGGCGAGAAGCTGGGTGTCAGCGATGAAGGATTGACTGACCAGACCATCCGACTTCTCGCCAAGCTGGGGCTTCCAACCGGCGGCGTCGAGCTCGATCGGGACATGACCTGGGAAGTAATGGCCCGGGACAAGAAGGCGCGAGCCGGTGTCCGATTCGTACTGTGCCCACGGCCCGGATCGGTCGCTATCGTGGATCCGCCGGACCGCACCATCGTGAACGAAGTTCTGGACACGCTCGCATAAGCAGATTCAGAGTGTGTCCAGCCGACACGTCCTGACGTCCGCGCTTGTTGGGGGACGTCGGCCGCTGCGATGCGGCCCGGCACCGGCCACCCCGGGCCGAATCGTGACGGGTGTGACAGGTTCTGGTGCACTCGTCACACCCGTAACAGCGGTCGTTTCCCCAGGACATCACGGGTGGGAACCCGTCACAAGCGGCTGTGACGGGTTCCGGCCGGTGTGACGGGGGTTGAGCGCCATCCGGTGTGACGGGGGGCGGGGAGGGAGGCTCGTCGACAACGCCGGGTACCCCCCTGGTTTGGGCGGTTCTGGCAGGTTGGACCGATCTTGATAGTCTGCCTCCCTGAACGACGTTTTCACTGGTCAACCCGGGGAGTTTCGCCGGGGAGGCGGCTAGGGAGAACTCCCTGCCTCCCTGACTGGCTCCCTGGTCACTCCTCCCCAACCGCCGGGCCGCTCGTGGATCTCGGTTTGTCGGTCTCGACGGCTGTTGGAGTGACGATCGTGTGGGTGGTGAGGTCACGGGTTACATCCGTGGGTTAGCTCCGATGAGCCGGGTTAGATTCTCACCCCCGCCCACAGGAGCCCAGTTGAGCCTCTGAGCTGCGGAAAATTACGAACCTAACCCCGCCGCAGGGATGACGACGACGCTGTGGATCATGCCGTGGACGACATCGCCGTCCTTCTCGACCCGACCTAACCTGGCTAACCCCCGCCACTCTCGTGATCACGAGCACGAACAGCGGGCCTCCTACCGCGTGATCAGCGGAGAACCCCTCGGCTGGAGGGTAGGGCCGCCCCACTCCTTGACCTCCCAGGGGCTGGATGACCCGTCGCTCCTGTGGGGCGCTTCGCGTGGGCGCTGGGCGCGCGGCCCCGAGTGGTGCGGCGACTGGTCTATCTGGGTGGTGTTCGCGTGCGCGGAAACGTACAGGACAACTTGTCCGTTGGTTACACGCCACACGTGTCGCCGTAAACATTCAGCCGTGCGCCTGACCAGCGGCTGAGCGCGCCGGTACCGAGACCCCCGGACTCGCCATCGAGATCATCGCCATCTCCATCGGCACGGTCATCACACTCATCGCCGGCACAGCAATCTCAATCTTCAAACCCTGGGGTCGCACCCGCTGGCTGCAGATGAGCACCGAGCCTAACGGTTCCACAATGCGGATATCGGAAGGGCGCAGAGGCGCTTCCCGAAGGGCAGCGCTTGCCGACCGGCGTACAATACGATTCCCGCGAGCAGCTGGTCACCAAGTCGACGCATTAAATGCTGGATGCCACAGAAGTCCTCGCTACGGACTGTCTCAGCTGCTTTCACCTCTACTGCAACCACCTCGCCCGACGCTCGCTCAAGGATTGCATCGACTTCGTTCTTGTCGCGATCACGGTAGTGGTAGAGACGAACTGGCTCGTCGGCCCAACTGAGCTGGCGGGCCAACTCTCCAAGGACAAAGTTCTCCATGATCGGGCCCACTGGTGCGGTAGGATGCTTTGCCCGCTTCAGGGTCATGCCAACGAGGTGACCGGCGAGTCCCGAGTCGACCACCATCAGCTTAGGTGTCGCCACGGCTCGGGTGGTCAGGTTGGTTGACCACGCGGGAATTCGGTGCACCACGTACAGC
>JBOHEP010000608.1:0-2609 GCA_050701075.1 Pseudonocardia sp. | reverse complement strand
GTGGCCCCCGATCCGGCGCGGGTCTCGCGGCTGCTCGCGGACGGCACGGCCCACCTGCTCGTACGGCTGCGCGACGGCACCGGTGTGGTCGGCCCGCTCGTACTGCCCGGCCGGTCGGCCTGCCTCGGCTGCCTGGAGCTGCACCGGTGTGCCCGCGACCCGGGCTGGCCCACCGTGGCGGCACAGCTCGTCGACCGACCCGGTCGGGCCGAGAGCTCCTGCACCGCCGCCACCGTCGCGTTCGCCACGGCACAATCGCTCGCCGCCCTGGACGGTGGCGCGGCAGGAGGCCCCGTTCCCGCGGTGCTGGACGCCACGCTCGAGCTCGATCCGGCCGCCGCGACGCTGGTTCGGCGGCCGTGGGTCGCCCACCCGGACTGCGGCTGCGGCGCCGCGGTGATGCCGATGCGCGCTCCACTGCCGATCGCCGCGGACCCTGCGGACTCGGTATACGCCGGGGCACCCTATGGGGGGACAATCGGGGGGTGACCGACATTCCACGGCGGACCGCTGCGCGCACCGCCAAGCTCGCCGGCCTCCCGCTCGGGGTGGCCGGCCGGGCCGCCGCGGGCTGGGGTCGTCGGTTGGTCGGCGGCGACAGCGAACAGATCTCCGCCCAGCTGTTGGCCAAGAGCGCCGAGCAGCTGTTCGCGGTACTCGGCGAGCTCAAGGGCGGGGCCATGAAGTTCGGCCAGGCGCTGAGCGTCTTCGAGGCGGCGGTACCCGAGGAGTACGCCGCACCGTTCCGCGAGGCGCTGGTGAAGCTCCAGACCGCCGCCCCCCCAATGCCCACCGCGCACATGCACCGGATGCTCGCCGAGCAGTTCGGGCGGGGCTGGCGAGCCCGTTTCCAGAGGTTCGACGACGTCCCCGCGGCTGCCGCGAGCATCGGGCAGGTGCACCGCGCCGTGTGGCGCGACGGCCGCGAGGTCGCTGTGAAGGTGCAGTACCCGGGGGCGGAACAGGCGCTGCTGTCGGACCTGCGCCAACTCTCCCGGATGAGCCGGCTGTTGCAACCGTTGATGCCCGGCCTGGAGATCAGACCGCTGATCGCCGAGCTGCGGGAGCGCATGACCGAGGAGCTGGACTACCGCGACGAGGCGGAACACCAGCGCACCTTCGCCACCGCGTTCGAGGGCGACGACAAGGTCAAGGTGCCCCGCGTCGTCGCCTCCGCACCGAAGGCGATGGTCACCGAGTGGGTCACCGGCCGGAAACTCTCCGACGTCATCCGGGACGGCACGCAGGTCGAGCGTGACCGGGTCGCCGTGCTGCTCTCGGAGTTCCACTACTCCGCGCCGGCACGGGTGGGCCTGCTGCACGCCGACCCGCACCCGGGCAACTTCCAGATCCTCGACGACGGCAGGTTGATGGTCATCGACTTCGGCGCCGTCGCCCGGCTCCCCGACGGCCTACCTCGCCCGCTCTCGGAGATGACCCGACTCGCGCTGGAGAACCGTCCGGCCGACCTGATCCAACTGCTGCGGCGCGAAGGTTTCGTGCTGCCCGCGTCCGCCATCACCGGCGAGGACGCGCTCGCCTACCTGGCGCCGTTCGCCGAACCGCTGCGCACGAAGATGTTCCGCTTCAACCGCAAATGGCTGCAAGGCCAGGCCGAGCGGGTGGGCGACCTGCGCAGCCCGCAGTTCAACACCGGCCGCGAAATGAACCTGCCACCCCAGTACCTGCTGGTGCACCGCGTCACGATGGGCACCCTCGGCGTGCTATGCCAGCTCGACGCCGACGTGCCGTTGCGCGGAATCGTCCGGCACTGGCAACCATGGATCTTCGACGTCGAGGACGAGTCAGCCGGCCGCCACGAAGGCTGACCGCTCCCGCCGACCCCGACGTCAGCAGGGTGGCTGTCCTGGCATCGAGTCAACGGCGATGCCGGGACGCTACCGAGTTGGCATCCACGCTGGTCAGGGCTCAGATCTCCGGAACTTTGGTGGATGTCGCAGTTGAGGTTGGTCGGCTGCCTGGCGGTACGACTGAACGGCCGTTTCACGATCCATCCGTCGGGGTCCCGTGATCCCTCCCGACCCGGAACCGTTCATGATCGGTCGGCGGTCAGGCTCTTCGGTTGCGGCCCACCATCCAGCGGGGTTGGAGTAGCGGGCGAGACGGCAGCGCAGTACGCCGAGAGCGCTCACGATCTCCGCTCGGCTCGGGACGACGTCCGTCTGCTCGTCCGGCTCGGTGGGCTGGACGGGCGGCAGGGCATCCACCAGGACCTGGGCGTGGTCGAGTAGCACGTCGGGGGGGCCGGCGTCGCGGTAACCCTCGGAGCGGTACAACCGGCTCTTCGGTCCGCGCCGACCCCGGAGCAGCAGGCGGCACTGGTGGATCTGCTGATTGAGCACTACGACGCGACACGGGGTGTCTCCGACGACACCCGCGAGGAGGCGCAAGAGGTCGCCGCGGTGGGTACTGACCGCCGACTGGACCCGCGGACCCGCCGGCGCGGCGGTATCGCGGACCGCTAGCGGGAGTTTCCGGGCTATTTCGATCATGGGTGTGTTGCAGCTGGTCACGGCGTTGTTGATGTTCGTCGGGTGTATGACCTAAGTGGGGGGTGCCCAGCGGTTGAGGTTGAAGATCTCGGTGAG
>JBOHEP010000607.1:0-7229 GCA_050701075.1 Pseudonocardia sp. | reverse complement strand
GGCCCACACGAGGGGAAGGCGACAAGAAGAGAGCGAGCCACAGGGTGATCATGCCGAACACAAGATCCAAAACTGGTACGCCACGCCGGGCGAGCCAGATCCCAACAAAATTAACCACCAGGGTCGGCGCGGGCCAGGTCGGCGTCCAAGGCCAGCAGCCGCAGCCAGGCCAGCAGGGTGGCCGCGATCAGGGCGGCCGCTAGCCAGGCGGAGTTGATCACGAAACCGCCGAGGGAAACCCGGCCGATGCCGCAGTCCTTGCCGGTGCGGATGCCGTCCTCGACCCGGGCATGGACCCGATGGGCGGCGTCGATGTAGGCGGGATTGGCGCGCCAGCCCCGCAGGCTGGCGGGCAGGCTGGTCACCACAGGAATACCGCCAGCCGTCTTGGCCCATGGAAGCAACGATCGCATAGCGGCGTGTTGAGACCAACTGGGCCACGCCAGGCGACCGGCCGGTGCGAATGTGCCGGGCGTGCTGCGGCCGTATGCAGCGATGTTGGGTGTGCGGCCGATCGAGATGGGCAAGCACTGACCGGCCCGGCCGCAGCGGAGTGGCGGAGACGGGCGCGGGCACGGACCGAGGACCTCGACCTGGCCGGACTGATCGCACCCGGCTGGCGGGTCGCGTTCGAGGACACCCCACGGCACGTGTTCGTGCCCGTCTTCGAGGACAGTGACGGTACCACGATCGACAGCCGGCATTCGACCTGGCTCGACCGCGTTCACACCGACGACACCCTGGTCACCCAACACGCCGCCGTCCCAGGAACCGACGGGCTGGCTTGGCCGATCAGTTCCTCCACCATGCCGAGCCTGATGGCCCGGATGCTCGGCCTGCTCGACGTACACGACGGACACCGGGTCCTGGAGATCGGCACCGGTACCGGCTACAACGCCGCCCTGCTGTGCCACAGGCTCGGCGACCAGGACGTGACCAGCATCGACATCGACGCTGACCTGGTCGAGACGGCTCGCGAACGGCTCGCGTCCCTCGGCTACCGGCCGCACCTGTCCACCGGGCACGGTGGGCACGGCGTGCCCGAGCGGACGCCGTTCGACCGGATCATCGCCACCGCAGCCGTTCCGGCGGTCCCAGCCGCCTGGGTCGAGCAACTCGCCGACGACGGGTTGATCCTCACCGACCTGCGCGGCGACCTGGCCAGCAGCCTCATCACCCTGCGTCATCACCCTGCGCAAGACCGCGCCGGACACCGTGACCGGGCGGTTCCTGGCCATCCCGGGTCATTTCATGTGGTTGCGCGCCGACCCCGGCAACCTGCTGCGCGACGGCGGCGAGTACCTGACCGAGATCAACGTCGACGATCCCCGGCACTACACCACCGATCTCGACCCTGCCCTGCTGGACGACCCGGACCTGCGGTTCCTGCTGCAACGTCTCGCACCCGAGATCGAGCACATCCGGCGGTACGACGACGACCCTCGACACCCTCTCCACGGCACGGTTGAGGTCGCCGCCGGTCCATCGCGAGCGCGGCTGACACTCGCAGCCGACCCGGCGGGGCGTCGGGAGGTCACCGAGACCGGTCCTGACCAGCCCTGGGCACGTGCCGAGACGATCGTCGCGTTCTGGCAGCGCCTAGGCCGACCCACCCGCCACCGGTTCGGGCTCACCGCGACCGCCGCCGGCCGGCACACCCTCTGGCTCGATACCCCCGACAGCCGACACACCTGGCCACTCGCCGACAGCAGACCACCAGCCCGCACGCGTCTCTGACCACACGAGTGGCCAGTCCCATGCCGGCGCCACAGAAGACCTCCCGCCAACACGGGCTACGACAAGCGCACCGCCTTGGCCAAACGCGATGTGACCGGGAGATCCAACGCGCCTGCGGGCGGACGGCCAAGGAACGGGTGTGGGAGCTGTGGCGAGTGTTCCGTCGCCGCCGGTCGATGGCGCCGACGTGCCACGGTTCCTTGCTGATCTCTGTCTGCCCGGCATCGGCTGCTATCTGCTGATCATGTTGAACGGCTGCACTTCTCCGCTC
This sequence comes from Pseudonocardia sp., assembly GCA_050701075.1. Lineage (GTDB taxonomy): Bacteria > Actinomycetota > Actinomycetes > Mycobacteriales > Pseudonocardiaceae > Pseudonocardia. The sequence continues at coordinate 5,221 of JBOHEP010000607.1, read as the reverse complement.
TTGCTGGTCGTAGCCGGGAGGTTGCGCGGGGCCGGGTGCTGCGTCGTCGTGTCAGCCGGCGCGTCGTCAGGCCGCGGGACGGCGGTTCGGTCCGCATCGTTTACGCCCTCGACTCAGCTGGCCAACGGCTGGTGCGCGAACGTCAGGCGGGGCCGGTCGCCATCCGCGGCCTCCGCGGCAAGGAAACCATGGGTGTCTGCGCGTGAACCTGTAAGTACCACCGGTGGTACCCTATCTTGTGCATAAGACGACGGTCTACCTTCCGGACGAGCTGAAGCGGGCGGTCACCACCTCCGCTCAGCGACGCGCCATCTCCGAAGCCGAACTGATCCGGCTGGCCATCGCGAACGCGGTCGATGAGGACGTTCCACAGCGCGGCGCACTGTTCGCCAGTGACGTCCTGCTGGCCGAAGATGTCGACTCCCATCTCGCCGGCTTCGGCGAACGGTGATCCTCGCCGACACGAGCGGGTTGCTGGCGCTGTTCAACGAACGGGAACCACGCCACCACGACGTCCGATCCGTACTGGATGAGCGGCGTGCGCTGCTTGTCGTGTCGCCGTATGTGGTGGCCGAACTCGACTACCTGGTGGGTACCCGCATCGGCGTGCAGGCGGAAATGGCCGTGCTGCGCGAGCTGAGCGGGCCTGGCTACGAACTCGCCGCCGTCGACGCCGCGTTGCTCGGCGCGTCCGCCGACGTGGTCGAGAGATACGCCGATCAGCGGATCGGTGTGACCGACGCGTCGATCGTGGTGCTGGCTCAGCGCTTTCGGACCGACCGCGTGTTGACGCTGGACCGGCGTCATTTCAGCGTGCTGCGTACCGCCGCCGGGCGGCCCTTCACCCTTCTTCCGTGATTCTTTCGGCATCTTCAGTACTTGGCGATCCCGCGCCGCACGGCGTCGACCAGGTAGGGCCGGAGTCGGACGGCCGGGACGATCGTGTGCACCGAACCCATCCGGTGCGCGCGCTGCACGCTGTGCGCGGTGTCGAACTCGTCGGCGACCTCGCCGAGCTTTTCCGACCGCACCGCCGGGCGCAGCGTCGTGAGCTCGGCGATCAGCTCGGCCGACTCGGTGTCCGCGCCCCGCTGCTGGGCGTCGGCGATCCGCTTCTCCAGGGCGGTGATCCGTTGATCCGCGGCGGTGCGCTTGTTCACCTCGCCCGCGAAGACGACGGCCGCGGCCGGTGCCCCGCCGATCACCGAGGCGTAGGAGCCCTCGACGGCGGCCACCTCCATGTTGTCGTTGAGCGTGCCGGAGAACACCACGAACGCGCCGCCGTGGTAGCGGGAGACGACGCAGAACACGATCGGGCCGTCGAAGTTGACCACTGCCCGGCCGATCTCGGCGCCGTACTCGAGCTGTAGCCCTCGCAACGACTCCGGGGAGCCGTCGAAACCGGACAGGTTGGCCAACACCACCAGCGGACGGTTCCCGCTGGTGGCGTTGATCGCCCGCGCGGTCTTCTTGGACGACTTCGGGAACAATGTGCCGGCGGTGAACGAGGTCGGTCCGTCCGTCGGGATCCGCCCGCGCCGGGGCAACGGGCGGGACTCGATGCCGAGCAGCGCGACCGGCCGCCCACCCAGGTGCGCGTCCAGCACGACGACACCCTCGGCGTCGATCATGTCGGCCCAGCGTTCCAACGTCGGGTGGTCGGCGTCGGCCACCGCGCGCAGCACCGAGCGGATGTCAAAGGGCTTCTTGCGCTCCGGGTTGCTCACTCCGGAGAAGATCTCCCCGACCGTCTGGAAGTCGCAGCCCGGTCCGGAGTGCGGCGAGTCGGAGACGTCCCGGTCCACCGGATCCGACGTCGGCGCCGGTCGCGGGAATCGTTCGCCGGGTGCGCGGTAGGTGTGGTCGTAGTGCGCGAGGAGCACGTCGACTGCGCCGGACAGGTCGGGGGCCCAGTACTGCGCCTGCCCGTTCGGGCCCATGATCCGGTCGTAGCCGCCGATGCCGAAGTTGTCCTCGGCGGACACCCCACCGGAGAAGTCCAGGCTCTGCTTGCCGGTGAGCACCATCGTGGCGTCCGGGGTCATCACGAGGATGCCCTTGGTGTGCATGAGCATCGTGGCCTCGGCGTTCCAGTACGGCTGGGCGCCGACGTTGATGCCCGTGACCACGACGTTGATCTCACCGCCTGCCTGGGTGAACTCGATGAGCCCGCGCAGCACCTGGGAGATCCAGTCCATGTTCTCGGTGCCTGAATCCATCGCGATCTTCGCGCCGGCCGACACCGCGAACCACTCGATCGGCGCAGTGAGTCCCCGAGCCAGCTCCATCGCGGCCAGCACCCGGCGGCACTCCGGCTCGGCGATCGCGCCGAGCGCCTTGGTGGGGTCGCCGATCAGGACGACCCGGGTCATACCCTCCGGGTAACGCTGCGTAGCGGTCGTCACGGTGCCGAGAACCAGGTTGGCGGTGTTGGCGCCGGGCGGACGGTCGACGGCGACGGGTGCACCCGTGTCGTCGAGGTCGTACTCGGTGAAGGTGCCGGGCGGCCCGCCCCGGTCGGGGCTGCGCAGCAGCATCTGCACCAGCTCGTAGGGGTACACCGCACCGCGCCGCCGGGCCCGGATCACCTTCTGCGCGTACGCGTCGAGCTCGCGCAACGGGCGCGACGGTGGTTCGGTGACCTGAACCGTGAGCCCGGCACCGGGTGGGCGGGACAGCCGCAGCAGCCGCTCCCGTGGCTCGGACCCGTTGTGCGACGTGCGGAACTGCACCATCACCTGTTCCAGGCCCAGCGCATCCGTGCGCGGCGCCAGCGTGCGAACGATCGCGTCGAAGTCCGCGAGTGGCAGGTCGACGACCGGCCACACGTAGAGCAGCAGCCGGTTCCACTCCAGCTTCGCGTCGGCCCGATCGGTGGCCCGGGCGGCTCGCAGGCCGTCCAGGCACGAGTCGAGCACGTGCTCCAGCTGGGGCACCGCGCGGATCGCGCCGTCCGCACCGCGTACCACGGTGATGTCGCGGACGTCGGAGAGCGCGATGAGCCGACGATCGTCGGGCATCTGCTTGCCAACGGCCCGGAACAGGTGCACGTCGATCGGCGACGGGAGCCGGGTGAGCTCGAAGCCGGACAGGCGCCACAGCCCCAGCCGCTCGGCCACCATCGGGTGCAGCCCGCGCAGGGTCCGGTCCTCCACCGGGCGACGATCCGGTCCCGAAAAGAAGGTGAACCAGGCCGACCGTTCGTCGCCACCGGCCCGGCGCACCGCGACCGCCACCCGCTCGAGCCGCTCCGGCAGCCGGCCGAGCATCGCGCGGATCTTCTCCGCGGAGCGTTCCGGGTCGGCGTCGGGAGCCTCACCGGCGATCACGTACACGTCGAGCAGCGCGGTGCGGCCCGCGGGGAGCGTCGCGATCAGCCGGCGCAGGTCCCCCTGCACCGACATGGGATCAGCACCGGCCGGGGCATCCGGTGCCGTGTGCACCGTCGTGGCGAGGACGGCGTGGTCCGCACCGTCGTGACGGTAGGAAGCGGTCAGCAGCGGGCGTCCACCGCGGTCCGCTATCCGCAGGTCGGTGAGGGTGCGGATCCGGTAGCACCGCCTCGTCATCACCTCGAGCATCGCCGCGTGGTGCCGGGAGTCGAACACCCCGAGGATCGGTTCGGCCGCGGCGACGATCGCGTCGATGCTGGTGCGCCAGCTCGGGTCGGCGGGATCGTCGGTCATCCGCTCCAACTCGGCGCGGACCTGCTGCTGGCCCCGGGCCCGAGCAGCCGCGATCAGCGGCGCGTCGAAGCAGCGGAAGCGCACCCGCCGGGCAAGGCCGCCGACCACCGGGTAACGCAGCTGGGTGGCCGTGACCAGGTCGTCCAGGGTGCGCTGGTACCCCTCACGGGCCGCCGACGGCAGCGATGTGGGGTGGCGCAGCCGCCACTGGAGCAGCTCGAGGATGACGGGCACCTGGACCGTGGCCCGCCGATGCGCGAGGAACATCCGGTACAGCGCGCTGCTCAGCTCGGCCGACGGTTCCAGGTCGGGCACACCGTAGTGCGCGAGCGCGCGGCGCAGCTTCGCCCGGAAGGACTCCGGTAGCCCCTCGGCGTCGGCGTCGCGGGAACGCAGGTAGGCGTGGAGGTACTCCTGCGGGTTGCGGGTCTCCTCACTCCAGGCGTCGGCGCCGTTCTCCGCGGAGCCGTCCACCCCGCGCCGGTTGCGCGACAGCGCGCAGAGGTCGGCGAAGATCTGCAGGACCGCCAGCTCACCGGCGATCGCGACCGGGTCATCGCCGGGCAGCTCGTCGCGGGCCGCGGAGTGTGCGGCCAGCAGCGGCTGGGCGTCGTGCTCGTCGACGTCGTAGCCGAGCACGAGAAAGCGCAGCGACATCAACGCCTCGGCCGCCGCCGCCGCGGGTGACATCAACGCCTCGGCGTCCCGGTGGGTCGACCCGGCCATGGGCCTGGCCAGTGCGGCGAAGTCGACCCGCTCCCCGGCCGCCGCCGGCGCGTCGCCCGGGGAGCGGGCGGACCTCGAGGGGCCGGGCTCCAGCCGGATGAGCTTCGTACCGCTCTCCACCTGGGTGTTCGGCGCCGCCAGCACCTCGCGCACCAGCCCGGTGACCGGCGCGCGCAGCGCCGTCTCCAGCTTCATGCTCTCGACGACGGCCACGACGTCGCCGGCCTCGACCGGGTCGCCGGCGTGCACCGGGATCGCCACCACCATCGCCGGAGCCGGGGCGCGGACCAGCCCGGCCTCACCGCCGGAGATCCGGTGCACGGCACCAACGACCTCCACGAGGTAGTCGGGGCCCTGCGGCACCGACAGCACCGCGTAGGTGCGCTCACCGACGGTGAGCCGCCGCTCGAACCGGCCGGTGCGCTCGGCCTTGACGTCGACGACGTTCTCACCCGCCCGCCCCGCGTCCAGCTCCACCCGGTACCGCGAGCCGCGGGTCTGCGCGACCCGCAACCGGTAGGACTCCCCGCCGGCACGGACGTCCACCTGGTACCAGGTCTCGTGCCCGACGTCGGGGCGACCGCGCTCGGCGGAGATGAACAACCGCTCACGCCGGCGGGCGACGTGCGCCTCCTGTGCCTCGACGGCTGCCGCGAGCAGCGCGACGTCCAGCCGGCGCGGCGGCGCATACCCGTCGGCCATCATCGTGTCGAGCCAGGTGGTGCCGGTGTCGCCGCGGCGGATCTCCGGGCGGTCGAGCAGGTCCAGCAGGAAGGCCTTGTTCGTGCTGCCACCGTCGATCACCGCGG
>JBOHEP010000606.1:0-2715 GCA_050701075.1 Pseudonocardia sp. | reverse complement strand
TCCGATACGGACGGGCGCCTCGGGGCACCTGGGGGAGCTGAGCATCATGCGATCTACCTCAGGTTGGGCCGAACCGGTCGCCGTCCCGAGCTTCTGAGGTTCAGCCCCGGCAGTATCGCTTCCGGGGCGTCTCCACGCGCCGGCACGGACTCCCGATCGGCGGCCGGCCGGCCCGCACCGACGCCGGTGACGTCCGGAACGGATTCGATCTGGCCGGGCACGGCCAGCGGAAGACCGAGCGGGTCGGACTGGCCCGGGATCGTCGGCGGCTCGAGCGGGTTGGGCGGGTTGTTCAGCAAGGTGTTCGCCTCGGTCGGGGTGGCGCCGTTGCCATCGAAGACGGTGTCCTCCTTCATCGGCTCGAGCGCTTCGCCCGAGTCGGACTTGGCGCCGACCTTGACGATTCGGGCGACCGAGGGCACAGAGCTGCTCCCGGTGCCGGAGTTGATGAACATGTAGTAGTACCCGGGCGCCGCCGCGATGCCGTTCTTCGGCATCTGGACGTCGAGCTTGCCCCCACCCTTGGTGAAGGGCAGCTCGAGGGTACGGGTGTCGTTGTCCATGACGTGCTGGGGCGACGGCATGCGCATCAGCATGACCTTCGAGATGTTGGACGCGTCCGCGGTGTCGATCGTGAACTTCTCGTTCCAAGCCAGCCCGCTGTTGAGACCGTCGATGTGCGGACGCTTTCCCTTGTGCAGGTACGGCGGGCTGAACAGCTCGAACGACGGGTCCTTGTCGTTGTTGCCGGTCACACCGGGGATCGCGTCGCGCTGCACGCCGTAGCCGAGCGAGATCGGCGAGTTGCCGCCGACCAGGACCTGGCCGTTGGGCAGCAACAGCGCGTTGTTGTGGTACGTACGAGCCCGCTCCGGCAGGGCGACCGTACGGAAGGAGTTGGTCGCCGGGTCGTAGATCTCCGGTTGCTTGACCGGCAGTTCCCCTCCCGGGAAGAGGACCTCGTCGTTGCGCGCGCCGTGAGTAAGCAGGACCTCACCGGTCGGCAGCGGCGTGGGCTGGGTGAACCACCGTGCGTTGTTCAGCTGCGGTCCAGGTGTGTTGGTGACGTTGCCCTTGGCGTCGATCGTGGTGAGCTCGGTGGTCGGCACGGCGAGGTAGGTGCCGGGGGGTGGGCCGAGCGTGCCGCCGGCGCGCAGGATGGTCATCCTGTCGTACGGGGCCGTCATCGGCAGTGCGACCGACGCGGGGGAGCTGCGCGGGATGGTCAATCCCGTGTTCTCCCACTGGTCGGTCTCGAAGTTGAAGAAGCCCTGCTGGCCGAAGAGCGCCTCGTCGACGGCCTGGCCGAACGGCCCGAACATCTGCCCGTCACCGGTGTAGAAGAGCTTTCCGTTGGGCGCGAGGTAGACCCGCGGGTTCTGCGGCAGCGTCTTCTCAGAGCCGAGACCGGTGTAGTTCTCCGACCACGTCTTGGCGGCCGGGTCATAGGTTTCGGTACGCCGAACCTGCGACCCCTGGGTGCTCTTGATCAGCTTGACGGTGCCGGAGACGACGGCGACCGAGCCGTCGGACAGTGTGAGACCCGAGGGGTACCAGCGGCCGAACTTCATCGCCCCGGTGGCATCCCAACGGCCGAGCCCCTTGGCCCCTGCCGTGCCGTCGAAGATCCGCGCGCTGCGCAGGCCCTCGAGCTCGACGACGCCGACGTTCACCGGGTCGCCCTCGGCCTGCTCCAGCAGCGATGGCTCGTTGTACCAGTCCGTGCCGCCCATGAGCAGATGGCGACCGTCAGCCATCTGGACGATGTCGGCGCAGAAGATCGCGCCGTCGTTGCGCTGCACGTCGTCCGGCGCGCAGGTCGGCTCGGCCTCGGGACCACCCAGCTGCTCGACCAGGCTGCCGACGAGCCCGTCGCCGCCGCGGCCGGGCACACCGGCCACGCCGAAGGGCGCCTCGGTGAGGCAGTCGTCGCTGGTGCGGCCTTGGACGATGGTCGGGTTGTCACCATCGGCGGTCTCGTTCTCGGGGATGAACCACGATGGGGTCCCGTCCCGCAGATCCATGACCCGGGTTCGGTCGTTGCGGGACTCGGGCGCCAGGCTGGGAACTGCGCCCTCCTCGGCGTTCTCCTCACTCTCGAGACCGTTGCCGTAGAGGACCCGGCCGTCCGGGAGTACGGCGCTGGTCACGGCGGTGGGCTTGCACTGCAACCGCTCCGGGGACGGATCCCTGGCATCTTCGGGTTTCGTGACGTACTCACATCGCGGCGTGCCGGAACCACCCTCCTCGAAGGGAGTGGACCACGAACCCACGACAGCGGGATCCTCCGCCGGGGCGGCCGACGCCAGCGGCGCCGCGGTCACCCCGACCCCGCTGACGGTGAGCGTCGCAGCCAGCACAACCGCGAAGCGTCGTCCTCCACGCATGGGAGGTCGCATCAAAACTCCTCTCGCGTCCCGCATGCCGGTACGTCACAGACGGCTGGGGATGCGTCTGTGACGGGCAGCAGGTCTCGCGACCGTAGGAGTGCCGGCGAGCGGCCAATACCCTCATTTGGGGTGAGTCGGTCGACGCGCGACGATGGAGTCGTCCGGCGACCGGGCGGGTCCGCCGAGTGCAGCAGGGGACCGGTCAAGGCGTGGTCCCCTCCGGGACGGATGCGAGGAAAGTAAGCACTTGCGACGGGAAGCACTACCCCCATCTGAGGGAGAGAACCGCTCGAAGAGACTCCGCCCTGCCCGCTGGGACGCCCTG
>JBOHEP010000605.1:0-2199 GCA_050701075.1 Pseudonocardia sp. | reverse complement strand
GAAGCTGCGCGCACCGCGTGTGGCGCCTTGCCGGTTGCCGTCGCGACGCACTCGCGGCGCAGCATCGGGGAAGCCCGGGCGCTGCTCGGCGCGCTGCGACCGTGGCGACAGCGCTCCCAGGTCAGGGGAGGATGCGCTGCGCACCGCGGCGCGACCATCACCGTCGTAACCATGCCGCGGTCTCGTCGATCACGGATGCCTGCCAGCGCAGGGTCTGTGGCTGCCGGTAGCCGGGGTCGTCGTGCACCGCCAAGCCGTGCTGCGCGCCGTCCAGCTCCAGCAACCGAGCCGAGCCACCCAGGGCGGTGACGGCGGCCCGGGACGATTCCACCGGGATGAACGTGTCATTCGTGCCGTGCACGATCAAGGTGGGTGCGGTGATGTTGGGCAGCTCCGCTCTGGTGTCCCACCAGAAGACCTCATTGAGCAGCCCGATGCCCAATCGGAACGACGGGGAGTGAGCGACGTACCGATCGGTCGCCAGCCGTTCGGCTGCCGACTCGTCGATCCGGTCGCCGCTCCAGTACTCCTTGTCGTCGACGAACCGCTTCTTGTAGTCCAGCAGCGGGTTGAACAGCACCAGACGGTCGATCAGCTCGGGATGCCGGGCGGCCAGCACGGCGCACACGCCACCGGCGAAACTCGCCCCGAGCACGCCCACCCGATCCAGGGCGGCGATCGACGCGAGGTGTTCGGCCACCGCACGAACGTCGTTGCCGACCCCGGCCAAGGTCAAGTCCTCCTGCCGCCCACCGCTGTCGCCATGACCGCGCAGGTCGAACCGCACCGACGCCACCCTGGCCGCTGCGAGACCGCCGGCCAGCCGGACGAAGAACCCGCCCTCGTCGCGGGTCACGCCGCCACCGTGGACCAGCACCACACCGCGATCCGCGTTCGCCGGGACCGCGACATCGGCGGCCAGTCTCGTCCCGTCGAGCGACCTGAGAAACGTCGTCGTCGTTGAGGCCATCCGCTGATCCTGCACAGACCTGCGTGCGACCGGCAGGGCAGGGGCCCGGCCGCCGCACCAACGCGTGACCACGGACCGATCACGGCCTGGCCACGGCGCGACCACACGGATCGTGAGGCATCCCGTCACCGACCACGCAACCGCCCGCCCGCCATAGGACGGAGGCCGCCACCGGACCCGATCAGCGGGTCCTACCGAGGCGGGAGGTGGCGCCGCATGGACGCTGCGGAGCAGAAGCCCGAGGTGATCCGCAAGCTGCTCGCGAATGCCGAGCGCGCGGCAACGCCGGACGAGACGGACGCATACAACACGAAGGCCGCGGATCTGATGGCGCGCCACGGCATCGACGCGGCGATGGTCGCCGCCGGAGGCGACACCCGCGACGTGATCGGGAGCCGCCGCATCGCGATGACCGATCCGTACTCGACGGAGAAGGCGACGTGAGCATGAGGTCGCCGTCACTGGGGTAGCACCCCGTCGAAACAGCGGGTGACCGCATCGAGCGCGGTCCTCGGCCCGCCGCTGCCCGGTCGGCGAAGACCCGGTCGCCGGTTCGCCGACGTAGCCGGTCAGCCCGAACAGCGGTCCACGCGTCACCGGCCGAATCAACGGTCGCTTCAGCTCAGCAGCGCATCGGCCACCGGAAACCTGTGGCGGGCAGGCGTGTTGGTGCCTTACCTTCTTCCCATGCGCCTGTGATGACGACGCGCGCCTCGAGCGGGCAGCGGCCGGTGACCTCGGTCCCGGCGCCCGTTCCCGGTGTCCGGGAACCCCCGTCCCAGCCCCCGTCCGGCTCGCCACTGTGCGCTGCGCCGGCCACGTTCCACTCGCAGGAGGTCCCTGTGCAACCCGAACTCCCGCCACTCGCCCTCGACTCGCCCGAGCCCGAGCCCGAGGTGGCCCCGCCGGCGAACCGCGCGGCCCGCCGCAAGGCGAAAGCCGGCAAGCCGGTGGCCGGCGCCGACCGCAACCGCATCGGCGCAGACCGTTCCCAACCCGTCCATTCCCGATCGGCGCAGGGCCGCCGGATCAACCCAGTGCGGCGGACAGGCTGATCGGGGTTCCCGCACCGCCGGAGCCCGCGACGCGTCATCCGACCCGCCCGGCCCGGTTGAGCCGCACCGCCGGGCCCGCGACCCACACCCGGCCCGTCCGTCCCGGCGGCGCGATACGGGGTGTCGCTAAGGAGCCTGTCACCAGGGGCGGAGTAGGGCCTGGTTGATCAAGCA
>JBOHEP010000604.1:0-3252 GCA_050701075.1 Pseudonocardia sp. | reverse complement strand
GGCCCACACGAGGGGAAGGCGACAAGAAGAGAGCGAGCCACAGGGTGATCATGCCGAACACAAGATCCAAAACTGGTACGCCACGCCGGGCGAGCCAGATCCCAACAAAATTAACCACCAGGGTCGGTCCAGCCCAGGGTCTGCTTGAGGAACCGGAAGGTGTGCTCGAGGTCGAATCGGCGTAGGTAGGTCTGCCACAGCTGGTCGACCTCCTCCAGGGTGGCCGCGGTGTCCGACCACCACAGCCACAGGGGTTTGGGTCGGGCGTCGCCGGGGAGGTGGTCGACCTGTAGTCGGATCACGGTGCCCTCGAGGATCGGTAGGTCCCCGTCGTGGTCGGCCCAGGCGCCGCGGCGGGTCAGCCGTGGGTGCAGCCGGTCGAACGCGCGGGCCACCGCGGTGCCCTACCGGGTGGTCGGGGTGGTCGTGGTGTGCGCGGGCTCGGGCCAGGTCCGGGGATCGGTGAACCTCACCTCGGGGCCGTGGCGGGCAGGGCGCCCGGCCCCCGCGGGTTCCCGCGGCGGCACCGGCAGACACAACACCCGGTCCGACCGCACCCGCACCAGCAGCTGGACCGGCAGGTCCGCGAGTAGGAACCCCAGGCGGGGCCCGTCGTACCCGCTGTCACCCACGATCCAGATCTGCGGGTCGCCCGGCGCCCAGTGCCCGACCTTGATGAGCTGCTCCACCACCGCGCGCAGCTGGGCGGCCGCGACGGTGGTCTCGTCGTCGTCGGGGCGCAGGCGCCTGGCGTCGAGGACCGCGCACCAGCTGCTGCGCCCCTGCCCCAGGGCGGCGACGAACGAGTAGGGCCACCCCGGGATCATCTGGGCCTGGTTGCGGCCTCGCCCGTAGGTGTGACAGAACAACCGATCGGGGCTGGTCGCCGCGTCCGGGCGCAACCAGTTGCTGACGTCGATGCCCAGCACGATCCGCCCACCCGCGCAGCGGGGGATCGGCAGCCCGACCACCACACCGCGGAACCGGTCGACGTCGATCCGGCCCCGGTTGAGACCGTCGTAGAGGCTGCCGTGACCACGCCGGTGCTCGGGGGCCGACGACAACCCGACCAGCGTGGTGACCGGACCCTCGGTGCACAACACCGCATCGGTCAGCTCGAACAACGCATCCGGCCGCGCGGTCATACAGTCGTAGAGCTTCCGGCGGAACACCTCGAGATCACCCAGACGGGCCCGGTCGGCGTCCACCCCGGACACCGTCGTCTGCGCCATACTGTCGGTCACGGCCACCGCCATGTTCGAGTCTTCTGATCGGGACCCGAAGATGATCAAGCGGTGGCCGCCTCATGTCACGGCGACACGCCGAACACAGACGGATGATCGCCAAGACCGAACAGGCGGAGGTTAAACGACAAGCTCAGAGAAAGCGCCGGCCGCTTCGCCTCACCCTTGGCGGTCCTGTGGGCCAGCGAAATGTTCGCACCGGACGGTGTCTTCGAGGACCGGTCGGTCGTGTGGTTCGACGGTGCCCGGCTGTTCGGCGGGCTCGAACGCGGCGTGGTCGGTGGCGAGTGGACCCAGATTGCGGACGTTCCTCCGTCCAGACGGGTCTCGCTGTACGGATTCGAGTGTCCGCGTACGCCTGGCGTGAGTCCGGGCTCGGCAACCCCGCCGATGTCGACGCCCTCCACCAGCAGATCACCCGGCTGGAGCAACAGGTCATCGACCTGGGCCTGCAACTCGCCGAACGCGACGAGGACCTCGCCGCAGCCCGCGCCGCGAACCGCGAGCTCATGGCCCGCATCAACGCTCCCCACTCCACCAGGTGAACCTCCGCAAGCCGGCTTGCACCACACCTGTCGCGCTCGCTAACGTTCCCCTCACCAGCCTCTGAGCTGCGCAAACGCGAGGAACCGGCCACCGCTACAAGGGCCCACCCGCGGAGAAGCTGCGGGACGTCACCTACCGCGAAGACGCCTCCCGGGTCCGGACCGCCGCCCGACCGCGCATCATGGTCACTTTGCGTAACCTTGCGATCGGGCTGATCCGACAAGCCGGCCACACCAGGATCGCCGCCACCATCCGGAAGATCAAAACCGACCCACAACTGCTGCTAGCCATCCTAGGCCTGCGCCCAGCCCCTCAGAACAGCTCATGACCAGCAAGGACGACTTTGCGGTTCACCCTGGCGGCGTGGTGGGCCGGGAGCTGCGCGGGATGGCCTACCGGGCGGGCTTACCGGTGTAGCCCATTTGGGCTGGTCTCCCAGCTCCGGGAGTGCCACAAGCTTGGTCACGTTCACTCTCGTCCACCGTGACCAGCACCACCACTGATGTACCCGCGACTTGCTCTCCGGCTACGGTTTCTCCTTCCCCGGGGGAGGCGCTAGCGAAGCTGTTCCTGACCAACACCGACCGGGGCGCCAATGCGGCTAACGACGTCTTCGTGGAAGAGCTGTTAAAGCGACGGCGGGCGACTCAGGCGCTCGCCAACCCCGGTGGGCCGGGTGGTACCACGACGGCGGGCTGAGGCGGCCCCCGTGGCAGGTAGGCACCGGCTCAACGGTCGCCGGGTGATCACCAAGCGGCGCGGTATGGAGATGGTGGACAACAGGACCCTGGTCGCGCACATGCTGTCCGACGCTGCCGCCGTTGCCGGGCGTCGCGGCGGGGGCCGTTACTTCGCGCTGTGCGGCGCACAGGTCATCCCCGCCAGCCTCACCGCTGCGCCGGAGGGTGGCTACTGCCGGCCCTGCACCGTGACTCCCACCCCAGTGGGCGACGCGGTGACCACCCGTCCCGACGGGTTCCCCGTCTGGATCTCCGAGGTCGAGGTCCGGCGGCACCCACGACATCACCGTCGCCCGCGAGCACACCCTCGGCGTCCTCTACGCCGCTGCCGCCAAAGGACTGCCCACCCTCGCCGACCCGGCTACGAAGGTGCAGGTCAGGGGGTGCACACCCCGGTCAAGCAACCCGCCGACCGCTCCGAGCCCGACATCAACACCCGCACCCGCAACATGCTCCTGCGCTCACTGCGGTTGAGCCGTTACGAGTCGGGTCAGCAGGCGGCGGTCTGTGACCGCTGCCACCAGGACATCCACGCCGGACGGGCGACAGCCACCACCCGGAGATGAACACTGGAGAGCCGGATGCGAGGGCACCTCGCCGACGGCCTACTTCACTCGGAGGGGGCCCCGGCGTCGTCGGGGCCGAGGTCGGCGGGTGGGCCGTCGCCGCGGCCGACGCGTCGGTCGTTCAGCCCTGAGTACAAGCTGGCGATTGTCGCGGAG
>JBOHEP010000603.1:0-1996 GCA_050701075.1 Pseudonocardia sp. | reverse complement strand
GCCAGGTTGTCGAACTCTCCGCTGTGCCCGGCCACCCGGGCCTGCCGGGCGGTGGCCGGTGGGGCGATCTGTACAGCTGGAGATCGCGCGCTGCCATGCAGTTGGAGGCCTTCTCGTCGAGACAGGCAACGGCGACGGCTACCCCGCGCTACGGTGAGCCGGTGACGGCGTTGTGGTCCTTCGACGAGCAGCCCCGCACCGGTGACCCGTTGCGGTCCGGGGCGGCGCCAGTGGCGATCCGTGACGGGCTGCTCGCCGAGGACCGAGCGGTGTTCGACGTCGCGTACCAGCGGGCGCTGGCTGCGGCCCGCGACAGCCTCGACCTCACCGAGCTGTTCCGGTGTCTGGAGCACTGGCGCCGGGTCGCGCTGCTCCAGCGCGACCCGGACCGGTTCGTGAGGTGGGTCCAGTAATGGCCCGCCTGCGGGGTGATGACCTCCAGCAGCGCCTCACCGAAGGCACGGGAGCTGATCGTGGCGTTCACCCCACCCCCGAGCCAGTACGAGATGAACCAGTGGAAGTCGATCTACTCGTCGGTCTGCTCGATCCGAGGACGACCCAGCCGACTCATCCGTGCTCCTTCTCGAGCCGACGGTTCGTCGCCTCCAGCTGGCGCAAGGTGCTCGCCTCCAGCGTCTCGACCTGGCCGGCGGTGAGCCGGTCGGACAGCCAGTCCCAGTGCAGCGCGACCTGATCACCCACGGCGACATCGGGCAGGAAGCTCAACCCGCCGACCGAGACCCGAACCCGCTCGACCGACGGCTCAGCCAACCCGAGCCGGACCCCGTCCCAGCTCAGCCGCCGCGACGACACACTGATCTCGTCACCCTCGCGAGACAGAACCGTGCCCCAGCGGATCCGACAGCTGTCCAGCACATACATCGGCTGCTCGTCCATGCCCTTGCCGAGCAACCGGGACCACGGATACACACCGAACACGTGGAAACAGTGATCCCCCGCCGCCTCCTCGAGCAGCCCCGGTGTGAGGTGGGTCCAGTAATGGCCCGCCTGCGGGGTGATCACCTCCAGCAGCGCCTCACCGAACGCACGGGAGCTGATCGTGGCGTTCACCCCACCCCCCAACCAGTACGACTCGACAAGCCGAGGGTCCAGCGGATCAGAGATCCCGGTCAGCCGCGCCAGAACCTCCAGATAGGGCCAGGCACCGGTAAACCGGCGCGCGGCTACGCGAACCTCACCATCCCGGCCGCCGACGTCGCCACCCGCGGCCGCCCCGGCCCCGGCCAACGTGGCCGTCTCCGGCGGGCCACAGTAGCCCAGCCGGTTGGGCGCGTAGGCGAAGCGGGCGAACATCCAGGCACCCCGAGTGTCGAGGCCGGCAGCGGCCAACGACGACTCCGAACTCACACCCCCGCCTGCCCGACCAGCTGCGCGGCGTCACGGTGCATCCGGCCGAAGTTGTAGTAAGCAGCGCAGGCTCCCTCGGCGGACACCATGCACGTGCCGATCGGGGTCTCCGGGGTGCACGCGGTGCCGAACACCTTGCACTCCCACGGCTTGAGCACACCCTTGAGCACCTCGCCGCACTGGCAGGCCTTCGGGTCGGCGACCCGGATGCCGGGCATCGCATAACGTCGCTCGGCGTCGAAGTCCGCGAAGTCGTCGTTGAGCTTCAGCGCACTCTGCGAGATGAATCCGAGGCCGCGCCATTCGAAGTGCGGGCGCAGCTCGAAGACCTGGCCCATCAGGGCGAGAGCCGCCGGGTTGCCCTCGTCGTGCACCACCCGCGCGTACTGGTTCTCGACCTCGCAGCGGCCCTCCTGGATCTGCTTGAGCAGCATCGCGACCGAGGCCAGGATGTCCAACGGCTCGAACCCGGCAACGACGATCGGGAGCTTGTAGACCTCCGGCACGAACCGGTAGGGCCGGTTGCCGACGACGGTGGAGACGTGGCCCGGGCCGAGGAACCCGTCCAGGCGCAGGTCGGGCGAGTCCAGGATCGCCTTGAGCGGCGGCACGATCGTGACGTGGTTGC
>JBOHEP010000602.1:0-3172 GCA_050701075.1 Pseudonocardia sp. | reverse complement strand
AGCGCGTCCACCTTCTTGAGCAGGTGGTCGTCCACGAACGGGCCCTTCTTCAGGCTGCGCGGCATTGGTTACCTCCCTGCCCTGTCACGTTTCTCATCAGCGCTTCTTGCCGGTACGTCGGCGGCGGACGATCATCTTGTCGCTCGGCTTGGTGCGGCGGGTACGGCCCTCGGGCTTGCCGGCCGGGTTGACCGGATGGCGACCACCGGAGGTCTTTCCCTCACCGCCACCGTGCGGGTGGTCCACCGGGTTCATGGCGACACCGCGGACGGTCGGACGCTTGCCCTTCCAGCGCATCCGGCCGGCCTTGCCCCAGTTGATGTTGGACTGCTCGGCGTTGCCCACCTCACCGACAGTGGCGCGGCAGCGCACGTCGACGTTGCGGATCTCGCCGGACGGCATCCGCAGCTGCGCGTACGGCCCATCCTTGGCGACCAGCTGCACACCCGACCCGGCCGCGCGGGCGATCTTCGCGCCGCCACCGGGGCGGAGCTCGATCGCGTGCACCACGGTGCCGGTGGGGATGTTGCGCAGCGGCAGGTTGTTGCCGATCTTGATATCTGCCCTCGGGCCGGCCTCGACCTTGTCGCCCTGCTTGAGCTTCTCCGGTGCGATGATGTAGCGCTTCTCACCATCGGCGTAGTGCAGCAGTGCGATGCGGCTGGTGCGGTTGGGGTCGTACTCGATGTGCGCGACCTTGGCCGGGATGCCGTCCTTGTCGTTGCGCCGGAAGTCGATCAGCCGGTACGCACGCTTGTGGCCACCACCCTGGTGACGGGTGGTCACGCGGCCGTGGACGTTGCGACCACCCTTGCTGTGCAGCGGGCGGACCAGCGACTTCTCCGGCGTCGAGCGGGTGATCTCGGCGAAGTCGGCGACGCTCGCGCCGCGACGCCCCGGGGTGGTCGGCTTGTACTTACGAATGCCCATCGGTCAGCCCCCTCAACTCGCCCGGCCACCGAACACGTCGATCGCGGCGCTCTCCTGGGAGAGCGTGACGATCGCGCGCTTGGTGTCCTTGCGCTTGCCGTAGCCGGTGCGCGAACGCTTGCGCTTGCCGGAGCGGTTCAGCGTGTTGACGCTGAGCACCTTCACCCCGAACACCTTCTCCACGGCGATCTTGATCTCGGTCTTGTTCGCGCCCGGCTTCACGATGAAGGTGTACTGGCGCTCCTCGAGCAGCCCGTAGCTCTTCTCCGAGACCACCGGCGCGAGCAGGATGTCCCGCGGATCGGGGATCACGAGCCCTCCTCTTCGCTGGCCACCGTCTCGGTGGCTCCCTTCGACCTCACCTGGGCAACCGGACCGGCCAGGAACGCGTCGAGTGCATCCCGGGTGAACAGCACGACGTCGTTGACGAGGACGTCGTAGGTGTTCAGCTGGCCCGGCGTGATGACGTGCACGGTCGGCAAGTTGCGCAGGCTCAGCCGGCTGACCTCGTCCTCGCGGCTGAGAACGGCCAGCACCCGGGTCGCCCCGGGGACGACTTCGGCCAGCACCGCGCGAGCGCTCCTGGTCGAGGGGGTGTCGCCGGTGACCACCGAGGAGATGACGTGCACCAGACCTTCACGGGCCCGGTCGGACAGGGCCCCGCGCAGCGCGGCGGCCTTCATCTTCTTCGGGGTCTTCTGGGCGTAGTCACGCGGCTGCGGGCCGTGCGAGACACCGCCACCGGCGAACTGCGGTGACCGGCTGGATCCCTGACGGGCACGACCGGTGCCCTTCTGCCGGTAGGGCTTGCGGCCACCGCCGCGAACCTCGCCGCGGGTCAGCGTCGAATGCGTGCCCTGACGGGCCGCCGCGAGCTGTGCGGTGACGACCTGGTGCATCAGCGGAATGTTGGCCGGCGCGTCGAAGACGTTCGCCGGGAGCTCGACGCTGCCGTCGGTGCCGCCGGTGGGAGTCATGATGTCGACGCTCGTCATACCTGGGCACCGCCCTTCGCGGCCGACTTCACCAGCACGAGTCCACCGCGCGGACCGGGAACCGCACCCTTGATCAGGAGCAGTCCGTTGTCGGTGTCCACGCGATGCACGGTGAGGTTCTGGGTGGTGACGCGGGCGTGGCCCATGCGACCGGCCATTCGCAGACCCTTGAAAACCCGGCCCGGGGTGGCGCATCCGCCGATCGAACCCGGCGACCGGTGCTTGCGCTGGGTGCCGTGGCTCGCGCCGAGACCCTTGAAGCCGTGGCGCTTCATGACACCCGCGGTACCCTTGCCCTTGCTGGTGCCGACCACGTCGACCATCGCGCCGGCATCGAACACCTCGGCGGTGATCTCCTGGCCCACCGTGTACTCACCGGCGTCGGAGGTGCGCAGCTCGACCAGATGCCGACGCGGCGTGGTGCCGGCCTTGCCGAAGTGGCCGGTGCGCGGCTTGTTCACCTTGCGCGGGTCGATCGCCCCGTAGGCGAGCTGAACGGCGACGTAGCCGTCGTTCTCGGCGGTGCGGACCTGGGTGACCACGTTGGGCCCCGCCTGGACCACGGTGACCGGAACCACCCGATTGTTCTCGTCGAATACCTGGGTCATCCCGAGCTTTGTGCCCAGGATCCCGGTGACACGCCTCCCCGACGACGGAGTCGGCGTAATTGATGCTGTCATCTTCTCGTCAGCCCTACTGAATGTTGACGTCGACGCTGGCCGGCAGGTCGATGCGCATGAGCGCGTCGACCGTCTTGGGCGTCGGGTCGAGGATGTCGATCAGCCGCTTGTGGGTGCGCATCTCGAAGTGCTCCCGCGAGTCCTTGTACTTGTGCGGCGAGCGGATGACGCAGTAGATGTTCTTCTCCGTCGGCAGCGGCACCGGCCCGACGACCCGGGCACCCGTACGCGTCACCGTCTCCACGATCTTGCGAGCGGACGCGTCGATTGCCTCGTGGTCGTAGGCCTTCAGCCTGATGCGGATCTTTTGTCCCGCCATGTCGTCGCTCGTCCTCTTCTTCCTGCCGAGAAGTACATGTCAGCGTTCTGTCCCGTCCGGTTGCACACGCGCGGAGGAGCCCAGCGGCACCGCAGGATGCGGTTTCCGGTCTCACTCGACGTGGGCGTCCGGTCCACGAGGTCGGGCGTGTCATGCCCGACCTCAGACCGATCCCCGGACCAATCACGACCACCTGGGCCGCGCCTGAGTTCGAGAGCCTGGCGCTGGATCCGGCACGTGGAGTGATC
>JBOHEP010000601.1:0-17131 GCA_050701075.1 Pseudonocardia sp. | reverse complement strand
ATGCTCGACCTGGGCTTCCTGCCCGACGTCGAGCGGATCCTGCGGATGCTGCCCGACCAGCGCCACACGATGCTCTTCTCGGCCACCATGCCAGGGCCGATCATCGCGCTGTCCCGGGCGTTCCTGCACCGTCCCACGCACATCCGGGCGGAGGAGGCCGACCAGGGTTCCATCCACGAGCGTACCCGGCAGCTGGTCTACCGGGCGCATGCGATGGACAAGGTCGAGCTGCTCACCAGGGTCCTGCAGGCGAAGGACCGCGGGCTGACGATGATCTTCGCGCGTACCAAGCGCACCGTGCAGCGGGTCGCCGACGACCTCGCCGACCGCGGATTCGCCGCCGCCGCCGTGCACGGCGACCTTGGCCAGGGCGCTCGGGAGCAGGCGCTGCGCGCGTTCCGTTCGGGCAAGGTCGACGTGCTGGTGGCCACCGATGTCGCGGCTCGCGGCATCGACGTCACCGACGTGACGCACGTGATCAACTACCAGTGTCCCGAGGACTCCAAGACCTACGTGCATCGCATCGGCCGCACCGGCCGGGCCGGCAAGGAAGGTGTCGCGGTCACGCTGGTGGACTGGGACGAGATCCCACGCTGGAAGATGGTCAGCGACGAGCTCGGTCTCGGCATGCCCGAGCCGATGGAGACCTACTCCACCTCCGAACATCTGTTCGCCGAGCTGGAGATCTCGGCGAAGGCCACCAACCGGCTTCCGCATTCGCAGCGCACCCGGGCCGGGCTGGATGCCGAGTTCGTCGACACCGAAGGCGACCACGGCGGCCGGCGGCGCAGCGGCGACAAGTCCGGCAGGGTCCGCGGACGCGGCGAGGCCACGAAGGACATCGCCGTCGTGGAACGTAGGCCGCGCGCCGAGCGCACCCGCACCCGTCGCCGCGCCGGCGTGTCGCTGACCGGCGAGGGCACCTCCGCCACCAGCGCCACCGGCCTGCTCGACGCCCCCGCCGGGCCCTCCGACGGCGCCATAACGGCCGAGGTCATCACAGCGGCTGAGAGTGAGGGCACGGCACCGCGCCGACGCCGGCGTCGAGGAGGCACGCGCCGACGCGGCGGGGCGGACCGGATCGACGCAGGTTCCGCCGGCACGGAGCAGTCCGAGCCGGACGCAGCTGCCAGCTGAGCGGCCCGAACGAACGCCGGCCATGCCGGCCGAGCAGCCCCGAACGCCGGCCATTCCGGCTGAACAGGGCTACCCGACGCGGGCCGTAGGTCCTGAGCGGCGTCGCCGCGGCGATGTCGTCGCGGCGGCGACCCTGGTCCTCGCGCTCGTCGCCATCACCGCCATGCTCTGGTGGTCCGGCCCGGCCGCCGGCACGTCCTCGGTCACCGCCGCCGTCCCGATCAGTGCTCCACCCGCGGCCACGGCTGTCCCGGCGGCGTTCATCGAGGCGTGGCGGGCAGCAAGTGCCGCCACCCCGGTCCCGGTGGCGATCGGTCCGGCGGTGGTCAGCGCAGACGGGTCCACGGTCATCGGCCACGAGGCGCTGACCGGCGTCGAACGCTGGCGATACGCCCGTGACCTACCGCTGTGCACCGTCGGTTCGGGGTTCCCGGCGGCGGATGGCGGGTTCGGCCGCGTCCTCGCCATATATCAGCACGACGATTACTGCAGCGAGCTCACCGCACTGCGCAGTGACACCGGCGCGCGGGCCGCGCAGCGCAATCCCGACGTGAGGCCGGGCACCCGCTTGCTGGACGGCGACACGCTGGTCGCGCTGACGGGCGCGGATCACCTCGAGATCCTGCGGTCCGACCTGGTCCGGACCTTGGAGTTCGGTGACGTTCCCGCGCCCGAGCAGCCCGCCGGGCAACCACGCACCGGCTGCGCGTTCGGATCGTTCGCGCTCGCCACGGATCGGATCGGAGTTCTCGAACGCTGCCCCGGTGAACCGACCGACCGCCTCACGGTGCTCGACACCGATGGCCCCGACGGCGCGGAGAAGCCCGAAGAACAGTTCTCCGTCCTGCTCCCCTCAGCAGGCGCCACCCTGATCGCGCTGTCCGGCGACCGGACGGCGGTCGCGCTGCCGGGTCCACCCAGGCTGGCGATCCTCGACCGGGCCGGACTGCAGGTCGCGCTCGTGGAGCTGGACGTCCCCGACACCGACCTGTCGGGCGACCCACCGGGAGGAGTGCCGGCCGTCGTCGCCACCGGGCAGCAGCTCCTCTGGTGGACCGGTTCGCACACGATCGCCCTGGACGCCACCGAGCTGACTCCGACCTGGACGCTGCCCGGCACGCTCGGCGCGGGCGTGCCGTACGCGGGCGCGCTGCTGGTTCCGGTGCCCGACGGACTGCTCGAGGTCGACGCCGCAACCGGGGTCGGCCTGCGCACCGTGGCGGTCGAGCGGGCGAACCGCACCGCGCCGATCCGGCTCGCGGCCCAGGGCGAGGTGCTGCTCGAGCAGCGCGGCGCCGAGCTCGTCGCCCTCCGGCCGATCCCATGACCGACTCGCGCCGGCGGCTCGCACCCGCAAAGCTGGCATCGGGGGTGACGGCATCGTGGGTGGCGGCATCGTGGGTCACAAGGACGGCTACTTCCCGCCCGGCAGCGCGACCCGACGCGTGATCGACGACCCGGCCGCACTGATCGGTGGTTTCAGTGCGCTGTTCCTCCAGGCACTGCACTCGCGGGCGATGGCCGGGGTCGACCAGCACTCCAACTTTCCGGACGACTTCTGGCCGCGTCCGCAGCGCACCGCCGGATACGTCACCACTGTGGCGTTCGCCGACACGGTGACGGCCGACCGGGCCGTCGCCCACGTGCGCGGCATCCATCGGCGGGTGCGCGGTATCGACCCGGTCACCGGGCAGCTACTCGGCCGACGATCCCGAGCCGGCCTGCCCCAGCCGCGGGGCACGAGCGCACTCACCGATCTCGCCACGACAGCCGGGCTGGCGACGTTGCGGGGATTGTTACTCGGCGTGAGACGAGCCAGAGGGCTGCCAGCACCACCGCTGTGAGCGCGACGACGCCCAGCACGCCGGCGACTCCCGCGGGCTCAAGCCGCCGGTCCGTCACCTGCGCAGCGGCGATCGCCAGCACGGCGGTCCCCGGCCCTGGTCATCCGGTGAGCACCCCGACACCCGCGGCCCGCGACACCAGCTCCTCGAACGCCTCGGGCGCGGTGGCCTCGGCCCCGATCGGGGTGGCCTTGTTCGTGCCGTGGTAGTCGCTGGATCCTGTGACGACCAGGTCCAGGTCGGCGGCCAGCCCGCGTAACAGGGCGCGGTCGACCGGAGTATGGTCGGGGTGATCGGCCTCCAGCCCCGCGAGGCCTGACGCGGCGAGCTCGACGATCACCGAGGGTTCCACGCACCGACCGCGTCGCCGTGCGAGCGGATGCGCGAGTACGGTCACGCCACCTGCCGCGCGCACCATGTCGATCGCGACGCCAACTGGGGTGTCGTACTTGGGCACGTAGTACGGGCTGCCATTGTTCAACAACTTCACGAACGCCTCGTCGACCGACCCGACGACACCGGCTGTCACCAACGCACGGGCCAGGTGCGGGCGCCCGGCACTGGCCCCGTCGGGCAGGAAGGACAGCACCGTCTCGGTGTCCACCGGGTAGCCGTCGGCCGCCATCTTCGCGGTCATCCGGTGCAGTCGCTCGAGCCGCTCGGATCGCAGCCGCGCCTGCTCGGCGACGATCGTGGCGTGCTCCGGGTCGAACAGGTAACCCAGCAGGTGCACCGTGACATCCCGATCCCCGCGGCCGGTGGGACTGATGCAGGAGAACTCCGCACCGCGCACCAGTTGCATCCTTGCCGGCAGCACCGCCGCGGCGGCGTCCCAGCCACCGGTGGTGTCGTGATCGGTGAGCGCGACGACGTCCAGCTCCGCGGCGGCCGCGGCGGCGACGAGATCCTCGGGTGTATCGGTGCCGTCGGACTCGGTGGAGTGGGTGTGCAGGTCGATCCGGAGGGTGGCCACGGCCCAGGCTAACCGCGGGGCGGGTACAACAGCGCAGCTCGGGTGAGGCAACGCGTCCGATAGAGAACAGCGCGGCAGCTCAGCGCCGCCAGCGCGGCCGGGCGAGCATGCCGGACGACCGGGTCTTGCCCTTCTCCCCGAACACCAGCTCGGAGAGTGCCTCGTAGATCTCCTCGGGCCGCGGCATGTATCTGATCTGGTTGAGCGCCTGGATCTGACCGGCGGACTCGACGATCATCGTGCCGTAGCCGAGCATGCGTCCGCCCAGCGTCCGCCGGAACGTCAGGTCGGTGACCTTGCTCAGCGGCATCATGCCCACGTTGTGCACGATGATCCCCTGCGAGAGCATCACTCGCTTGTCGGTGATCACGATGCGCTCGATCCACCACTGGATCGTCAGCACCGTGAACCGGAGCACCGCGACCAGAGCGAGATAGAACGCGACGTTGTCGACCAGGACGCTGTCGGGGAGGTAGCGCTGCAGGACGACGACCAGCAGGAGGAACAACGCCGTCTCGGTGAGCGGCTCGCTCATCACGGCCCAGTGCTGGCGCACCCGGATGACCCTGCGCTCGGTGGGCAGCAGGTACTCGTCGATTTCGCGGGGGGCCAGCACGGGCTAGGTCACGACCTGGGTGAAGAAGCTCGCGACGTTCTCGGCCCAACCCTCCAGAGTCCCTGCGATGCTCTCGACCGAGTTCGCGGCGGGGTCCGGCTTCGTCACGACGAACCAGACGAGCAGCACGATCGCAATGATCCCCAACCACTTCTTCACCGACGACCACCGTTCGACATCGTGCGACAGGACGTTCCGGATCTGTTGTACCGCACCCGGAAGCCCCAGGCTATACGGCACGCGGAGCGATAGGATCCGAATCGATGACTCGGAGTAGTGAACTCGTGGCCTGCGTCGGCGGCCTCGCAAACGACCCCGCCGGGCGGATCCTACTCATCCGGCGCGCCAACGAACCCGGGTGTGGACTGTGGTCGCTACCCGGTGGGCGGGTGGAGCCGGGCGAGGACGAAGCCGGCGCGCTGGTCCGGGAGATGGCCGAGGAAACCGGGCTGACGGTCGCGCCGGACGCGCTGGTCGGACGCGTGGTCAGGGGGCCATACGCGATCGCCGACTACCGGTGCGCGGTGATGGGCGGTGAGCTCCGGCCCGGCGACGACGCCTCCGACGCCCGCTGGTGCGACAGGGCCGCTTTGGCTGCGCTGCCGCTCGTCGACGGTCTGTTGGAGGTCCTCACGGAATGGGACGCGCTGCCGCGCCCGTAGGAGGCTGGTGCAGCGCCCGTAGGAGGCTGGTGCAGCGCCGAATCAGCCCTGCGGGGTCCGGTTCGGGTCGAGGACACGCGTGGAGGTCGTGCGGGGATCCGGTGGGTGGACGGCGCAAGCGCTTGATCAATGACTGGGAACCGTCTGCCGTATCGACTGCGGTTCCGGGTTCCCAACTGGTGATCACGGAACCACCGGAGCCACGGTGACCTGCCAAGAGCAGCATCTCGGTACGGGGAGCCGCACGGGATACGGCTCCGTGTTCCTGTTCGGCGATCATGAAGCAGACGGCATGATCCGGATCCCGATGAAGTAATGCGACACGACACCAGCCAGCTGCGTAACAGCGCATTCGTCGGGTGGAGCACCAGCCGTCAAGAGACAGTCTTGGTCCCTGGTGCGGGGCGCGGCGCTGCCGGTCCGCAGTGGCCCAGCAGTGGCACCAGGGAGCTCTCCGGCTTGCCCGCCCCCGTGCCGGTGTGACGAGCGTGGGGTCGAGGCACTGGTCCCGTGAGGCCAGGAGGCGAACCCAGGCCTGCGCCTGGTGGCGGTGCGGCCCGAACCCGCGCGACGACCAGTCGAGATGTGCGCGCCACCCGTCGTCGGCGTCATCCGCTCGTGCTCGCGCGCCGTCGCCGAGCCGAATCCCGAACGCGTCCGACCGTTCGCAGATGAGAACGACTGTTCGGCGTACACCTATCGTGGCGCATCGTTTCTGTCTGAGTTAGAACGTATGTTCGAGTAATGGATGCGGCAGTGATCCCCGAGGACCTGGCAGCAATGCCGCCAGGCGCCGGGTTGAGCGCCGCGCTCTGTGCGATCAAGCTGTCGCGGATCGCGAACGACCAGATCCTGCAGATCCTGCAGGCCCAGTACCGGCAGCTGTGCCACGAGCAGGCCCGGATGGCGGCTGTGATCGCCGAAGTGGGTCGCTGCGAGGGCCACCCCGAGCCCGGTCAGATCACCCGGCTCGACACCCCGGAGTACCACGCGTCGGAGGAGACCCGCGCGGCGCTGCGCTTCACCCGTCGTGCCGCCGAATGCGAGCACGAACTGGCCGAGACGGTCGTGCACGGGATGCCCGGGGTGTTCACCGCGTGGCTGGCCGGTGACCTCGACCGTCAACGTGTCCTCGTGTTCGACCGGTACCTCACCGGGCTCACGCAGGAGCAAGTCGCGAGTATCTGTCGGGTTGCGGTGCCCCGGGCGCCGAAACTCACCACCGGCCAGCTCGCCGTCCTGCTGCGCCGCATGGTGATCGCCGTGGATCCCGAGGCCGCTGCCCGCTGGTACCGCAAAGGTGTTCGCGAACGCAACGTCTTCGCCCACCTGGCCCACGACGGGACGGTCACCCTCAGCGCCAACGGCCTACCCGCCGACGAGGCCGAGGCCGCCTGCGTGCGCCTGCAAGACCTCGCCGCCGCGGCGAAGCGGGCCGGACATCCCGGGCTGATCGGCCAGATCCGCTGCGACCTTTACCTCGGCATGCTCGACGGCCGGTTCCACCACATGACCCGCGACCAGATCATCACCACCCTGATCGCCGGCCACCACGAGACCGGCCCCACCCGAACAGCGGCTGACCAGAACAGCGGCCTCGTCCCCGCCACGGGCGGGAACCAGCCGGCCCAATCCACCACCGACAACCACAACCCACCCGATGACGAGCCCGACGACCACAACCCACCCGATGACGACAACCCACCCGATGACGAGCCCGATGACGACAACCCAACCGATGACGAGCCCGACGACGACAACCCAACCGATAACGAGCGGGGCGACGATCAACCCTCCGACGACGGTGCGGCATCCACCGGCACGTCGACGTCCGCCGATGACGTCGAACGCACCGGCGACGCACCGGTCCGGGACGAGCGGGTCGGCATCGAGATCCGGGTAGGACTCGCCACCCTGCTCGGCCACGACGAGCATCCTGCCGAGATCCCCGGCCTCGGGCTGCTGATCGCACCCGACGCCCGCCACCGCGTCGGCATGCGGCGCCGCGCCGAGTGGCGCTTCGCCGTCACCGACACCAACGGCCACCTCGTCCTCGACGGCCTCACCCGCCGGCGCCCCCGCAGCATCCGACGCGACGGCCCCCCGGCCGGCATCGTGGAGCTGCACGTGCCGCTCACGCTGCTGGAGGAGCTGGCCGCAGGCGGCATCGCGGCCAGCGGCGAATGGGCCGGCGTCGTCGCCGACATCGCCGACCAGTACGCCTGTCGCGACCGCCAGCACCAGGATCTCAACTCCCGCCCCGACGCCCGCCTACCCGGCGCAGCGCTACGCCGGCACACTGAGATCCGCGACCGCACCTGCACCTTCATCGGCTGCCGCCGCTCCGCCAGCAGCTGCGAACAAGACCACACCCGCGACCACAGCCACGGCGGCGACACCGTCACCACCAACCTCAGCCCCTGCTGCCCACACGACCACGACGTCAAGCACAACGGCGGTTGGCGCGTCACCCAGCCCGAACCCGGCACCTTCGTGTGGACCAGCCCCCTGGGCGGCGTCTACCAGACCGGCGGCGAGACGTTCCTACCACCGATGCCCGACCCGGAGCCGATCGAGCTGGGACCCACCTTCGACGAACCCACACTCATGCTCGACGGCCCCATCCTGAGCCGGCCCCCGCCCAAGCCCCCGCGGCCGCCGGCTCCACCACCGAAGGTGTACCCAGACGAGCCGCCGTTCTGAGGCAGTGGCGTACGGAACGGATCGCCGCAACCGTCGCGCTCTCAGGCTGCCCGAGCGCCCCGGGAGCCCTCGATGAGGACGTCATGGCATCGCTTGCCGATAGTGTCGGATCGGTGTCGCGCGCCAGCGGTGATCTGGTCACGATCAAAGAGGGCGACGAGACGTTGACTGAACGAGGGTGGCGAGCAAGCAGGCCGCTGGGCTCGCGCCGCTGCCCAAGGACGCTGCCCGAGCTGGCCGACGAGGACGGTGGCCTGGGAACTCGTCTGTTCACCGAGTTCCTGTCCGAGATTCGCGTGCTCGAGCCCAATGTGGACCAGGCTCGCTCGCCGGCGCGCCAGTACGGGGCACCGGTGGCCGAGGACGCCAGCGACCTGGCCGTGACCATGTGCTTCCTACGATCGCATGAAGATCATCTCAAGGAGCATCCGGTGAGCCCTGCGCCGAGACCTCATCAACATCCCCCGAGCGCACCCTCAGTCCCACCAGAAGCGCCACCGCCGGGTGCCTCGCAGCGACCTCGCGTAGTCCCGCAACATACCTGGATTCCCCTGGTAGGTCGTCCTATGCGTCGATCATTCCGAGTAATCTGGTCCGTGGTCCGGCGAGGAGTCCGGGCCCCGAGCACGGCAGAGGAGGTGGGCGTGGTGCCGATGGCACCCGGTTGCAGTACGTACCGCGTCCCCTCTCCGATGATCACCTAGGCATACCTCGGAGATCGGGACGCGGCCCAAGCCGGCGCGTCGAGCGCAAGACCGATGCGTCCCGAACTCTCCAGGAGGTAAGCCGTGCCACCGTTGTCCGCAATCCGGCCCGCCATCCGCGCCGCCGGTACCCGCGCCCGCCACGGCGTTCGCCATGACGAACCGCTGCTCCCCAAGCTGCGGGTTCCGGTATCGGCCTACATCGTCGACTGCGCCGTCTACATCGACGGCATCCGGCTCCCCGGGCGCTGGACTCACGATCGCGCACTGGCCGAGGTCCGCCGACGCGGCGAGGGCTTCGCCTGGATCGGCCTGCACGAGCCCGACGACGAGCAGATCACCGGTATCGCCGACGTTTTCGGCCTGCACGAGCTGGCTGTCGAGGACGCGGTGCAGGCCCACCAGCGCCCGAAGCTGGAGCGCTACGAGGACATGTTGTTCATGGTGCTCAAGACCGTCAACTACGTCGGTCAGGCACAGCCGACGACCGAGCACGAGATCGTCGAGACCGGCGAGGTGATGGTGTTCGTCGGGCCCGACTTCGTGGTGACGGTGCGCCATGGCGAGCACTCCGGGCTACGCGACGTGCGGCGCAGGTTGGAGGCCGATCCCGAGCAGCTCGCCCTGGGCCCGGCTGCGGTGCTGCACGCGATCGCCGACCGCGTCGTGGACACCTCCCTCGAGGTCACCGAGGCCATCGAGGACGACATCGAGGAGATGGAGGCCCAGGTCTTCACCCCGCGGTCCACGATGGACTCCGAGCAGATCTACGTCATGAAGCGCGAGGTGCTCGACCTGCGCCGCGCCGTCGTCCCGCTCGGACCACCGCTGCGCAAGCTGACCGAGGGCTACAGCTCGCTGGTGCCCCACGACGTGCGGTCCTACTTCCGTGATGTCGACGATCACCTGGTCACCGTCATCGAGCGGGTCGCGGGCTTCGACGAACTGCTCACCACGCTGGTCAACGCCGCTCTGGCGAAGATCACCATGCGGCAGAACAACGACATGCGCAAGATCACCTCGTATGCCGCCATGATCTCGGTGCCCACCATGATCGCCGGAATCTACGGGATGAACTTCGACGTCATGCCCGAGCTGCGGTGGCAGTACGGCTATCCGGCGGTCCTGCTGCTGATCGCGGTGATCTGTACCGGGCTGTTCCGGGTGTTCCGGCGCAACCAGTGGCTCTAGCCTGACGGCGTGATCGAGCACCGCTCCGAACAGCCGGTGCGGGGCGGGTGGGCAGGTCCACTGCGCCGTCTGCACCGGCCGGCCTGGGCCCACCAGCAGCCGTCGTGGATCGACGCGAAACCCGCGGTGATCAACGCGGCGCTGCGCCGGGCCCTCGCCCGCCCGTCCGGCGGCTGGTTCGTTCTCGCCGGCAGCCGCGAGATCCGGGCCGGGCGCGCCTTCGGCCGGGTGGTGGCGGGTCGTGAGCTGGTGGCCTGGCGCGACGACGCCGGCGCCCTGCACGTCGGCCCTGGTTCCTGCCCGCACCTCGGGGCGGCGCTGTGCGACGCGCCCGTGCACGCAGGACGGTTGGTGTGCCGCTGGCACGGGCTGGGCCTGGGTCCCGAGGGGCGGGCAGGGTGGCGGACGCTGCCGGCGCATGACGACGGCGTGCTCGCCTGGGTTCGCCTGGACGGGCCCGGTCCCCGGCCCGACAGCGCCGGTCCCCGGCCCGACAGCGCCGGTCCCCGGCCGGACAGCGCCGATGGCACTCCGACGGACACGGACCCGCCGCTCGACGCCCCCGTGCTCGGCCCGCGCCCGCCCGCGGATCGCAGCATCGCCGCCGTGGCGACGATCAACGGGCGCTGCGAGCCGGAGGATGTGGTCGCGAACCGGCTCGATCCCTGGCACGGCGCATGGTTGCATCCGTACTCGTTCGCCGCGTTGCGGGTGCTCTCCGCCCCGCCGGTCCGCGACTGCCCACCCGCCGAGGACAGATTCCTGGTCGAGGTGACCTATACCGTCGGCCGCGGTTTCGGCGTTCCGGTACACGCCGAGTTCAGCTGCCCCGACCCACGCACGATCACGATGGAGATCGTCGACGGCGAGGGCACCGGCAGTGTGGTCGAGACGCACGCCACCCCGTTGCGCCCCGGCCCGGACGGCCGACCGCGAACCGCCGTCATCGAGGCGACGATCGCCCACTCCGACCGTGCCGGCTTCGGACACGTCCGGCGCGTCGCCGCTGCGTTGCGACCGTTGATGGAGCTCGCCGCGAAGCGACTGTGGCGTGACGACATCGCCTACGCCGAGCGCCGGTACGAGGTGCGCACCCGCGGCTGACGGGTGGTCACCGACCGGGATGCACGCGCCGAGGTGGTCGGCTAACCGTCTGTCGCGATGCCCGCCGGCGGGGTCAGGTCGTCGTCGGGAGGTGGGGCGCCGCCGGGGCGACGGCCGAGGAAGGTGTGCACGATGGCGTGCTGCCAGCCCGGCACGGTCTGCACCCGGATATCGGTGAAGCCCACCGCACGCATCCGGGCGCTCAGCGCGGTGACCCCGTCGAAGCGGAGCACGCTACGCCACAGATAGCGGTACAGGCCCGAGGATCCGCCGCGAAGCCGGCCGAGTGGAATGATGACGGCCCAGCAGAGAGCGGTCCAGACCATCCGGGAACGGAGCGAGTCGCGAACCGAGTAGTCGTGCACGGCCAGCGGCGCCCCGGGCTTGAGCAGTTCACGGAACTGACGCAGTGCCGCATTACGGTCCCCGAGGTTGCGCAGCAGATATGCCGCGAGGATCCCGTCGAACGGTCCGGTGACCTTCGCGTCGTCCAACTCCTCCACGGTGCCCAGCACGAACCGCACCCGTGGCGGCCAGACCTTGCGCTTGGCCTCGGCCAACATCTCCACCGAGGCGTCCACCGCGATGATCTCCGCCTCCGGTGCGACGTCCAGCAGGGCCGCGGTGGAGGCGCCGGTGCCACAGCCGATGTCCAGCAGGCGCAGCCCGGCACCGCGGCTGGGCAACCCCATCCGCCGCGCGGACAGCCGCAGGTGGTCGTGGTAACCCGGGTTGGCCCCGACCAGCTTGTCATAGCTGCGAGCGTGCTCGTCGAACATCCCCGGTAGGTCCGCCGCCGAGATGGGCTCGGTCTCCCGTGGACTCACTCCGGCATACTGACACACGCCCGGAACGGAAACGAGATCTACTCGGGATTTGGCTCCATCGCGAGCTTACCCAGCATCTCGCGTGCCTTCTCCGCGTTGCGCGGTTGGCAGAGTACGTCGTAGCGACCGGCCACCATCTGACTGGACGAGGTGAAGTCACGCCCCCCCCGAGTGGTCCCGTAGCCGACCGCGGCGAACACGACGCCGAACAGGATACCGATCGCGAGGCCGGCCAGGATCGGGCCGAAGGGCGTGGCATTGGACGCGAAGAGGCTCAGCAGCAGGCCGACGAACAGCCCCGTCCATGCCCCGGAGGCGGCGCCGGAGATCAGCACCCGACCCCAGGTGAGTCGCCCGATCACCCGTTCGACGAGCATCAGGTCGACCCCGACGATGGTCACATCGCGCACCGGGAAGTCCGCATCGGCGAGGTGATCGACCGCGCGCTGCGCCTCCGCATAGGTGGCGTACGAGCCGACCGGCCAGCCCGTGGGTGGCGTCGGCAGGTTGGGCAGGCCGGGCGCGGTACGCGGGGGGCCGCCGAACGGTGTGGTCACGAGCCTCCTCCTGGAAAGTCGGGCGCAAGCTCATCCTCTCAACGGTGAGTACCTGAACAGCTTGCCCGTCCGGAAAGATCCTCACACCTAAGCACCCGTCTTGTCCTCCCGCAGCGACCCCCGACTGAGCGTCTTCTGAATCTCGAGGTATCCCCACCGATCAGCGGGAGGAGTGCCTCCCCCATGGCGTTCGATCTCGCACTCCTTCGAGTTCGAGTAGCCGTGAACGTCCGCACCCGCCGCGCCATCTACACCTCGATGACGTCCACCAGCGATTCGAGCCCGACGAAGTCGGCTCCGTTGCGGGTGTAGAGCGGCAGCGCCCGGGACGAGGCGACAGCGGCGATCATGAGATCGATCCGGCGCGGCTTGGGACTGCGTCCGGCCGCGAGCGTCAACCCGACAAGGGACCCATAGCGGGCGGCGGCCGCACCGTCGAAGGGCAGCGGCGGGAAATCGAGGATCGCCGCTCCCAACTGCTCGGTTCGAGCCGCCCGGACACCGGCGTCCTTCGCCATTGCGACACCTTGGTGCAGTTCGGCCATGGTCACCGCCGTGAGCTCGGGCACCTCGGGCAACACGGCCGGATCGAGAACGTCGAGGTCCAGGTAGGTACAGGTGTCCAGTACCCCGGACGCCGGGCGGTCGGCCACCGAGTCAGTGCCGACCGTGGTCGTCGTCGCCGACGCGGTCCTCGCCGAACGCTTCGTCGGCCTCTTCGCGCATCCGAGCGGGATCGACCTTGGGCAGCCGCTGATGCTTCTCGACAAGTTCCTCGGCCGTCAACCGTCGACGCCGCGCGAGTGGCCGCACCTCGGCGACCTCGACGCCGTTACGCGTGATGTGATACGTCTCACCCGCTTCCACGGCGTCCATGACCGCCGCCGAGCTGTTGCGGAACTCCCGCTGAGTAATCGTCTTCACCTCGGTGAGGGTAGCGTCATGTAGCTCGCAAGGCTACTCAGGCTCCGGTCACGTCGAGCCGCTCGATACCGCGCTCTCGCTTGCGCACAGCGTAGGCCGCAGGCACGTCAGCCGCTGCTCAGCTCTCCGGCGGGGTCCAGCGGTCGGTGCGACCCATACCCGCGGCCCGGCCCTTTCCCGCGATCACCAGCGCCATCTTCCGGCTCGCCTCGTCGATCATCTCGTCGTCGATCATCGCCGAGCCCTTCTTCCCACCCGCCTCGGAGGTGAAGTACTCGTAGGCGTCGAGGATGTTCTCGGCGTGGTCGTAGTCGCGCTGCGACGGGCTGTACGCCTCGTTCGCAGCGTCGATCTGGCCGGGGTGCAGCACCCACTTGCCGTCGAAGCCCAGCGCCGCTGAGCGGCCGGCCACCCTGCGGAACGCGTCGACGTCGCGAATCTGCAGGAACGGGCCGTCGATAGCCTGTTTGTCGTGCGCCCGCGCGGCCATCAGGATGCTCATCAGGATGTGGTGGTAGGCGTCGCCCACGTCGTAGCCGGGCGGCTGCTCCCCGACGACCAGGCTCTTCATGTTGATCGACGCCATGAAGTCGGCCGGGCCGAAGACGAGTGTCTCCACCCGCGGCGACGCGGTGGCGATGGCTTGGGAGTTGATCAGACCCAGGGCGTTCTCGATCTGCGCCTCGATGCCGATCCTGCCGATCTCATGGCCCATGGTCTTCTCGATCTGGGTGATCAGGAGATCGAGCGCGACGACCTGCTCGGGGGTCTGCACCTTCGGCAGCATGATCGTGTCGAGGTTCGCCCCGGCGCCCTCGACGACCTCGGTGACGTCACGGTAGGTCCACTCGGTGGTCCAGTCGTTCACCCGGACGGCACGGACCTTGCCGCCCCAGCCGCCCTCGTTGAGCGCGGCCACGATGGTCTTACGGGCAGCGGGCTTGGCCAGTGGCGCGCAGGCGTCCTCGAGGTCGAGGAAGACCTCGTCGGCGGGTAGCCCCCGGGCCTTGTCGATGAACCTCTGGCTGGAGCCGGGCACCGCGAGGCACGATCGTCGGGCACGGTTGCGGGTGGCACTCACGGCGGAACTCCTCGTCGGCTCAGCGGCTTCTCCAGCCACAGCTGCGATGATGCTGGCACGACTGCTCCACGGACGGGCACCCGAGATGACTGGTTCTCACCACACGAGGTCAGGGCGGCGGTAGCGCCACCAGCTCGCCGCGCGCCACCGCGGCCACCCCGCCACGCACCGACGTCTGCACCGCCGCCCCGGCATGGGCGTGCACGAGGACCTGCAGCTGCGACGGTCGGCCCATCTCCGCTCCCTGCGCGACCGTGAAACCGGTCTGCCCGTCGGCGGCGAGCACGCCGCGGTCGACCAGGAACACCCCGAGCGCGACCGCGGCGGACCCGGTCGCCGGGTCCTCGGCCACCCCGGCCCCCGGGGCGAATATCCGCATGTGCGCATGCCAGGAGGACGGATCGAACGCGACGACCGCGAGGCCGTTCAGGTCGCGGGTGGCCGCACGCACGGCTGCGGCGTCGAGTTCGGCGCGGGTGACGGCGTCCGGGCGCACGGCGAGGAACGCGTACGGCACACCGGCCGACGCCACACCAGCCGAGGCAGCGGGATCAACGTCCTCGGCCAGCAACCCGACCGTCGCCGCCAGCCCCGGGCCGTCCAGCCGCGGACCGATCTCGGGTGTTCCACCCCCGACCTGCGCCCCGCCGGCATCGACCTGAACCGGTAACAGTCCCGCCCCGCACTCCTGCACCACGTTCCCGGTGCGGATCAGCCCGGCCCTGGCCAGCACCCACGCCGCGCCGACGCTCGGGTGACCGGCGAAGGGCAGCTCCCGGGCCGGGGTGAAGATCCGCAGCCGGTAGTCCACCCCGGCCACCGTCGGTGGCAGTGGGAACACCGTCTCCGACAGTCCGAACTCGGCCGCGAGCTGCTGCATCTGCCGGGTGGACAGGTCGACCGCGCCGTGTACGACGGCGAGCGGGTTGCCGGCGTAAGGCCGATCGGTGAAGACGTCCACGACGTCGTAACCCAGATTCGGCACGTTCGCAGACCTTAGGCTGCCACGCATGGGCACCGAAAGGGTCTTCGCCGCACGGCTGGTGGGCCTGGCCGTGTTCGGTCCCGACGGCGAGCGGATCGGCAAGCTGCGCGACCTCGTGGCCACACTGCGGGTGGACGCCAACCCGCCGCGGGTGCTCGGCCTCGTCGTCGAGCTGGCCACCCGCCGGAGGATCTTCGTGCCGATGCTGCGGGTGACCGGTGTGGACCCGGCGGCGGTCACCCTCGCCACCGGCTCGGTCAGCCTGCGGCACTTCACCCACCGACCCAACGAGACGCTGCTGGTCGGTCAGCTGCTCGACGCGCCGGTGCGGCTGGCCGAGTCCGGCGCCGAGGTCGTCGTGGTCGACGCGGCCATCGAGCTCACCCGCTCCCGGGACTGGATCGTCAGCAGGCTCGCCGTCCGCACGCGCCGGCACGGTCTCACCCGTCGTGGCCAGGTGCAGGTGGTGGCGTGGAACGCGGTGACCGGGCTGACGCTGACCGACCGTCAGGGCACTGCGGGGCTGCTCGCGGTGTTCGAGACGATGCGCGCCGCCGACGTCGCCGCCACCCTGGCCGGGCTGCCCGAGAAACGCCGGCACGAGGTGATCGACGCCCTCGACGACGAGCGGCTGGCCGATGTGTTCGAGGAGCTGTCGGAGGCCGACCAGCGCGTGCTGCTCGACCATCTCGATCCCGAGCGCGCCGCCGACGTCCTCGAGGCCATGTCCCCCGACGACGCCGCGGACCTGCTCGGCGAGCTACCCGACGCCGACGCCGACGCGCTGCTCGCGCTGATGGAACCGGGCGAGTCCGCACCCGTCCGGCGGTTGCTCAGCTACTCGTCGAACACCGCGGGCGGGCTGATGACCCCGGAGCCGATCATCCTGCGCCCGGACGCGACGGTGGCCGAGGCGCTGGCCCGCATCCGCAACCCGGACATCCCGCCCGCGCTGGCCAGCATGGTGTTCGTCTGCCGGGCGCCGGCGCAGACCCCGACCGGGCGCTACCTCGGCTGCGCGCACGTCCAGCGGCTGCTGCGCGAAGCGCCGTTCGAGCTGGTGGCAGGCGTTGTCGACGCCGAGCTGGCCCGCCTGGCACCCGACGCCACGCTCGGCGAGGTCACCCGCTACTTCGCGGCCTACAACCTCGTGGCCGGGCCGGTCGTCGACGCCGAGGACCACCTGCTCGGCGCCGTGACGGTCGACGACGTGCTGGACCACCTGCTCCCGCCGGACTGGCGGGACCGGATCATCGAGCCGGGCGGCGACGATCGATGACGATCGACAAGGATGGGACCGATGCCTGAGAACGTCACGAACCGGCGCCTTGACCAGCCCAGGCTCGGTCGCCGCCGGCTCGAGGTCGACCCGGACGGGTTCGCCCGGCTGTCGGAGCGGATCGCCCGGTTCCTGGGCACCGGCCGATTCCTCGCCATCCAGACGGTGATCGTGATCGTCTGGATCACGCTGAACACCGTCGCGATGTCCCTTCGGTGGGACCTGTACCCGTTCGTCCTGCTCAACCTGGTGTTCTCCACCCAGGCCGCGTACGCCGCACCGCTCATCCTGCTGGCCCAGAACCGACAGGACGACCGCGACCGGGTCTCCCTTGAGCAGGATCGGGCCCGCGCCGAGCGCACGAAGGCCGACACCGAGTACCTGGCCCGCGAGCTGGCCGCGCTGCGCCTGGCGCTCGGTGAGGTAGCCACCCGCGACTTCCTGCGCAGCGAACTGGATCGGCTCGCCGCGCGGGTCGCCTCCGGGGCCGGGCCGGCGCGGACCACCGAGCGGCCGGGCCGCGGCGGTACCGGCGCCGCATCGG
>JBOHEP010000600.1:0-10149 GCA_050701075.1 Pseudonocardia sp. | reverse complement strand
ACCCTCTGGCACAACCGAATAACAACCATGTCCCACGACACGGCACTCCCACCCAGAATCACCGACGCCCTACTCGACACCCTGGCCGAAGCCGCCTGAAGATCATCCATACCTGCGAAACTCCACTACAACCAGCAGTATAACTACTACGGTGGCATCCAAGATGATTGGCCGTACGAGTTCGACGCCTTCTTGCAGCGTGTCTCCACTTACGTGGATCGGAAGTTCCTGGACGCACTGATCAGCGTCGGGCGTGGTCGACTCGATCTGGTTGTTCAAACGCTGAACATGTATCGCCCGATCGTCGCGGCCGCACCGGGCGCCTGGCAGATGCTGTTGCACGCGACCGGCCTCAACCATTCACCTTCGGTAGTGGTGGGGGCGCTCCCGATAATCTGTAGAACCATATTTGAGCATGACGCCAAGACTGTCCTGCGGGCTGCCTTCATGCGTCCTGTGCTCGAAGCATTCCAAATAGCGATTGCCCTTGATGATCATGGCCTGCGCGCGTTCGTCCGTTGTCGCGCACTCGAAGAGCTTGCGGAGTATCCTCGCGTGTTCGGATATAATGACCATATTGTACTGAAGATAATCAGCGGCGAGAAGACTGCAGTCGAGCTTGCGCGGCTGATACAGATCTTTCGATCAATGCGCACCAACTTCGGAAATTACTATGCGCGCCTTCTGATCAGCTACTGCGGAGCAACAACCAATGCCAGGGACCTCGCTGACGCGCTCCGCCGAGAAGGCCTGCGGAAAGATGCGAAGCACTTCGACGGAATCTGGGCAAGAAGGAACCGGCATTAGTAATCCTGAAATCAGCAGCGATGTGGAGGACACATGGATCCTGTGACGTTGGTTGTCGCGGCGTTGACGGCTGGAGCGATCGCGGGTCTGCAGGGAACGGCAACGGATGCCGTGAAGGATGCCTATGCGGGCTTACGTGCTCTGGCACGACGGCGGGTGTCGGGCCGGACGTCCGGCGAGCTGGTGCTCGAAAAACATGAGAGCCAACCCGAAGAATTGCAGGGTGACCTGCAGGCGGTTTTCGGGATCCAGCAACGCCATCAGTCGCTGGGCTGCCTCGATCAGCGCTGTGCTCAGCGCCATCTGTGTAGAGCGACCGCGACGCGAGTACATGCTCGACACCCAACTCCTGCTGCAGCAGATCCAGCGCCGGTCTGATGTGCTGCAGAGGGACCCCGCACCACGAACAGCTGCCAGGGCGTGAGCTTCAGCCAACCCAACAAACGGCACTGACACACCAGCATCGCGCGGCAATGTCGTCACGATCGGCTTCCCCGTGACCGGCCGCTTTCCCTCCGGCAGCCGCACGTAGCCATGAACCCAGGTCCGGAACGTCGAGACCGGCACATCCAGGTGCCGAGCAGCCTCGGTCACCGAGTAGAGCGGCACGTCGAAGCGCTCGTCGGTGGGCATGGGAGAAGTCTGCCACCTCGGCAACGCCGAGGTACGGACGTTCCCTGGCGTGCCACACGACGGCCGAGGGCCTGAACTGGCCAGACTCGGCTACGGCCGCGCCCGGCGCAGCATCGACCTCACGGATCCGGGGCAGCGAGCAGAGAAGATCATGCGTTCCACGAACCGTGCCACGCGCGTCACTCATGCTCCACAAATATGGGCTCCGTGAGGCTCTGAGCAGCGAAAACGGAGCCGTCTTGGGGAGTCGAACCCGGACCTACGCATTACGAGTACGTGAGACGTCGATAGCACCATGCGCCGGGAGTCAATCCGTGCACGTGGAGGTGCTCGCCGTGCACAGATCCGGACACCGACGGACGCCATTGGAGGCCACGAAGGAGGCCACGCGAGAGTGGCGCGCTCCGTCGTCTCCGGTCTACTGGGCACTGTGAGGGCTATCCTGCGGGGCATGAGCGCCGAGCGCGACGAGCTGAAACGGCTGGTCGAGGAACTGTCCGACGACCGCGTGCCCGCCGTGCTCGCCGAAGCTCGCCGCCAGGCGCAGCCGCAGCCGGCCAGCGAGTGGCCGCCGCCGTGGTTCGGCTCGTTCTCCAGCGGCCGCAGCGACCTCGGTAGCAACCACGAGGACTTGCTCGCCGAGGGCTTCGGGCGCTTCTGAGTGATCGTCTGCGACACCGGCCCGCTCGTCGCAGCCGCAGATCGCGACGACCAGCACAATCGCGCCTGCACCGACCTCCTCACCGGGCTCCATCTGGCCCGCCGCACGATCCTCGTCCCTGCACCCGTCGTTGCCGAAGTCGGCTACCTGCTGTCCCGTACAGGCGGCGCGAAGATTGAGGCTGCGTTCCTCCGCTCGGTCGTTCACCGGACCATAACCATCGTCGACCTCGAACTCGCCGACTACGCACGCATGGCCGAGCTGGTCGAGACCTACGCCGACTTCCCGCTCGGCACCACCGACGCAGCCGTCGTCGCCGTCGCGGAGCGGCTGGGCATCGTCGAGATCGCTACACTCGACCGCCGCCACTTCCACGCGGTGCGACCCCGCCATGCCGATTCCTTTTCGCTTCTACCCTGAGCTGTCGCGCTGCTGTCAGCGAGGCTGTGAGTCTCGACGCCATGCCCACGGCCTGATCCCGAGTGGTGAGCGGCTCGATCGTCACAGTGCAGGTGTGTATCGATGCCGACCCGTCGCGCAAGCCTTCCGTAGCGTTGAGTCACCGAGTCCGGGTGACTGATCGTCGAGCAATCAGGCGCTGGCGAGAACACGAACCCGTCGCGCCTGACCTTCGTGTCGACAAGCGCGGCGCGCTCGTCGCAGAGCGCGCGGTGTACGCGCAGGACCTCGACCATCTCGGCGTCGAGCGTCACGCGCCGGTGCTGGTGGGTCTTGGTGTCCTTCTCCCAACGCTCGCCAGCGGTCTGGCCGATGCTCGCCCGAAGATCGCCACAGCGCTATCGAGGTCGAGTTATGACCAGCGCAGCCCGCAGACCTCGCCGCGCCGAGCGCCAGTCGTCATGGCGAACAGGATGAACGTGCCCCAGTCCGGGTCCTTCCACGCCTCGCTGAGGATCGCCGCGGCCTCGGCCGGCGTTGGGGACGAAGGGTTAGGTCGGGGCGTCGATGGCGGCTCGTCTGCTCGACTGGACTGACAGCGATCCAGCCCCAGCGCACCGTTCGCATGAACGCGCCGCTGAGGATCGCGTGGACGACGCCGTTGGCTGCCGGCAGCCAACGGCCGTGCAGCTGTGCGGCTTGCACGCGCGCTCGCACCATTGGCACGCCGCGGCGGGGTCGTCAGACCTCGCGCACTTGCGCCGCGCCGAGTGCTCATCGCACGCGTGCTCGCCGGCCGTCCGGTGCTGGGTGAACTTCTCGCCTCGGCAATGGTCGCGGCAGCGGCGCAGCTGCGAGTACAGGCTCTCGATCGTCTCGGCGCGGACCCGGCCAACCGGCAACCGGCCGATCGTTGGCCGCACGTGCTTCTCGATCTTCGAGACGTAGCCGGCGCGCGTCTTGCGTTCGATGTCGATGACGTCGAGCCACCGGTCAAGCAGCTGGTTGACCGTGGTCTCCGTCCGCGGGCTGTGTCGCTCGTCGATCTGGTTGAGCAACTTCGTCGCGACCTTCTCGGCCTCGCGCTCCGTCTCCCGTTTCGTCGCTCTCGCAGCCACGGTCTCCCGGAGCCACAGCTTCTTGCCCGTGAGCTGGTCAATCCCGGCGTAGACCTTCACACGCGCGGAGCCGCTCGGCAGCCAGCCGATGGTGCCGCGCTGGCGGCCGCGTGGCGACTTCGGGGAGGCCATGCGGCGGAGAATAGACCCAATAGAGGCCACGAAGGAGGCCACGCGAGCTGTTGGAGAGGTTCCGGGACGGTCAGAAAGTGCCTCTGATTTGTGGAGCCGCCTTGGGGAGTCGAACCCCAGACCTACGCATTACGAGAAAATGCCTCACTGGGTACACCCTGCCCATCGGGGCCATCTGTGCACGTCAAGGCGGTCACGGTGCGCAGACCGAGACACCGTAGGACTTCATTGGAGGCCACGAAGGAGGCCACGCTGCTGTCCAGCCATCGCCGCTCGCCTACGTACTTAGCCGGAACGCCGGGTCCGTTCTGGTCCGCGGCCGAGGCTGACGCGCCGGCAGTGCGCGTAGGATGCTGTCGAGCCCGACCCCTGCCGAGGAGGTGACACATGAGCGTTCCTGCATGGCACGAAGCCGACGCCGACGAGTTCATCGTTACTCCTGCCATCGCTGACGCCCTGCGTAGCCAAGGCATTCGCCTGGCCGCCGGCCTGCGCGTGCGCCTGATACTGGTCGCTGCCGATCCAACCGAGCCGCCGCGACGTCGCTGGCTGGACTGGCTGGGCAGCGTGACCACCGGCAAGGGCAACCTGGGTGAGCGGACGAAGGACGATGTCCGCGCTGGGATGGGCCGCAGCGCTGAGTGAAATTCTTGTCGATGCCGGCCCACTGATCGGCGGCTTCGACACCTCGGACAAGTGGCACGAAGAGTGCTCCGCGCTGCTCGAAACCCTTCCCGGTCCCCTGATCGTTCCCGCGACGATCGTCGCCGAAGTCTGCTACATGATCGACAGCCACCGCTTCGGCTCCGCCGCGGAAGCCCGCTTTCTGCGTTCGTTCGTGGATACCGACCTCGTTGTCGGCAACTTCGAACGCGAAGACTTCGAACGCATGGCGCAACTTGTCGAGCAGTATGCGGACTTTCCTCTGAGTGGCTCGGACGCCAGCGTGATCGCCCTCGCCGAACGGCTCAACATCACGACGATCCTGACCCTCGACCACCGCCATTTTGCCGCAGTGCGTCCGAAACACAGCGGTTCCTTCACCTTGCTGCCCTGACCGAGGTCGCCAAGAACAACGGTGGATCGACCTCCACTTGTGAAGCCGGCCCGATCGACGTGGGCGCCGAAGCCTCAGCTATAGATATAGACAGTCTGCGCTGGCCCGGCAACGGCCGGACGCGACATGGCCCCTGGTCAGCGCGCTCACGAGACGACTTCCGGCGCCCGGAGGAGGCCACGCGCGAAGTTGAGACAAACCCATCACGCACCCAAAACGCCCCTGACCTGCGGAAATGGAGCCGCCTTGGGGAGTCGAACCCCAGACCTACGCATTACGAGAAACCGGCTCACCGTTTCCGCCGTCCTCATCGAGTACATCGGTGCACGTCAAGCCGTTCACCAGGCGCAACGGGCAGCATCCCGATGACAGCATTTCGTGCCACAAACCGTGCCACAACGGAGATCAACTCATCACGGCGCCACCAGTCGGCCGCCCAGCTCGACGGGTGACCGCAGGTGATCCGCGACCAGCTGGACGAGACCCTGCTGCCCTTGGTTGCATTGACCAACTTCACATTGTCGTTCCTCCTCGGTGGACTGGGTGCAACCGTGGTACTCGCCATCGCGGGCCTCTGGATGCAGGCAGCCATCTGCCTGGGGATGTCCGTCGTGGCCGCGTTGGCCGCGTACCACGGCGCCCTCGCGCAGGCCAGCAGGTATGCCGACTGCGTCCGCGTGACATTCGATCTCTACCGACACGACGTCCTCAAGGCAATGCACATCCCGCTCCCAAACACCCTGGTCGCCGAACGGCAGCGGTGGGAGGACCTCACGCAGTGGATCTACCGCGGTGAACCGCCGCAGCAGCCCGTCCGATACGAACATCCGGTACCCGCTGCGGAGACCCCTCCTGCCCCGCCGCCCGCCGCCCGAAGCGGCACCACGATCGGCTTCTCATCCGCTGCGGGCCAGGGCGCTAGCCACACGGTCGGCGTGCTTTCGCACGTGCCCCGAGCCGGCGCTGATCGTGGTTGACGACGCCGACACCCTCCGACGTCCCCCGCCTACTCGAGCAACTCACCGCGCAAGCCACGGCCCAGTGCCAACCGACACTCCTCGTGATCACGCCCGCAGCAGGACATGCGCCCCCGGACCAACCGCCCTCTCCTCTCGGTGGCGTCTCCGCGCCGGGTCATCCGCTGGTGTCGATCGCGTACCAGGCGAGTTCGTGACGCGGTTCGTCCGCATACCAGGCATAGGTCCCGGCGGCGATGTCTTTCAATCGCTTTCGGGCTGAGGCGCTGTGCCGGGACGAGAACGTGGTGAGGAACCGGCACGCCTCGGCCGGGATGCGGTGGTCTTCGGCCCAGCGCAGAAACTGCCGCTTACGGTCCTCATCGATCGGCCCGTCGCTGGCGACCGCCTCAACCATCCAGAACGTGATCGGTTTGGTGGCGAGGTCGACCAGTAACGCGTCACACAGCAGCAGTGACACGTTGATGTTGAGCCCGGCCGCCTGGAGGGTCTCGTTGTCGGCGACGACGAGCTTCTTCCCAGGCTCCGAGATCGTGAGGACGACCGGATCACCAAGCCGGGCTGGCGCCCACTCCTCGACGACGCCTTTCAAGATCAGCGACGCCTCGCCCGGTTCAAGGGTCCGGACGTCCCCGCCGGGCAGGTTCACGGCGACGGCGTACTGCTTGCGGTCGCGGTTCCGGGCGCTCCGAACCTTGATGAGATCACCAGGGTTGAGGTGGCCCTCGCGCCAGGACTCGATCGCTGAGGCGAGGGCGTCTCCGATGAGTTCGGGGTCGAACAGGTCGGCGAACGATTCGGTCAGTGCCCACCGCGGTTGGCTGCTGGTGGTCTTCACCCCCTCGCGGTAGCGCATCGCGCCGAAGTCGAGCCACCGCGGGAACGTCTCGTCGCGCAGGGTCTCGCGGGTGTTGTCGGCGTACCAGGGTTCGAACGGCTCACCCCAGGAGGCGAGGAGCTCGGCGACCTTGCGGCGGT
Organism: Pseudonocardia sp.; assembly: GCA_050701075.1. Classification (GTDB taxonomy): domain Bacteria; phylum Actinomycetota; class Actinomycetes; order Mycobacteriales; family Pseudonocardiaceae; genus Pseudonocardia. The sequence goes on along the minus strand of JBOHEP010000600.1, from coordinate 3,387 downwards.
TGCGCAGGGCGGCGGCCAACCATGCCGAGCGCTCCTGCGTGGCGGTGTGGGCGTAGGCAGCGTCGGAGAGCCACAAACACACCGAGGGTCGCACCCACGTCGACTCGGCGGACGACGGCGCATCGTCAGGGACGACCGCGCCGACGTAGAGCATGGCCGCGGTGGCGGCTGCCCCGAGCGGGTTGGAGGTGACGGTGTCGAACGCGTCGGGCGGGAAGAGCAGTCGCAGGCGCGCGTGAACCTCGTCCCGAGACAGGAGCGGGCGCAGCGTCACATCGCCTCCGGGTGGTACGCGGAAGCGGCGGCGGAGTTCAGCTCGTCACCCGTCAGCGTTTCCCAGGTGGTGAGCACTTCGGCCGCGGGTAGGGGCAGGGATTCCAGCTCATAGGCGCTCACGGCGACCGATCCGGCCAGGCAGCGCATGAGGCGATCCATGGTGGGGGTGGCCAGCACCCGGGCGAGGGTAGACCTCGATAGGGCGGGGGTGGGAGTCGTCGGTCGGATCACGTTGACGTGGTTCTCCACCGCAAGGGCGCCGCCCCACTCGGTGAGGTCGTCAGCGGTCAGCTCGACGGCGACGATCCGCCGGGTTTGCTCGGGTGCGGTGGTGCGCTGCACAACGACGGCCGGCTCGGACAGGGCCATCACGGCCCGATCGGCGTCACTGCCGGTCCGCAGATACCGCATCAAGTCACGGACTCGGTCGCGATGCAGGCGTCCACCGTCGATGTCCGCGGCCCATAGAACCGGGAGCCGGGCAGGTCCCGGGTCGGCATGTAGGTCCGCGCGGCGCCGGTTCCACACCAGAGGGCCGGTGGACACCCGCCATCCCGCGCCCGACAGGTTCAGCGGCATCATGGCGGCTGCGGCGGCGACGTGTGCGTCGTCTGATCGTCGCGGGAGCAGCCAAGGTCCGGCGCCCCGTGGTGAGATCACGTTCGCGACCTGCGTCAGGTGGCCGTTGGAAGTTGAAACCGCGGTCTTGCGCGCTTTGGTCCGGGTGAAGGTCGCGAGGCAGGTCTCTTGCAGGACCCCGGTGAACACCCCACCGCGATCGGCCACGAACGTGACCTCGCGTAGTGGAGCGACCTCGGCGAGAGCCTGACGCAGGTTGGAGAAGTAGCGGCCAGCGGTGAACGACGTCGGGACCAGTGCCGAGAGGACTCCATGACCGTCGAGCGACTGCAGACCGGCGGCGAGGAACAAGCCGTAGAGGTTTGCGTGTCCATAGAGGAACGCGGCGAACCGTTCTCGCTCCGCGGGGTCCAACCGGACGCGGCCGTAGGGCGGGTTCATCACAACCGCTCGTGCTGGCCTGCTTGAAGGGGCGAGGCCGTCTCCGACCGACGCGAGGGCGGGCAGCGGTCGCCGGCGTGCCTCCGGAACCTCGGCGAGGACCGGCAGCGCCTCGGCCGCGAGGACGACGTTCGCCAACCACACCGCGGCGGGGTCGGCGTCTATGCCCTCGATCACCGACGGGATGTTCGTGAGGATCATCTGCGGGTCGGCTCGGCGCAGCGCGGCTAGATGCTCGCGCAATGGTGCCAACAGCAGTGCTCCGGCGCCACAAGCAGGATCGCGCACCAAACCGGCCAGGCGCCGTGGCGTCGCGGTGTGCCCGAGAGCTCGCCGGGTCATCACCCACAGCTGGGCCGCCAGGTCGTCCGGCGTGTAGTGCCGGCCGTGCCGCGCACGTACCTGGGGCGTCAGCGCTGAGACGTACCCGCCCCCCAACTGCTCACCCGACATGCGTTCGTCAACCGAGGTCGATGCCGAGGCGCCGGGTAGGACCGGTGCCGCGGCGTCGACAGCGTGAGCCACGTCGAGCCATCGGCCCCACAGTCCCGCTGCTGCGGCGCGGGCCGCCCACCACTGCGGAACCGCGGCGAGGACGGCCGCCGCCGCGACGGGCAGGTCAGTTGCGGTGCTGACGCCGTCCATGCTGGCCTTGGAGCCGCGGGCACCCAGCTCGCGCGCGGCCATCGCGCTACTCACTGCGCCACCTCGCGGGGACGATCTCTGCCCCTGACTGCGCACGGTGGCTCGTGACCGCCTCTACCATGCCGGGCAGCGTGCCATAGCGGTCGGACGATTCCGTGTATTGAGTCCCGTCGACGCAGCCACGGTGCGAACAGTCTGCGATCATCAGACCTCGTCATCCTCTCCCAGTGGTAGCTCGCCTTCGAACGGTTTCCCGCACATCCCACACAGGATCGGGCCGGCGTCCGGCACGGACACGGTGATCCGAAACTGCCGGCCGCAAGGGCAGCGGGCGATGGTGCCGTTCTTGTTCTTCTGTGTCGGCGCGCGGCGTGCCTCTGGGTGCTCCTCGGTCCCCACCCCGCGGTGACGTGTTCGGTGGCAGTCATCCCGAGGTCCCAATCCGGCTGGCCCCAGGCGACCCGTTCGAAGTCGATCAGCACGACGTTCTCGTCCGTCACCATGAGGTTCTGCACGTGCGCATCCCCATGCGTCACGCACGGGGCCAGCGAGTAGCGCAGCTCCGCCACGGCGGCGGACAGCTCATCGAGCAGAACCAGCAGGAACGCACGGTCGGCCGGCGGGATCGGCGCCCGCTCGATCCGCGGCTGCACCCGCTCCAGCACCGCCTCGTGCGACAGGTCGAACGTGCCAGGCCGCTGCAGGGCGTGCACACGCCGGAGCAGCTCACCAAGCGCACGCCCATCTCCCGGCCCGCCGCGCCGGCCACCGATGTGGTGCCAGAACGTCACCGGGTGACCGTCGACGACGAGCGGCTGATCGATTGGCCACGTTCTTGCGGCTGGGACGTCGTGCTTGCTGAGCCACCCCGCGACGGCGACCTCGTCGATAGCGGCCGCCATGTGGTCCAAGTTGCGCGCGATGCGCACGACGATCGCGAGCGGGCGGAGCCAGTAGATCGCGTTCTCACCGAGCCGCAGAAGCTCGGCGCTGCCCTGTTCGAGGCCAAGACGCTCGCACACGGCGTCGAGAACGACTCTCGTGGCAGCACGGCTGAACCCGGTGCTGCCCGATATCCCATTGGCGCCACGGTACGGCGCGGCGTGGTCAGGTTGGACCGCCCGGGGTTCGACCCAGGCCATGCTGGCCGACGAGACGGGTCCTGCGAGTCGAACCCCGAGCGGTGATGCTAGGCGCGGCTGTTCTGGGCTCCTCCCGTCCCGATGGGGCTGCCGGTGTGGTGGTGCGCGCCATGATCCGCTGGTTGGTCATCCACGGGGGCGGGCCCACCTTCAGTCGGGTAGTGCCATTCGTAGGGATCCACGCTCAAAACCCCGCCTGCGGCGTCGTGCGTCGTGACGCGCAGCCAGCGCCAGGCTTCACCCCGGACCGAGGTAAGCCTCTGGTCGGGCCGCCATGTCGCCGAGGAGCCTTCGGGGCCGGAGG
>JBOHEP010000599.1:0-15118 GCA_050701075.1 Pseudonocardia sp. | reverse complement strand
GGATGAGCCCGGCCACGATCGCGGGGAAGGTGGTCTGGCGGGCCATCAGGTAGTTCTCGTGGCTGCCGTAGCTGGCGCCCTTGCCGTCGACGTTGTTCTTGTACAGCTGGATGCGCGGCGCGCCGGGAACGGTGGCCGAGCGCATCGCGGCCTCCTCCATCACCCGCTCCCCCGCCTTGTCCCAGACGACGATGTCGCGGGGGTTGGTGACCTCGGGGGTGGAGAACTCCGGGTGCGCATGGTCGACGTAGAGCCGGGCGCCGTTGGTGAGGATGACGTTGGCGGCGCCGAGGTCGTCGAGCTCGGAGTCGCTCGGGGCGTGCATCGTGGGTGAGGACAGGTCGAAGCCGCGGGCGTCGCGCAGCGGCGACTCCACCTCGTAGTCCCAGCGGGCGCGCCGGGCCCGGGGAATCTCGGCGGCCGCGGCGTAGGCCAGCACCACCTGCGTGGAGGTGATCACCGGGTTGGCCGTGGGGTCGCCGGGGACGGAGATGCCGTACTCGACCTCGGTGCCCATGATGCGCCGGGCCGTCACGACCTGACCTCGGTGCGCGATCTCATGACCAGAGCCTAACGCCCCCACGTGCGGGCAGCAGGAACACGCTGCCGCCGCGCTCCGGTCACACGTTGCGACATGTGTACATCGTGTGTGCGACGGACCGTCGGCGACGCGCGGCCGAAGGCTTGCGCCGTCGGGTTTACCCGTCAGGGGCGCCGGGTCCGTCCGCGGGTTGGATCGGGGCCTCGGCGAGGTGCGCCACCAGCGCGTCGCTGATCTCCCGCAGCGCCGCTTGCTGCTCGACGGTCAGCTGGTCGAACAGGTGGGTCCGCACCGCCTCGACGTGACCGGGCGCGGCCGACTCGAGCCGGGCCAGGCCCGCCTCGGTGAGCTCGGCGAAGGCCCCTCGACGGTCGGTCGGGCACGCTCGCCGCCGTACCCAGCCGGACTCTTCGAGTCGGGCGACCGCATGGGACAGGCGACTGCGCGAGGACAGTGACGATGACGCGAGCTGGCTCATCCGCAGTGTCCTGTCCGGGGCCTCGGAGAGCCGCACAAGGATCTGGTAGTAGGCGTGCGGGAGGCCGGCGTCGTGCTGGAGCTGGCGGTCCAGCCTGTCGAAGAGGAGCCGGCCCGCTGCCAGGAAGCTGCGCCAGGTGCGTTGTTCGTCAGCGTCCAGCCAACGCATGTTATCCACGTCACCTCCAGGAATGACCGAGCATCCAATGCGTTGACCCAGTATAGATGAGGGCTCAACCACTATGGAGGTTCTGATGACCACGGCGACCACCACGCAGTTCCCCGGCTACCTGGCGGGCAGCTGGGACATCGACCCGGTGCACTCCGAGGTCTCCTTCACCGTTCGTCACATGATGGTGAGCAAGCTACGCGGTCGGTTCACGTCGTTCAGCGGGGAGATCGTCACCAGCGGTGATACCACCGGATCGACGGTCACCGCATCGATTGACTCGGCCTCGATCGACACTGGCAGTGAGCAGCGCGACGGCCATCTCCGCTCGGCCGACTTCTTCGACGTCGAGAGCCACCCGACCTGGACATACCGCTCGACCGGCGTCCGCACCGACGGTGACGACATCGTCGTCGACGGTGAGCTGACGATCAAGGGCGTGACCCGCTCGGTCCCGCTGGTCCTCGAGGTCAACGGCTTCGGCCCCGACGCCCACGGCGGCATCCGCGCGGGCTTCTCGGCCTCCACCACGATCAACCGTAGCGACTTCGGCGTGGACATCGCCATGCCGCTGGCCGGCGGCGGCGTGGTGGTGAGCGAGAAGGTGCAGATCAACCTGGAGATCCAGGGCGTGCTGCGCGGGCTCTGAACCAGCGGGTTGGCAACGAACGGCACTGTCGTCCGTTTCGTTGCGAGCCGGCTCATGGCTACCGTTGCACGGGCGCCGTCGCCACCATGCGGGCCGCGGCGCCGCTTCCCGATCCGGCACTCGGCCTGGTCGCGGCTCAGCTCGGTGCGGGTGCGGCCACCCAGGCGGTGGCCGACCGCCTGGGCTGGACCACCCGTTCACTGCACCGCCGCAGCCGGGCCGCATTCGGTTACGGCCCGGCGGCACTGCGGCGCATCCTGCGGTTCCGCCGTGCGGTCATGCTCACGTTCGACGGGGTTGCGCCCGTCGAGGTCGCGATTCGCACCGGCTACGCCGACCAGTCGCACCTGTACCGGGAGGTCCGCACCCTCGCCGGTGTGCCACTGGGTCAGCTGCTCATGGGGCCGAAGAGGTCCACCCCGTTGCCGTCGGGGTCGTACACCACGGCGTAACGCTGGCCCCAGAACGCGTCGAACGGCGCCAGCTCACCATGGTGGCCGGCGCCGGTCAGCTCCGCGTACGCGGCGTCCACCGCGGCCGGGTCAGGCAGCACGAACGCCAGGTTCACCCGGCCACCGGGCGCCGGCGGCGTCCAGTCGGGGAGGAACGAGCGGATCGTCTCCTCGGTGTCGAACGCCAGCCGCATGCCGCCGGGCAACGCCGCCTCGACGTGCGGCTCGCTGTCAGCGCCGTCGGGTACCTCGATGCCGAGCCGCCGGTAGAACGCCAGCGCTTTCGCCATGTCCGCCACCACGATGCCCACGACGGCCAGCCTTGCTTCGATGCTCATGCTCCGGACGCTAGCGCCGCGGGACGCACCCGTCGTGAACAAATCGGACACCTGCCGGAACTGAGCGGCGAACCAACGGCACTGTCGTCGAGCAGATCTGGACGAAGTGCCGTTCGTTCACGGCGCAGCAGCTCCTACAGGCAGCAGCTCCTACAGATACTGGCCGGTGTTCGAGGCGGTGTCGATCGCCCGTCCGGACTCGGCGTTCTTGCCGGTGACCAGGGTGCGGATGTAGACGATCCGCTCCCCCTTCTTACCCGAGATCCGCGCCCAGTCGTCGGGGTTGGTGGTGTTGGGCAGGTCCTCGTTCTCGGCGAACTCGTCGACGATCGCGTCGAGCAGGTGCTGGACGCGCAGGCCGCGCTGGCCGCTCTCGAGCACCGACTTGATGGCCGACTTCTTCGACCGGTCGACGATGTTCTGGATCATGGCTCCGGAGTTGAAGTCCTTGAAGTACAGGGTCTCCTTGTCGCCGTTGGCGTAGGTGACCTCCAGGAACCGGTTCGCCTCGGTCTCGTCGTACATCCGCTCGACGACCCGCTGGATCATCGCGTCGATGCACGCCTTGCGGTTGCCGCCGAACTCCGCGACGTCGTCGTCGTGGATCGGCAGCGTCGCCGTGAGGTACTTGGAGAAGATGTCCTGCGCCGCCTCGGCGTCCGGTCGCTCGATCTTGATCTTCACGTCGAGCCGGCCGGGCCGCAGGATGGCCGGGTCGATCATGTCCTCGCGGTTCGAGGCACCGATCACGATGACGTTCTCCAGACCCTCCACGCCGTCGATCTCGGCGAGCAGCTGGGGAACGATCGTGGTCTCGACATCCGAGGAGACCCCGGATCCGCGGGTGCGGAAGATGGAGTCCATCTCGTCGAAGAACACGATCACCGGGGTGCCGGCCGACGCCTTCTCCCGGGCCCGCTGGAAGATCATCCGGATGTGCCGCTCGGTCTCGCCGACGAACTTGTTGAGCAGCTCGGGGCCCTTGATGTTGAGGAAGAACGCCCGGCCCTGGTCCTCGCCGCGCACCGCGGCCACCTTCTTGGCCAGCGAGTTCGCCACCGCCTTGGCGATGAGCGTCTTGCCGCAGCCGGGCGGGCCGTAGAGCAGCACACCCTTGGGCGGGCGCAGCTCGTACTCCTTGAACAGCTCGGCGTGCAGGAACGGCAGCTCCACGGCGTCGCGGATCTGCTCGATCTGGCGGAACAGGCCTCCGATGTCGGAGTAGTCGACGTCGGGCACCTCCTCCAGGACGAGGTCCTCGACCTCGGCCTTGGGCACCCGCTCGTAGGCGTAGCCGGCCTTGGTGTCGACGAGCAGCGAGTCGCCCGGCTTGAGCGGCACGAAATCGATGTCGTCGGTGGGCAGCGTGAGCGGTGCGGCGAGCCACACCACTCGCTCCTCGTCGGTGTGCCCGACGACGAGCGCACGCCCGGCCAACCCGGCGGTGGGCTCGGCGAGCACCTCGCGCAACGAGCACACCTCGCCGATCCGCTCGAACTCACCCGCCTCGACGACGGTGAGCGCCTCGTTGAGCCGGATGGTCTGCCCACTGCGCAGCTCGTCGGTGGACACCGCCGGGGACACCGCGACCCGCATCCGACGCCCTGAGGTGAACACGTCCACCGTCTCGTCGGCGAACCGGGCCACGAACACGCCGTAACCGCTCGGTGGCTGGGCGAGCCGGTCGACCTCCTCGCGCAACGCGATGAGCTGGCCGCGCGCCTCCTTGAGGGTCTCGGTCAGCTTCTCGTTGCGTGTGCTGAGCTGGGACAGGCGGCTGGCCGACTCGGCGAGGCGCTGCTCCAGGATCCGGGCATGGCGCGGCGACTCGGTGAGCTTGCGGCGAAGTAGCGCGACCTCCTCTTCGAGGAAGCGAATCTGTGCGGTGGCCTCAGCCGGGCTGAGGTCCCCGTGACCACCCGAGCTGCGACTGCCGGGCCCATCGTCGTAGGGGTTCACGGCATCCTCCCTCCGTGTTCCGTTTCCATACGATACCTGGGGTGTACAGCCTGAGCCCTGCGGCGAACTAGTGATCCAGCACTCAGCCGGACGACATCTTGACGTCGAGCGGGCTTACAGCACTGTGAACGGTGTCCGTCCGTCACATCAACTCGACACCGCCATCGGCCGGTCCTGCTTGCCGGATGCGTCAGCGGCCGGTCGGTCGACGCTGTGGGCGGGGCGGAGCGACACCCTCCGCCAGCCGCCGAGCGGTCACCAGGAAAGCCGTGTGACCCTGCATCCGGTGCTCGGGCCTGACCGCGAGCCCGACCACATGCCATGGCCTCATCAGGCACTCCCAGGACTGCGGCTCCGTCCAACACTGCTGCTCGCGCAACGCCTCGGTGAGCCGGGACAGCTGGGTCGTCGTCGCCACGTAGCCGACCAGGACGCCCCCGGGGATCAGCGCCCGGGACACGGTCCCCAGCACCTCCCACGGCTCCAGCATGTCGAGCACGACCCGGTCCACCTCACCGATGTGCTCGTTGAGGTCCCCGAGGCGCAAGGCCCAGTTGGGTGGTGTCTGCCCGAAGAATCTCGTGACGTTGCGTTCGGCGTACTCGAGATGGTCGGCGCGGATCTCGTAGGACGACACGCTCCCCCGCGGTCCGACGGCCTGCAGCAGGGAGCAGGTGAGGGCGCCGGAGCCGGCCCCGGCCTCCAGTACCCGGGCGCCGGGGAACACATCGCCCCACATGAGGATCTGCGCGGCGTCCTTGGGGTAGATCACCTGCGCGCCGCGCGGCATCGAGAGCACGTAGTCGGCAAGCAGGGGGCGCAACGCCAGGTAGGGAGTGCCCACCGGGGAGATCACCAGACTCCCCTCCGGCTTGCCGATCAGGTCGTCGTGGGCGAGGCCGCCCCGATGGGTGTGATACTGCCCGCCCTCCTCCAGCGTGAGCGTGTAACGCCGCCCCTTGGGGTCGGTGAGCTGCACCCGGTCGCCGGGGCGAAAGGGGCCGCCGCGGGCACGGGTAGCTGATTCGAGCAGTTCGGACACGGGGGGTAACGCTAGTGCAGCGCCGCGGAGGTCCTTCGAGGGTTGGGAGCACGGTCGACGGGCTCGTCCAAGCTCAAGATCACCAACCGGGTGCATTCTCCGGCCGGATCTGGCCGGAAAATGCGCCGAACCGGTGATCACGGCGGCCTGGACCCGAGCGCCCTGCGCGGTACAGCAGCAACCATGACCGTGGGGGCCGGATTCATGCCCCAACGGGGAGGGTGGCGACCACGGCCCAACGGGGAGGGTGGCGACCCAGGCGGCACCCCTTACGCCGCCCGGTACCGCATGGCCTCTACGCGTGATGCCGACTCGGGTCTGGCATCACCCCAGCCGGCTGGCCTCATGATCACCGAACGGGAACACCGAGCCCCGCCCCGTGCGGCTCCCCGTACCGAGACACCGATCTTGGCCGGTCACCGCGACCCCGACCCCGCCGGTCACCGCGACCCCGGCCGGTCACCGCGACCCCGGCCGGCACCGCGGCCCCGGCGGTGCCACAGATCATCGGCCGGGAACCCGGAACCGCACTCAGCACGGCCGACGCTTCCCAGAAATCGATCAAACGCTCGGCACCTTCCGCCCACCGGATCCCCGCGCCACCTCCACACTTGCCCTCACCTGACCGAACCCCGAAGAACTTCCGCGGCCCGCATGGCGCACGTCCGGGACGGCCGCCGCCGTTCCTCAGCGGTCAGCTGGTGTCGAGCAGACGCCACTGACCGTCGATGTGGCGCAGTTCGGTGTCGACCGGCAGGCGACGACCCGGGTCCTGCTCGAAGGTCCAGGAGATCATGGCGTCGTCACCGTCGACGGTGACGTCGTGCACCTGCGCGGTCCTGCCCACCCCGTCTGCCACCCGGCCGGCGTTGGGGAGGGCGTAGACCGTCGCCCATGCCTCCTCGCAGGTCCCCACCTGGGTGCCTCGGGCCGCGACCCGCTCGATCAGCTTCCTGTTGGTCTCGGGAGCATTCAGAGCGCACGCCGTGGCGAAGTCGCGGGCCTGCAGGGCCTGGTGGTAGCTGCGGAAGACCGCCTCGACCGCGGCCTCTCCGCTCTCGGCCGAGTCCGCCCCGGGCACCGCGCCCTGACCGCAGGCGGCGACGACCCCTGCGGTCAGCGCTGCGACGATCGTGAACCCGATCCCCTTCATCCGGGCACACCGTACTGATCTCGGTGCACAGCTGGTGCACGGGTCCGTTCGAGGAGGAACTGTCGGTGCCCTCCCCTACTGTCCGGACCATGAACCAAGGTCGCGCCGCGGCTCTGCTCGGGGCAGCCGAGCGCGGCGAGCGCCCGCGACGACGCCCGGCACTGTCCCCGTCGCGCGCTGGGGACTTCAAGCAGTGCCCACTCCTCTACCGGTTCCGCGCGATCGACCGGCTCGCCGAGCCACCCACCCGGGCCCAGATCCGTGGCACCCTCGTCCATGTGGTGTTGGAGCGGCTCTACGAGCTCCCGGCGCCGGCACGGCTTCCCTCGGCGGCCCGGGCGATGGTCGGCCCGGCATGGGCGGAGCTCTGCGCACAGGCTCCCGAGTTGCTCGGCGAGCTGTTCGACGGCGCAGCCGACCCCGAGCTCCCGGTCTGGCTGGAGTCCGCGGGCGAGCTGCTCGAGACGTACTTCCGGCTGGAGGACCCGCGCCGTCTCGAACCGGAGGCCCGCGAGCTCCTGGTCGAGACCGAGCTCGACTCGGGGCTGCTGCTGCGCGGCTACATCGACCGGGTCGACGTCGCACCCACCGGCGAGATCAGGGTCGTCGACTACAAGACCGGCACCGCGCCGCGCGTGGTGGCCGAGGTCACGGCGCTGTTCCAGATGAAGTTCTACGCGCTGGCGCTGCTGCACCTGCGTGGCGTGGCGCCCACCCAGCTCAGGTTGCTGTACCTGGCCGACGAGGAGTCGCTCACCTACTCCCCCGACGAAGCGGAGCTGCGCCGCTTCGAGCACACCCTCGACGCGATCTGGACGGCGATCCGTACCGCCGGGCGCACCGGCGACTTCCGGCCCAACCCGAGCCGCATGTGTGAATGGTGCAGCCACAAGGCGCTGTGCCCGGCCTGGGACGGCACCCCGCCGGACTATCCGGGATGGCCGGGCGACGATCCTGCCGCCACCGAGACGGTGATCGACCGTGCTGGCTGATCGGGCGACCGGCCCTACCGCGGCGCTACTCGACCACCGGAGTGTCGGCGTGCTCGCGGCACGTCGCCACCTCGGGGCGCGCTTCCAACCGCTCGTCGTCGATCTCCCGGCCGCACACGGCGCACCGGCCGTAGCCACCGTCGTCCAGCCGGGTCAACGCCTCGTGTACGCGCCTGCGCTGGTCGGCGACGGTGTCGGCGAGCAGGTTGTCCTCCATGCGATGGGTGACGTCCGAGCCGTAGTCCCCCGGGTGCTGGCCCACCGCGCCCTCACCCCGGCCCGGATCGTCCGCGGCGTCAGCCTGGCTCGCGGCGGCGAATCGGGCCCGGTCGTCGAGCTCGGCGAGCTCGGTGGTCAGCAACTTGCGGGCGCGATCGGGGTCCACGGCGGTGCCCTTTCGATCAGGTGCGGTCCTCGGGCGGCGTGCCCGAGAGCGGGGAGACATCAGCTCCCTCGCATACCCACCCGGCCCGGGTGTCAACCGGCGCTAGCTCCCGGGGTGCCGTGCCTTGGGCGCCCGGCCATGGGGCTGCTCCACGGGTTCCACCGATCCGGCCGGCGGGATCGGCCGGGTGACCGGGGCGTCGGCCAGTGCGAATGGTTCACCGTGGTGGCGCAACCGCATCGGCGGCCCGTTCAACAGCTGGTACTCCGCCTCATCCGAGGTGATCTGCACCCGGAGCTGGCGGCCCTGCCATCGCATTCCGAAGGAGATCCGGGTGAGTGCCGGGGGCAGCCGCGGGGCGAACCGCAGGCCGCCGGAATCGCAGATCATCCCACCGAAACCGGCGACCACCGCAACCCACGTACCCGCCATCGAGGCGATGTGCACGCCGTGGTCGGAGTTCCCGGCCAGGTCGTTGAGGTCCACGAGGGCGGCTTCGGCGAGGTAGTCATAGGCGAGGTCGAGATGCCCGGTACGGGCCGCGACAACGGCCTGCGTGCACGCCGACAGCGACGAGTCGCGCACCGTGATCGCCTCGTAGTAGGCGAAGTTGCGGGCCGTCTGGTCGGGAGTGAAGCAGTCGGGGCGCAGCTGCATGGCGAGCACCAGGTCGGCCTGCTTGATCACCTGCTTGCGGTACAGGTCGAAGTACGGCGCGTTCAGCAGCAGCGGGTACATCTCCGGCTTGGTGGCCTCGAAGTCCCACACCTGGTGATCGGTGAAGCCCTCCGACTGCGGGTGCACGCCCAGGTTCTCGTCGTAGGGGATGCGCATCGACGTGGCGGCGTCGCGCCAGCTCGCCATCTCCTCGGCGTTGACACCCAGCTTCGCCGCGGTCCGGGAGTGCCGGGCGGCGGTTTCGGCGGCGACGCGCAGGTTCAGCTGCGCCATCAGGTTGGTGTAGACGTTGTTGTCGACGATCGCGGTGTACTCATCGGGCCCGGTGACACCGTCGATGCGGAACTGCCCGGTGGCGTCGTGGTGGCCCAGCGAGCGCCACAGCCGCGCGGTCGCGACGAGCAGCTCGAGGCCCACCTCACGCTCGAAGTCGACGTCTCCGGTGGCCGCGACGTGGCGGCGGACGGCGTCGGCGATGTCGGCGTTGATGTGGAACGCGGCGGTGCCCGCAGGCCAGTAACCCGAGCACTCGTGGCCGCGGATGGTGCGCCACGGGAACGCCGCACCCGCCAGGCCCAGCTGCTGGGCCCGTTCGGTGGCCAGCGGCAGGATTGACTGTCGCCAGCGTAGCGCGTCGGCCGCGGCGTCCGGAGCGACGTGGGAGAGGAGCTGGAGACAGAAGGTCTCGGTGTCCCAGAAGGTGTGCCCGTCGTAGCCCGGGCCGGTGAGTCCCTTGGCCCCGATGGCGCGGCGCTCGGCCCGGGCACCGGCCTGCAGCACGTGGAAGATCGCGAACCGCACGGCCTGCTGGAGCTCGGCGTCGCCGTCGATCTCGACGTCGGCGGTCGACCAGAACTCGTCGAGGTAGCTGCGCTGCTCGGCTACGAGGCCGTCCCAGCCGGTGTAGCGGGCGGCGGCGAGTGCCGCGTGGACCTGGTCGTTCACCGCCGGCAACGACCGGCGTGCGGACCAGCCGTAGGACAGGTACTTGATCATCGTCACGGGGGTGCCCGGCGCCAGCCTGGCGATCACCGTGGTGCGGCCGGTGTCCTCGGTGGCCTGGGAGGTGATCTTGATGCAGTCCGGGCCGTGCACCTCGTGGTCCATCGCCGCGGCCACCCGCAGCCCGGAACGCCGGGTGCGGTGCACCAGGGCGGCACCGGCCTCGTCGCTGCGGTACAGCTCGGACACCAGCGAGTCGGTGAGCGCGGCCTCGACTCTCGGGTCGCCGTGGCCACGCCCGGGAAGCTGTTCGTTGGCCACCAGCTCCGACTGGATGACGAGCAACGCCGGGCCGTCGAGCACCTCGACCTCGTAGTGGATCGCCGCGACCGCCCGCTGGGTCAGGGAGACCAACCGCTGGGTGCGCACCCGCACCGCCCGCCCGGTCGGAGAGACCCACTCGACCTCGCGGGTCAGGATGCCGGCGCGGAGGTCAAGCACCCGCTCGTGGCGGCGCACCTGGCCGTAGCGCAGGTCGAACGGCTCGTCCTCGACCAGCAGCCGGATCAACTTGCCGTTGGTGACGTTGATCATCGTCTGGCCGGACTCGGGGTAGCCGTAGCCGCCCTCGGCGTAAGGCAGGGGCCGGCGCTCGTAGAAGGAGTTGAGATAGGTGCCGGGGGTGTCGTGCGGCTCGCCCTCGTCGAGGTTGCCGCGCAACCCGATGTGGCCGTTGGACAGCGCGAAGACCGACTCGGACCGGCCCAGGTCCTCGAAGTTCAGGCGCGGCTCGCGGATCACCCATGGTTCCACGGTGAACGGTCGCGTGGGGTCGGGGGTCATGCCTGCTCCCCGAGCAGCTCCACGAGGTCGGCGATGACGATGTCCGCGCCGTGCGCGCGCAGCGCATCGGCATGGTCGAGCCGGTCCACGCCGATCACGGCACCGAAACCACCCGCCTTCGCTGCGACCACCCCGGCGAACGCCTCCTCGAACACCACGGCGTGCTCCCGGGCGACGCCGAGGTCGGCGGCGGCGAGGAACGTGTCCGGCGCCGGCTTGCCCGCCAACCCGCGCTCTTTCGCACTGGCCCCGTCGACCCGGTGGTCGGTCAGCTCCGCCACCTCGAGCACCTGTGCGGCGTTGGCGCTCGACGAGACGACCGCCGTGGTGAGGCCGGCGGCGCGCACGGCGTGCAGGTAGCGCACCGATCCGGGATACACATCAACCCCACGGGTCATGATCAGCTCCTGCACGAGGTCGTTCTTGCGGGTCGAGAGGGTGTGGATCGTGACCGCGTCCGGGGCGTCGCCCGGCCCACCCTCGGGGAGCCCGATGCCCCGGGAGCGCAGGAACTCCCGGGTGCCCTCCAGCCGCGGTCGGCCGTCGACGTAGGGACCGTAGTCGGTGACGACGTCGAACGGGCGCAGCGAGGTGCCCGCGCGCGCCGCGCGCGCGGCGAGGAACTCGTCGAACATCTGTTTCCACGAGCCGGCGTGCACGCTGGCGGTGTCGGTGAGCACGCCGTCGAGGTCGAACAGGCACGCGCGGGTGCCGTCGGGGAGGCCGAGCATGTGCGAACCGTACCGACGGACCGATCACCGGGGCAGCCGGACATCCGATGTCGGGGGGCCGAAGGCTCTGCAGCCCCAGACCGTCATCGCGGATGCCGGTCAGGGCGTCCGCGAGGTGCGCGACGCGCAGGCCGCGGATCGGCAGCGACTGCTGGCGGTCTCCGGCAGTGCCGCGGTCGGACTCAGTCAGCGAGCAGCCAAAGCGCCAGGAAATCACCTTCTCGTCTACGCGCTCGTCGTCAACCGGGCCGCGGGCGTTCAGCGTGTGGTGCGCAGCTTGCGGGCGGATGTGCATGGTTTACTGAGCGCAACTTATTGAGAACGACGTCGAATCATCACTCGGTATCAGCCCGTCCGGTTTCGGAAAGACGTCGGCGATATACGTGCCGGAGCCGCTGACATCCGTGGGCAGGTTGAAAACGGATTCGTAGTTGGCGAGTCCCGGTGGAACTGTGATCGTCTTTTCGAGGTAGTATAACCTCTGACCGGCCGCCTCGACAAGGAAGTCAATCTCCGTTGATATGCCTTCTGAATTTGGGTTCTCCACGAAGAGTGAGAGCCTGACCTGGTCTCCGCAGGCGAAATCAGACTGATCATTTCCGTAGTTGTTTCGAGTCCACACTCGCCTTATCACGATGTTCATTAACCCTGGTTGAACGACTGGGGGCAGGGGCGATTGGGCGACCGGTGGCGGGGTGATCGGTGAGGTGCCGGGCGATTGGGCGACCGGGCCGGGTCTTACAACCGTCGTAGGTGCCTCCTTAGGCAAAGCCTCCAGAATCACGAAGTAGTTCCACCGCCCGGCGGCAATGTCGCCGAATAACTCTAGGCCGCCTATCGTGGCATTTATTGTATCCACCAGGATGCGCAGCGAGTTCACTGCGATCGCAGCCACGTGCAGGGCGCTGCCGGCCAAAGCCGGAAGCGCCCTGGCCAATGTCTCGCCAGCGCACCCAATGACCAACTCGACGACGCTGCGCGTAACCGCCTGTATCTCAGCCGGATCCGCGAGCACCGATCTATCGTGGAGTCCGCCTGAGATGCAGTTTCCTGTATCGAATTGCTCGAAGAGCAACTCGTACATGCTCGGCGCACTCCGCGCCGCTTCGCCTGCGGTGGAGAACGTCAATGCCAGCAGGTTGACCCCGATATCGATGACGTCGGTGGCGAAGCTCGCACCCGATGGTGCCGTGCCGATCCACGCCCGAGGTGACGGATTGTTCACCCTAAATACAGCCTGCTCCCGGTAACCGAGAACGATTGCTCGAATTCCGTTCTGGGCATTAAGAAATTCTTCTGCGATTCTTCCGACGTACTTGATCGCCAACGGTCTGGGAACGGTTGCCGGCATAAGCTCTGTTCCCGCGAACATCTTCACCTGAATGGCCATGCGTCGATTGTTCGCTACTCGGAGCAGCAACTGGTCGGCATCGTCGAGGTCGAGGCACCACAGCAGATGATCTCCGCCTGGAATCGGGCTACTCGTCAGCGGATTTCCGGCAGTGACATACCTTCGAACGCGGCTATTCGCCGCTGTCTCACGTGTGCAGTTCGGGCGTGTTGCACCAGCTAGCTCGTTGATGAGAGTACCCTCGAGCAGGCCGGTAGCCGCACGTCTCGCCCAGTCCCAATCGAACGTGAACGCTTGCCAGAGCGAGAAGTGCTTCGTGCGAACCGACAGACGCTTTTCGACGGGGTTGTACTGCGGCGATTCAGCGGCAGTCCATCGTCCGCTCGTCTCGTCGAGGAACATGCCAACGGGAATCAACGGTCCGGTCGACTCGTCGATCGCTTCGGGATTCATGGGGAACTCGATGATCGCTTCGCCGACCAGCGCGGCGCCGTCGAGCTCAATCCGGAGGCTGGGACCATGCGGCAGGAAGCCTTCCCGGACAGGCGGCGCGCTCGGGTCGTCGCGGCGAACCCGCAGCACGCCGTCCCGATCGACGGCGCCGGGTGGGATTCGAACAGCTCCGGACGTACCCAGTTGGAGTACTGCACCATCCGCAGCTGTCACGGCGGCGCTAACATCGCGGCCGTTCTCTCCAGATTGCGCAGCCTTGGTCCGGGCGTGTACAAGCGCTACCACCGTCGCCGTGACTGCGATGACTGTGATGAACGCAACCGCAAGCAGCAGGATTCGGGATCGCCCGTCAGACCTCATGCCGCACCCCCGTGGGGAAGCAAGTCTCGGCCCCGAGCCGCCTAAGATTATCTTCGACCAGTTCGTTCGCGTCAAGTGCGCGTTGACTCATCAGAATGCGCACGTAGGTGGGGTCGTTGACTCATCTGCGGATGCGCGCGTAGCGGATGCTGTTCGTCCACAGTTCGACGATGGCGTGCGCTGACGGCGGCAGCATTGCATCGTGACGCCCTGACTTCGCACTGCCGAGATCAGCCGGACAGAGCCGCTCCGGTCTTCGGGAACCGGATCACGGTCGGCTCCCCCGCCGCCGCGGTGACGGTCAGCTCGCCACCGTCGTCGGTCCTGCGTGTCCGGATCGCGAGCAGTCCACCTCCGGGCAGCGGCTCGATCCCGTGTTGCACCGCGCGACGCACCACCGACAGCATCTGCATCGCCGTCACCGACACGTGATCCAGCTCCGCGTCGAGGTCGATCTCCACCCGCAGCCGCTTGCCGAACCGTGCCTGCTCGAGCTGCAGGTAGGCCCGCACGGTGGCCAGTTCCTTTCCCAGCGTGGTCGTCGCATCATCGGGCTGGTCAGCGGCACGGGTGAGGTCGGCGAATCCGAGTAACAGCTCACGGGCGCGGGGCGGGTCGGTGCGGATCACCGACGCGATCGTGTTGAGCGAGTTGTAGACGAAGTGCTGCTCCAGCCGTCGCGCCTCGGTGTCGGGCGGCGCGGCGACATCCGGAGCCACAGCAGCCGACGCCGGGCGGGCGGCGGACACCTCCGCCGCCTCCCGATCGGGCGACCGATCTTCGGACGAACGCCCGGCGGGCGCAGGCGGGGAGGCGGGCGGGGCAGGCGGCGGGACGGCGAACTGGCCGGAGTCGCGCTGGTCGGGCGGCACCAGGCCGCGCCAGGTGGGCAACCGCATCCGGCCGTCCGGGGTCCAGTCGGCGAACTCGACGCGCCCGATCAGCCGCGGCTCCACCCACGTCACGTGCCGGGCCACCTCGGCCGACAGTGGGGCTGTGAACGGTGAGTGCCGCCGTTGCAGCGCCGGCAGCACTTCGGCGACGTCGTTGCGCTCCTCCGCGGACCGCAGGCCGGCCCGTCCCACGTACCGCAGGACGGGTGGGTCCGCGTCGTCGGGGACCCCGAGCAGCAACGCACCGATGCTTTCCGGGCGTCGCGGATCGGCCGGGCTCCACCCGCCGACCACAACCTGCCGGACGGGTCGCACCGGCAGCCGCAGCCAGTATCGCGAGCGTTTACCGGGCCGGTAGGGGGCGTCGAGGTGCTTGGCGTGCAACGCGTCGACACCGTGCTGCTCGGCCGCGACCATGACCGGCCCGAGCTCGGTCACCGGGAACGACGGCGAGGACCAGGCCCGGAACCGGTCCAGCTCGAGCTCGTCGCGCAGGTCCCGACGCTGGTGGTAGGGCAGACCCGCGGTCGAGTGGCCGTCGAACCACAGCACGTCGCTGACCAGGAACCCGACCGGGACCCGGCGCACCAGGGCGTCGGAGGGACGCAGGTTGCCGGATCGGCTCTGCAACGCCCGCCGCCGCGGGAAGCCACTCTCGTTGAGCGCGACGATCGTGCCGTCGAGCACGAACCCGTTCCGTGGTGCCGCCG
>JBOHEP010000598.1:0-1237 GCA_050701075.1 Pseudonocardia sp. | reverse complement strand
GGAGTGATCACTCCACGTGCCGGATCCAGCGCGCAACCCGTCCAGGATGCCACACCGGAATGCAGCATCCTCGGCCGGGGGTGTTACTTCGTGATCTTTGTGACCTGGCCGGCGCCGACGGTACGTCCACCCTCACGGATGGCGAACTGCAGGCCCTCCTCCATGGCGATCGGCTGAATCAGCGCGACACTCATGGTGGTGTTGTCGCCCGGCATGACCATCTCGGTGCCACCGGGCAGGGTCACGACACCGGTCACATCCGTGGTGCGGAAGTAGAACTGCGGCCGGTAGTTGTTGAAGAACGGCGTGTGTCGACCGCCCTCGTCCTTGGACAGGATGTAGACCTGCGCCTCGAACTCGGTGTGCGGGGTGATCGAGCCGGGCTTCACGACGACCTGACCGCGCTCGACGTCCTCGCGCTTGATGCCGCGCAGAAGCAGGCCCACGTTCTCTCCCGCGCGCCCCTCGTCGAGCATCTTGCGGAACATCTCGACGCCGGTGGCGATGGTCTTCGTCGACTTCTCACGGATGCCGACGATCTCCACCTCCTCGTTCACCTTCACGATGCCGCGCGCGATGGCGCCGGTGACGACCGTGCCGCGGCCGGTGATGGTGAAGACGTCCTCGATGGGCATGAGGAACGGCTTCTCGATGTCGCGCACGGGCTCCGGGACACTCTCGTCCACGGCGTCCATCAGCGCGAGCAGCTTCGCGCTCCACTCGGCGTCGCCCTCCAGCGCCTTGAGCGCCGACACCTGGACCACCGGCAGGTCGTCGCCCGGGTAGTTCTGCGAGCTGAGCAGCTCGCGGACCTCCAGCTCGACGAGCTCCATGATCTCCTCGTCGTCGACCATGTCAGCCTTGTTCAGTGCGACGACGATGTAGGGCACACCGACCTGACGGGCCAGCAGCACGTGCTCGCGGGTCTGCGGCATCGGGCCGTCGGTCGCCGCGACCACCAGGATGGCGCCGTCCATCTGCGCCGCACCGGTGATCATGTTCTTGATGTAGTCGGCGTGCCCGGGGCAGTCGACGTGCGCGTAGTGCCGCTTCTCGGTCTGGTACTCGACGTGCGCGATCGAGATCGTGATGCCGCGCTGACGCTCCTCGGGAGCCTTGTCGATCTGGTCGAACGCCGAAGCCTCGTTGAGCTTCGGGTACTTGTCGTGCAGAACCTTGGTGATGGCCGCCGTCAGCGTGGTCTTGCCGTGGTCGATATGACCGATGGTGCCGATGT
>JBOHEP010000597.1:0-3257 GCA_050701075.1 Pseudonocardia sp. | reverse complement strand
CCGCCCCGGTGAGCGCCGCGAGCCGGGCCGGGCCGGCCGGCAGCCGGGCCGGCTCGCCGAAGAACGAGACCTCGACGCCGGAGGCGGTCAGGTCCCGGTCGGACACCAGGCAGACCACCCCGCCGGCACGCAGGCGCCGGCTCAACCCGCGGTAGGCGGCCGTGCCGTCCTGCGCCGCGATCACCTCGAAACCCAACGACTCCCGGTACCGGACGAACCGGCGAAAGAGTGACTCCGGGCGCAACCGCTCGGCCACCGTGGTGAGCACCGGCTCCAGACCGAGCCGCCGCAACGACTCGACCATCCACACGCCTGCGACGTCCCAGTTGCCGCTGTGCGGTAACGCGAAGATCACCCCGCGTCCCTCGCGGAGCGCCTGGAACGCCGGTTTCGCGCCCGTGACCAGCGGGTCCATCCGCCGGTGCAGGTCGCAGGGATCCATGGTCGGCAGCCTGAACGCCTCGCACCAGTACCGCGCGTAGCTGCGCAGACCCGCCCGGACGAGGTCGTCGAGCGCGTCCGGCGTGGCATCGGGCACGACGCGGGCGAGGTTGGCCCGCAGCCGCCGCACCCCCTGGCCGGCGCGGCGGGCGGCCAGGTCGGCGCCCCATCCGAACCCCGCGTGGGCCAGCGGTGCCGGAAGGCCACGCACGACCCACCAGCCGGCGGCGTAGCCCAGACCGGCGGCGCGCTCGGCGACCTCGCGCCGTGGGGATGACTCGCTCATGGCGCGGCCTGACCGGTGGCGGCCTGCGCGGCGCGGTACACCACCACCAGCCGCTGCCCCACCGTCCACACCGACGCGGCGGCGAGCAACCACAGCGCCACCGCCAGCGCGTACGGCACACCGAGGCCTTCGAGGAACGCACCGAGCAGCGTGACGATCAGTCGCTCGGCCCGTTCGACGAGCCCGCCGTCGGCGCAGAGCCCGGCACCCTCGGCGCGGGCCTTGATGTAGGAGACCAGCTGTCCGGCCACCAGGCAGATCAACGCTGCGACGCCGAGCATGCGCTGGTCGCCCATCTCCAGGCACCACCAGGTGAGCCCGGCGAACACCGCACCGTCCACCGCCCGGTCGCAGGTCGAGTCGAGCACCGCACCGAACGGCGTGCCGCGACCCCTGGCCCGGGCCATCGCGCCGTCGATCAGGTCGAACAGGACGAACACCGTGATCACACAGGCACCGGCGGCCAGCTCGCCGCGAGGAAGGAACCACAGCGCCGCCGCAACCGATCCGACCGTGCCCAGCACGGTGACAACGTCAGGGGTGAGGCCACGGCCCACCAACCACTGACCGATCGGGTCGGTCACCCGGCCGACATGGGCGCGGACGAAGACGTTGAGCATGGGCTCCTGCCGAGTGGGCGGTCCGCTGCGGACCGGGGGCCAGACTAGTCCGGACCCGCCGCTCCCCCGGTGCCCGGCCACGCGATGGCGAGCAGCTCCCTGGTCTCGGACAGCAGCTGGGGGATGACCTTGGTCTGGCCGACGACGGCGATGAAGTTCGCATCCCCGCCCCAGCGCGGCACGACATGCTGGTGCAGGTGATCGGCGAGTGACCCGCCGGCCACGGTGCCCAGGTTGAGCCCGACGTTGAACGCGTGCGGCGCGGCAACCCGCTTCATCGCCCGCACCGCGCACTGGGTGAACGTCATCAGCTCCGCGGCCTCGGCGGCGTCGAGGTCCTCCAACTCGGCGACGTGACGGTAGGGCAGCACCATCAGATGGCCCGGGTTGTACGGGTGCAGGTTGAGCACCGCGTAGACGGTCGCGCCCCGCGCGATGACCAGGCCTTCCGCGTCGGAGAGGGTCGGGACGCGGCAGAACGGGCAACACGGAGAGTCGCCGGCGCCCGCCTCCTTGATGTAGGCCAACCGGTGCGGCGTCCAGAGCCGCTGGAACCCGTCAGGGGTGCCGACGCCGTCCCGCAGCTCCATCGCCGGCTCGGCGGCATCAGCGCCCTGCTCCATGGGCGTCGATCCTAGGCGGCGACGTCGCCGTACCAGCTCACTGCCGTCCCAGGCCGCTGATCAAGCCAGCCTCTGCGACGCGGGGAGCCGCCCTCCGGGGCGCAACCGAATGCGGGCGCCGGGAAAGGCGGATTCCCGCTTTCGCCCGGAGGGTGGCCATCGACCGCTGTCCCGCCGTCCAGCGCGGCTGGTGCAGCACCGCATGAGTTCATCGGGTCCGGATCACACCGCCGGCATCATGACCACCGAACGGGAACGATCACGTGCTCGACACCTTCCGCCCACCCGATCCCCGCACCACCTCGCGGGTCCTCGACCCGACCGAACCCGAAGAACCTCTGTTGTGCTGAACGAGCTATGGGACTCGAGCGAAAGCTTCGGCCGTGGGGCCGGCATTGTTGCGGGCTGCGATCCAGCCCACGATCCGGTCCACCGCCTCGGCCACCGGCACGCCGTTGGTCTGCCCTCCATCGCGGAACCGGAAGCTCACAGCACCGGCTTCGACGTCGCGGGCACCGGCCAGCAGCTGGAACGGCACCTTCTGCAGCGTGTGGGTGCGGATCTTCTTCTGCATCCGGTCATCGCCGGCGTCGACCTCGACCCGGACACCCCGAGCCCGAAGTGCGGCCGCGACCTCCCGCACATGTGGGGTCTGCTCGTCGGTGACGGGGATCGCCACCACCTGCACCGGGGCGAGCCACGCCGGGAACGCGCCCGCATAGTGCTCGGTGAGCACACCGAAGAACCGCTCGATCGAGCCGAACAGGGCCCGATGGATCATGACCGGACGCTGGCGGGAACCGTCGGCGGCGGTGTACTCCAGGTCGAACCGCTCCGGCAGCATCAGATCGACCTGGATGGTCGACATCTGCCAGGTCCGCCCGATCGCGTCCTTGGCCTGAACGGAGATCTTCGGTGCGTAGAACGCGGCGCCACCCGGGTCGAGCAGCAGGTCGAGCCCGCTGGCTTCGGCGGCCGCCCGCAGCGAGTCGGTGGCCCGCTCCCAGTCCTCGTCACTGCCGATCGACTTCTCCGGGTTGCGGGTGGAGAGCTCGAGGTAGAAGTCGTCGAGCCCGTAGTCGCGCAGCAGGTCGAGCACGAAACGCAGCAGCGAGCGGATCTCGCTCTGCATCTGCTCGAGCGTGCAGTAGATGTGCGCGTCGTCCTGGGTGAAGCCGCGGGCCCGGGTGAGCCCGTGCACCACGCCGGACTTCTCGTAGCGGTACACCGTGCCGAACTCGAACAGCCGCAGCGGTAGCTCCCGGTACGACCGCCCACGCGAGCGGA
>JBOHEP010000596.1:0-10516 GCA_050701075.1 Pseudonocardia sp. | reverse complement strand
CTCGACGTCGGTGCGGGTGGTCCAGTCCGGGCAGGGCGCCGACGAGGTGCTCGCCGGGTACGACTGGTACCCGCCCCTGGCCGCCATCCTCGAGCCCGAGTGGCTGCTCGACCACGACCCGAGCCGGACGTTCATCGCCGAGCACTTCGGCGCACCGGGCGCGGACGAGACGCTGGACGCCGCGCTGCGCCTGGACAGCACCGTGATGCTCGTCGACGACCCGGTCAAGCGGGTGGACAATATGACCATGGCCTGGGGCTTGGAAGCTCGCGTCCCCTTCCTCGACCATGAGCTGGTGGAACTCGCCGCCGCCTGCCCGCCAGGGCTCAAGCTCGCGCACGGCGGCAAGGGAGTGCTCAAGGAGGCCGCCCGCGGCGTCGTCCCGGACGAGATCATCGACCGCCCGAAGGGCTACTTTCCGGTACCGGCGATCCGGCACCTGGAGGGCCCGTTCCTGGACCGGGTGCGCGACGCCGTCACCGATCCGGTAGCCAAGGCACGCGGGCTGATCCGCGGCGACTGGCTGGACCGGATGCTGGCGGATCCGAACACGGCCCGGACCAATCTCGGTTCCAACGCGTTATGGCAGGTAGCGCTGCTGGAGATGTGGCTGCAGGAGAGGGGGATCTAGTTGGATCTCACCGACCGGCGCCGGGCCCGGCTCGATGCGTACCTGCCCGGTCTGTTCTCAACGGCCTACACCAGCCCGGTGCCCTCGCCCGACGGCACCCGGCTCGCCTGGATCTCCGACCGGGACGGCCGTCCACGCGCCTGGATGGCGCCACTGCCCGCCGGCGGGCGCGCGATCGTCGAGCCGGATCGGCCGCTACCCACCGACGGGACAGATGCCCTCCCCGGTGACGTCGGTTTGCTCAGCTGGTCCCCGGACGGCTCGTGGCTGGCCTGCCAGCTGGCCCCCGGCGGCGGCGAGCGCACCCGGGTGCGGCTGCTCAGCCCGGACGGCGAGCACGTCCGGGACCTCGCCCCCGGCGCGGCGGCGGTCACGCTGGGCCCCTGGTCACCCGGCGGGCGTCAGCTCGGCATCACGATCTTTCCCGAGGGCAGCGCCGACGGGCACGCCTGCCTGGTCGACCTGCGCGACGGTACGTCCACCGTGCTCGCCAGCGGCCCCGCGGCACGGGTGTGCGCCGTGAGCGGCGACGGCCGGCGCGCGGTCGTCCGGCTCGGTCGCCGAGGCGCCCGCAGCCTCGAGCTGATCGACCTGCGCTCCGGGCGGCGCACCGAACTGCTGCCCGGCGGCGACGCGACCGTCGCCGAGGCCCGCTTCGGCGTCACGGGCACACATCTCTACGTGCACACCGACGCCGGCCGGGAACGCGCCGCGCTCCTCGCCGTCACCGTCACCGGCGATGGGGAGCCGCCGCTGGTCCATCTGATCGCCGAACGTCCCGACGACGACCTCGACCTCGTGGCGCTCGACCCGGGCGGCGCGCGGGCCGTGCTGGTCTGGAACGTGGCCGGCCGCAGCGAGGTCGAGCTGCTGGACCTGCGGGCCGGCCTGCTCGATCCGCTGCCGGCGCCCGGTGCGGTCGTCACCGGCGCGGCGTTCACCCGTGACGGCTGCGCGTTGCTGGTCGCGAGCGAAGGTTCCACGGTGGCACCGCGGCTGAGCCGGATCGACCTCGAACACATCGGGACGGGCTCTGATCACCCCGACGCAGGCGTGACCCCGCTGCTGCCTGCCCAGCCCGACCCCACCGTGGACGCCATGGTCGCCCCGGTGCTGCACGGGTTCCAGGCCGAGGACGGGCTCGCGCTCAGCGGCTGGCTCTTCCGGGGGGGCGGGGGAACGCACCGAGCACTCGGCCCGATGCCCACGCTGATCTGGCTGCACGGGGGGCCCGAGGCGCAGGAGCGGCCGGTGTTCCAGCCGCTGTTCCAGGCCCTGGCAGCCGAGGGCATCTCGGTGTTCGCGCCGAACGTCCGCGGCTCGGGAGGGTACGGACGTACCTTCTCCCAGGCCGACGACCACGAACGCCGGTTCGCCGCGATCATCGACGTGCGCGCCACGGTCGACTACCTGGTCAACGCCGGACTCGCCGACCCCAGCCGGATCGGGCTGTCCGGACGCTCCTACGGCGGCTATCTCACGCTCGCGGCGCTGGCGTCGTTCCCCGATCTGTTCCAGGTCGGGGTCGACGTCTGCGGCATCTCCGACTTCGTCACCTTCTTCGCCCACACCGAGCCGTGGATCGCCGCCGCGGCCACCACCAAGTACGGCGACCCGGAGACCGACACCGCGCTACTCGTTGCCCTCTCACCGATCCACCGGGTCGACCGGATCACCGCGCCCCTGCTCGTCGTGCACGGGGCACACGACACCAACGTGCCGTTCGGCGAGGCGGAGCAGGTGGTGGGGGCGCTGCGCGAACGTGGTGCGTCACCGGCGTTCCTGGTGTTCGACGACGAGGGTCACGAGGTGCGCGGCCGGGAGAACCGGGCGGTGTTCGTCCGTGAGGTGGTCGGCTGGGTCACCGCGCACGTGGGTGAGCGCAGCGAGCAGATCGCCTAGCAGACACAGCACCGCATGCGTTCATCGGGCTCTGGATCACGCCACCAATCTCATGATCGTCTAATGGGAACACGGAGCCGCATCCCGTGCGGCTCCCCGTACCGAAACGCTGATCTCGGCAGATCACCGCGCTCCGGTGGAGCCGTGATCACCGGTTGGGTACCCGGAGATCACCGCGCTCCGGTGGAGCCGTGATCACCGGTTGGGTACCCGGAACGCTAGCGGGTTCGGGTGGTGCTGGGGCCGGCGGTGTCGATGCGCAGGAGCAGTTCGGCCGGCACGGTGTCTATTCCGAGGGCTTGACAGAGCCGGGGCAGGGCGTGGGCGGCGATGCGGTCGCGCAGGGCGGTCACCGGGCTGTTCTCCTCGGTGGTCACGTCCAGGTGGAGGTTGGGCTGCACTCGGGTGCCGGTGAGGGTGGCCGAGGCCTTGGACACGCCGGGGTATGCCTCGATGTCGGCGACGACCGCGTCGGCGGCGGTGTCGGCGGCAAGAAGTGTGGTCCCGCGGGCGGAATCGTGATGCAGCCGCCAGGTGCTGGTCGTGGGCCTGCGGAGGGCCTGGGCGAGGAGCCAGCGCAGGCACAGCAGACCGATGAGGACCGCGCCGATGATCGTGGCGTAGGGCACCCATCCCTGAACCCCCGCGCCAGGCGGGATCAGGGGCGCGGCAGGGTCGAGCCCGGGCAGGACACCGCAGAGCACGCCGAGTCCGAGAAGCAGGCCGAAGGTACCCGCGGCGAGCAGGATCAGCCCGATGACGGCGAGCAGGGTCCGGTTGAGTTTCGCGGGCCGGTTCGTGGCGGCCATCAGGTGCTCCTGGAGGTGGTACGGACCCGGACCTGGGCTCGCTGTGCGAGCGCGATGTCGTCGAGGCGCTCGGTGATGGCCGTGCGCACCTGCTCGGGCAGGCCCGCGGCGTCGCGCAGCGGGGTCCGGACGGCAGCGGTGACGGTTCGCGGTCGGACCCGGACCGATGCCTTGTCGACTCCGTCGACGTTGCGAGCGGCCATCGTCAGGGCGCGGGCGAGGCTGCGGCGGGTGGCGCCTGCGTAGGGCTGGCCGTCGCGGGGGGCGAGGGCGACGATCGTCGGGGCGCCCGGGGAGAGCGCGGCCACCATCAGGGCCAGGCCCAGGATCGCCACCACGGCGGCGGCGGCGAGCACGATGACCTGGTCCCAGGTGAACGCGGCACCGGTCTCGGCGACGGCGGCGAACGGCAGCAACGGTGTCTGGTCGAGCAGTAGCTGTCCGCAGGACACCGCGATCAGGAACGCGGCGGCGAGCAGGGCCAGGGCGACCAGGGTGGCAGGCAGGCTGCGCCGCGGACGGCGGATCATTCGAGCTCCCGGCGAGTTGGCGCCCGGACGGTGGTGAGGGCGCTGACGATGATGTCGACCTGCCGGGTCTGCAGCCCGGTCAGAGCGTCGATCCGCTCGATCATATGGCTGCGCAGCCGCTCGGTGACCTCGGCCACCGGCGCCGGGTAGGCCACCGAGCACAGGACCTGCACCGTGATGGTGGCGCCGTCCACACGGGCGTCCACCTGCGGCCGGCCCGCGGACTCGTCGGAGCCCAGGGCCACGTTGAGTACCCGGCGGGCCGCCCCCCCGACATGGTCGACCTCCATGGCCGCTGCGGTGGCGATCTTCTGCACCACCCGCGGGTCGATGCTCAGCCGGCCGCGTTCACCGGGCGGGGCCGGCCCTGGGCACCGCCCGGCCGCGGTGCCGGTGGCCGGGGCCGTACCGGCCGGAGCCAGGGTGCCGGAGCCGCTCACAGCCGGCGGCCGCGCTCACGGCCCCCGGTCATCCCGGTCAGGTCCAGCTGACCGTCGAGGTAGCGTCCGACCAGCAACCCGAGCGCGCCGAACAGCGCCACGATGAGGAAGGCACCGAACCCGCCGAAGGCGCCCGCGAAACCGAGCGCAAGGCCGGCGATGAGTCCGAGCAGGGTGGCGTTCACGGAAGGGTCTCCTTGTGCGGATGAACAGCTGAGGCGTCCGGGCGGTCCATGACGGGTCGCCCGGCGACCGGGCCGCCCTTCGCAGGGAGGTCCGCGACCATGTCCTCGATGGTGAGGGTGACCGACAGTGCTCCGACGTGCGGTACGAGGGCGATCCGGACCGCGGTGTCGATCTGGTCGACGGTGGCCGGATAGCGGGCGATCACGTGCACGAACACGTCCGTGGGGGTGATCCGCACCCCGGTCACCTGGCGGCCGGGCAGGTAGGTGGCAACCTCTCCGAACCGCCCGCCGTGCAGGCCGGCAACATCCGGGCAGGCGAGCACGGCGACAGCGATCAGGTCCGCGTACGCCAACCCGACAGCCGACGTCACGACGACCGGTTTCACGGCGGTGCTGTTCACGGCCGTGGCGTTCACATCGGCGCTGTTCACGCGACCCGCGGCGGTCCGAGCGGCTGGGCGGGACCGTTGTCCTTGTCGTCGTCGGAGGGGATGTGGACGTCGTTGACGACGATGTTGACCTCGACGACCTCCAGTCCGGTCATCCGCTCGATCGCGCCGATCACGTTGCGGCGGATCGCGACAGCCAACTCGCTGATCCCGACGCCGTACTCCACGACGAGGTCAAGGTCGATCGCGGCCTGCTTCTCGCCGACCTCCACCCCCACACCCTGGCTGTGGTTGCTGCTGGCACCGGGGATCCGCTCGCGGATCGCGCCGAACGCGCGGGCTGTGCCGCCGCCAAGGGCGTACACGCCGCTGATCTCACGCGCAGCCAGCCCGGCGATCTTGGATACGACGGTGTCGGCGATCTGGGTCCGGCCCTGGCCGGTGCTCAGCGACGTGCCGCTCGGCCCGGTGGCCGGCGTGGCCGAGCCGACGCCGGCACCCGAAGGGTTGGTCATGACATGTCTCCTTGTGGTCGAGCCGGGTCAGAGAGTCGTGCTGATCGTGGCGCGCAGCCGAGCAGGCGAAGGGCCTACTTCTTGAACGCGTCCTTGACGTCCTTGGCGACGTCCTTGATCTTCTCGCCGGTCTGCTTGACAGCGGCGCTGGTCTGGTCGGCGCGACCCTCGGCCTCGAGCTCCTCATTGCCCGTGGCCGCCCCGGCCTTCTCCTTGACCTTGCCGACGACTTCCTCGGCCTTGTTCTTGGCTTTGTCGACCAAGCTCATCGGGTACTCCTCCCGGTCAGGCCCCGGCGGTCGGGGCCGACATCACGAAGGACACCGCTGCTCCCTCCGATGTCACGGAGCCGCGTCAGTGACCTAAGTCACTCAAGCCAACGGAGCGTCGCCGTGAGCATTCGGACCTTCATCATGTCTGTCTCAGTGACGACCACTGGTGGTGGAGGTGTGGAGGTGGGGCAAGCGGCTTCGGCGGAGCGGACGACCGCGGGACCGACTCGACCGATGTCGGGCCCGACCGGATTCGACGACGCCACGCTGGTCGCCCGGGCCCGAGAGGGGGACCTGCGCGCATTCGAGGCGCTGGTCAGGCGATACCAGGGGCAGATGTACCGGTTGGCGCTGCGCATGACAGCGAGCACCGGGGATGCCGAAGACATCGTGCAGGAGGTGTTCGTGACCGCATGGCGGCGACTACCCGAGATCCGTGAGGACGCCGCCATGGTCGGTTGGCTGTACCGGACCACCACCAACCGCTGCCTGAACCTGCTACGCAAACGGCGTCCAACCACCGAACTCGACGACACCATCCCGACCCAGGTTCCGTCCGAAGATCCACAGCTCGCGACCCAAGCCTCCCAGCAGCGCGAGGCCCTGACCGTCGCGCTGGCACAGCTGCCGTCGAACCAACGGGCGGTGTGGCTTCTCCGGGAGGTGCACGGTCGGTCGTATGAGGAGATCGCCCAGCTCCTCGCGACCACCCCCCACGCGGTACGGGGACGACTGTCCCGAGCACGGGTCCAACTGGCGGAGTTGATGCAGCCATGGCGGTGAACAGCCAAATCGACGGGCACCCGCTGCCCTGCGGACGGCTGGTCGAGGACGTCTTCGCCGACCTCGAAGCGGGTCGCCTCGACGAGCACGGCCTGTGCTGTGAGCACTGCGCCACAGCCCGACTCGGCCTGGAGAACCTGTCCGCGGGCACCCAGGCCCTGCTCGATGACACCGCCGAGCCCCCGCCCGCGTTGCTCGACCGGGTCATGCAGGCCGTGCGCATGGACCTGCGCCGCCGCGACGTCCTGCCGCTGCCCACCGAGCTGGGTTCCGCGGACATCTCCGAGCAGGCCGTGGCCGCGGTGCTGCGCTACGCCGCCGACGCCGTTCCCGGCGTCCGGGCCCGCAGCTGTCGCATCACGATCAACCCTGACCGCATCCCCGCCGTGCAGGTCCGGATGTCACTGTCGCTGCACTACGGCACCGGGCCGGCCGAGCAGCTGCTCAGCGACATTCGCCGGCGAATCGGCGCCGCGCTCGCCGGCCAGGTCGGTCTGTTCGCCGATACCATCGATCTGGAGGTGGTCGATCTGTGGCCCGAGGAGACCAGGTGAGCGCGGACCTCGTCGGCGAACCCGACACGATCCTGGACCTCCAGGTCGCCGCCCTCGCCGCCACCGTGACCCGAGCCGTACCCGGGGTCGCCCGCCTTCAGCCCGGCCTCTGGGGCCTGGTCCAGCAGCTCAGCCGAGAACTCTGGAAACGCGTCACCGGCGAGCCCTACCCCGACCTCGCCGGTGTCGAAGCCGAGATCCGCGGCCGCACGACCGCGATCGACATCACGCTCGTCACCGACGGTCACAGACCAGCGGCCGAGGTCGCCGCCGACGTCCAACACGCCGTGACCACCACCGTGACCTCGCACCTCGGCATCGTCGTCACCAGCGTCGCGGTGCACGTGTGCGAGATCAACCTGCCCGTCCGAGGGTCAGAACGTGCTGAATGACGCCATGATCATCACGCCGTCGGTGCCGGTCGACATCACGAACCGGTAGTTCTCAGCCGTGGTCGGGCCGTCCCGCTCGTCGAACACGACCCTGGCCTCCACTGTGTTGGCACCCACGGCCCGCACATCTTCCAGGGAGACCGATTCCATCCGCGCGTAGAAGGCGTCATAGCTGCTCTTCCCCCCCCCACCCGAAGCCTGCTGTGCGGCCGGGCTGAGCATCGCGAACGCCGTGTCGGTGTCCTCGGGCAGGAGAGCGTAGTAGCGCTGCACGAACGCGACCGGGCCGGAGACCGCGGGTGGCGGCTGGGGTCCCGGTTGCGGCGTGGGGCTCGTCTGCGGCGACGGGCTCACGGGCGCCGACGTCGTCGGTTGGGCCACCGGCGGCACATCCTGGGACCCTGCCGGGTCGCTCAGGAGAACCCAGCCCAGGATCCCCGCGACGACGAACAGCAGGGCGGACACGGCAACCACGATCGGCGTCCGGCGACGGACGGCGGCCAGCCGGCGCGCCATCGGCATGGCGGCGACCGTAGCGGGGCCGAAGTCGCGATCCGGTCCGTGGCCGCGATCCGGGGCCGAGCCGCGATCCGGGACGGAACCGCGATTCGGGGCCGAGCCGCGATCCGGGACGGAGCCGCGATTCGGACCGGAACCTCGATCCGGGACCGGAGCGGGGACGCGGTCCTGGACGCGGGTCGCGCCGAACACCGCCGTCGCCGGACCGCCGCGAACCGGCCCGGGTCGGGGGCCAGGCTGGCCTGCCGAAATCGCGGCCAGGGTGTCCCGCGCCTGGATTGCGTTGGGCCGGTCCGCGGGATCGGTGCTGAGCAGCCGCATGAGGAGCGCGGTCAGCGGGCCGCCCCGCTCAGGCGGGCGCACATCGCCGGTGGCCACCTTGTGCAGCAACGCGTAGGCATTGTCGTCAAGGCCGAACGGGGGGTGGCCCTCCACGGCCGCGTACAGGGTGGCGCCGAGGGCGAAGACATCAGCCGCGGCTGTGGGGTCGTTGCCGCGTGCCACTTCGGGAGACAGGAATGCGGGAGTGCCCGCGATCATCCCCGTGCGGGTGAGCTGCACGTCGTCGACGGCCCGGGAGACCCCGAAGTCGGTGAGCTTGACCCGCCCGTCGTCGGCAAGCAGGACGTTGCCGGGTTTGATGTCGCGATGCACGACCCCCGCGGCGTGGGCGGCGGCCAGCCCGTCGGCCACCTGCCGGCCCACCTCGGCGGCCTCCAGTGGATCCATCGGCCCCCGCTCGGTCAGCACCGCGGCCAGCGACCGCGACGGCAGGTACTCCATGACCAGCCAGGGGCGGTCGTCGTGCACGACGACGTCGAACATGCTGATTACGTGCGGGTGCTGGAGCCGGGCCCCGATCCGGCCCTCACGCAGGATGCGTTGGCGGGACTCCTCCAGTGCGTCCGCCCCGGCGGCTGTGGGCTCCACGGCGACGGCCAGCAACTCCTTGAGTGCGACCGTGCGGTTGAGCAACTCGTCGGTGCCCCGCCAGACCGCGCCCATCGCGCCTGCGGCGATGCGCTCCTCGAGCCGGTAGCGGTTACCGATACGGGTGGGGGACTCCTCAACGGGCGCGTTCATCACCGGTAAGGGTATCCGGCGGAGGTGAAGGCGCTGACTGTGCGGCACCGGGCTCGGCGCCCGACGGATCGTCGAGGTCGTGGCCGGCGGCACCGAACAGACCCTCGGGGGCGGAGCGCAGGTCAAAGCCATCGTGATCGGCCGGTTCACCGGGTGCCCCGCGACTGGCGTCGACGTCATCGACGACCAGCACCCAGTCCTGCTCGGACCCCGCACCGGGCACGCTGAACCGGACGGTCCCAGTGCTCGGCACGGGCTCGAGCGCGTTAGCCTTCCCGGTACGGGGGTCGTACCACCAGGGCTGAGCGAGGTTCCCGGACAACGCGTCCAGGTCGAGATCGATCGCCTGGCCGGTGGG
Source organism: Pseudonocardia sp. (assembly GCA_050701075.1). Taxonomy (GTDB): domain Bacteria; phylum Actinomycetota; class Actinomycetes; order Mycobacteriales; family Pseudonocardiaceae; genus Pseudonocardia. The sequence goes on along the minus strand of JBOHEP010000596.1, from coordinate 1,151 downwards.
GGTATACGCCATCGCCGTCGAGCCGTCCGGTGCCAGCGCAGCCTGGATCGGCCCGGACCCGACCAGCCTGCCCGCGTCGGGCGCGAGCCGCGGCCGTGACTCCACCAACGCCCGCAGGTGCCGCATCTGGACCGCGCCCGGGGCCTGGAGCGCCAGGGTCCACCGGCTGCGCCCGCCCGGCAACGCGGTGGCGAACTGCGCCACAGCGCGGTGGCCGTAGGTGTGCCCCGCCGCCCCGCCGAACACCGCACCGTATGCGTCGCGACGGACGTCGAGCGGCGTCGCGTACCCCTTGCCCTCCCGACACAGGACCTCACCCTCGAGAACCGGCTCACCGTCCACGAAAGGCCGACCCGAGCCGTACGCGGTGCCGATGACCTCACGGCTCGTGCCCTCGTGGCGGCAGGCCGCGCCACGCCGGCCGTCGAGCAGCTGAACATCGAGCCGCTCGCCCGCGGCCAGGGCGGGCCACCCGTCCCCGACATCGGCAGCGGACCCGTCCAGCATCCAGACCACGGGAGCCTCGCCGTAGCGCTCCGCGAGGAACCGGCCGAGGGCGTCCGCCCGATCCGCCGTCAACGGCTCCTCGACGTCACCCCACACGGGTCGGAGTCCGACGACCAGGCCCCGACGGGCGGCCTCCCCGACCACGAAATCGACGTGATCCCAGTAGTCGTACTCCACCTCGCCTGCGCCGGCGCCCTCGGTGACGTCCGGACGGCCGAGGGTCAGCGGCCGGTCGCCGTACTGGTTCGCCCCGGACCCACCGGCTCGCCCGACCAGCGCCGCGGTCCGGATGACCGTGAAGCCCTGCTCGGCGCGGGCGTCGAGGTAGATCTGCGCCTCCGAGCGGCTGAGGTCGGTGAACAGGCTCCATGCGGTGTCCGCGAGCCAGAAGAACGGCTCGCCGTCGGAGCCGGTGAAGCTCCGCCCGTCGGGGCCCACCCGGAGCGGCCCTCCGGTCGCCGGCAGATCGTCCGGGACCGGCTCCCCGCCCCAGGCCAGGACCGCACCCAGCACTATGGCGGCGACGAGGCCGTGGGTCACGAACCGCCGCGGGCGGGGCGACGGGGCCGGGATCGCATGGACACGCCTTGACACGGCACCCTCCAGACGCGCCGGAACCTCCGCAGCGTAGGTACCGGGACCAC
>JBOHEP010000595.1:0-17993 GCA_050701075.1 Pseudonocardia sp. | reverse complement strand
AGCAGTACCCGCAGCAGTCGCGCGGGGTCGTGGCGGGCCAGCGCGCCGATGCTGGCGCGCAACGCGGCGGGCAGGCCGACCTCGCCGATCGTGCGCTCCAGCAGGCCCAGTACCCGGTCGGGTTCGGCGGGCGCGGCGGCGGCCAGTGCCGGGCCGAGGCGGCACCAGATCTCGGGCCAGTGCGCAGGCGCTGTGTGGTCCAGTTCGGCGTCGAGGTGGTCCAGCACCACGCCCGGGTGCCGACGGCCGAGCGCGCCCCAGTTCGGTACGGCGTAGGCCAGCTCGTCCAGGGTGGGTGCCAGCACCGCCGCCGAGCATGTGATGAGCAGCGTGGCGGCCTCGATGTCGCCGAACCGGGCGCGGACCGCGGGCAACAGCTGTTCGGCCAGCTCACGGTGCCCCCGCATCCGAACCGCGTGGTAGAGCGCCCGCCGCAGCGCCACTGGCAGCTCGGGCAGGACGCGCAGCACCGTGTCGGTCGGCAGCGGCAACCGCACGGCGGCGACGAGTGCGTGACCGCGCAGCGCCGTCTCCGGTCCGGCCAGGCATCGTTTGACGTGTCCGCGGTCGCCCGCGATCCCCGCCAGCTGCAGGCTCAGCAACCGGGTGTAGGGGTCGCCGCGGTGCAGGTCGGCCACCAGCTCCCGCAGTTCGCCCGCTTCCGTACCCCGAGCGACCGCGGCCAGCAGACGCTGGCGCTCGGGGTACGGGAGCGGGTCGAGGCGGCGCAGGAGGCGCCGCGTCGCGGAGGTGGCCATAGGGCCCCATTGTGGCCGTTCCCGTTCCCGTCTCACCACCAGCGCGTTGGGGGGCTTCGCCAGACGCCCGGCGACCGGTCAGTACCTTGGCTCACTGCCCTTCGTTGACCAGTGCAGCGGTGGTCGCCGTCACCTGAACCGGCCCTCCGCATCACGTGAGAAGCTCAATGGAGGCATCCGTGACCGGCGTCGAGGTCAGGGTCGAGGGGCTGTCCAAGTCCTTCGGTGGGGCGAACATCTGGTCGGATGTGACGCTCACCCTGCCCCCCGGTGAGGTCTCGGTGCTGCTGGGCCCATCGGGCACCGGGAAGTCGGTGTTCCTCAAGACCGTGGTCGGGCTGCTGAAACCGGAGCAGGGGTCGATCTTCATTCACGACACCGACCTGGTGCGCTGCTCGGAGGCCCGGCTCTACGAGATCCGCAAGCTGTTCGGGGTGCTGTTCCAGGACGGCGCGCTGTTCGGGTCGATGAACCTCTTCGACAACATCGCGTTCCCGCTGCGGGAGCACACCAGGGGCTCGGAGTCCCAGATCCGCGACATCGTCGCCGAGAAGATGGCCATGGTCGGCCTGACCGGGGACGAGAAGAAACTCCCGGCTGAGATCTCCGGCGGGATGCGCAAGCGCGCCGGATTGGCTAGAGCGCTGGTGCTGGACCCGGAGATCATCCTGTTCGACGAGCCGGACTCGGGCCTGGATCCCGTCCGCACGGCCTACCTGAACCAGCTGATCATCGATCTGAACGCGCAGACCGACTCGACCTTCCTCATCGTCACCCACGACATCAACACCGCGCAGACGGTGCCGGACAACATCGGCATGCTCTACCGCAGACACCTGGTGCTGTTCGGGCCACGGGAGGTGCTGTTGACCTCCGAGCAGCCCGTGGTGGCGCAGTTCCTCAACGGCCGCAGGCAGGGCCCGATCGGGATGAGCGAGGAGAAGGACGGCGCGCAGGCCGCCCGTGAGATGGCCGAGGCGGGTGAGCTGGCGGGGTTGCCGCCGATGAAGCCGCAGCTCGCGCCCAGCCCCGGAATGCCCGAGCGCGCCGCCGTGGCCCGACGTCGCGAGCGGGTGCGGCAGATGCTGCCCACCTTGGCGCCGGCTGCCCAGCAGGCGATCCGGCAGTCCTACGCCGGCGAGATCCGGCGGTCCTACGCCGGCGAGATCCGGCAGTCCTACGCCGGCGAGACGTGAGCACTCCTCGCCCCGACCCGCTGACCCGGGCCCTCACCCCGGTCGGCCGGCTGTTCGGCCTCGGCATCGATGTGGTGCGCCTGACCTTCTCCCCGCCGTTCCAGTGGCGCGAGTACATCGAGCAGACCTGGTTCGTCACCAAGGTCTCCGCCCTGCCCACGGCGTTGTTCACCATCCCCTTCGGAGCCACGATCGCGCTGCTGCTCGCCGAGCTCACCAGCCAGTTCGGCGCGCAGAGCCAGACCGGCGCCGGCAGCGTGCTCGCGATCGTCCAGCAGGCCGCGCCGATCGTCACCGCGCTGCTGATCTCCGGCGCGGGTGGTAGCGCGGTCTGCGCCGATCTCGGCGCCCGCACCATCCGTGAGGAGATCGCCGCGTTGGAGGTGCTGGGCATCTCGCCCGTTCAGCGCCTCGTCGTGCCGCGGGTGTGGGCCATGGCCACCACCGCGCTCGTGCTCAACGGGCTGGCCACCGTGGTCGGCGTGGGCGGTGGCTACTTCTTCAACGTGATCGTGCAGGGCGGCACGCCGGGGGCCTACCTCGCGAGCTTCAGCGCGATAGCGCAGGTCTCCGACATCCTCGTCAGCGAGGCCAAGGCGTTCCTGTTCGGCTTCACCGCCGGTGTGGTCGCGTCCTACCGCGGGCTGAACCCGGCGCCCGGGCCCAAGGGCGTCGGCGATGCGGTGAACCAGTCGGTGGTCATCTCGTTCATTCTCGTGTTCCTGCTCAACCTGGTGCTCACCTCCCTGTACCTCGAGCTCGTGCCACCGAAGGGGTCGTGATGGCTCCCGTGAACGGGCGCCTCCGTCGCGCGGCGCAGGCGCCGCTGAACGCCCTCGACGAGCTGGGCGACCAGCTCTCGCTCTACGTCCGCTCCATCCTGTGGATCCCGCGGACGATCCGTCGCTACCGCAAGGAGATCGCCCGGCTGCTCGCCGAGGTGAGCTTCGGCTCCGGCGCGCTGGTCGTCATCCTCGGCACGGCCGGGGTGGTGTTGTTGCTGTCGCTGTTCGTCGGCAGCCTGGTGGGCCTGCAGGGGTTCCGGGCGTTGGACAGCCTCGGCGTCGAGGCGCTGACCGGCTTCATCACCGCCTACTTCAACACCCGCGACATCGCGCCCCTGGTGGCGGCCGCGGCCCTGACCGCGACCCTCGGTGCGGGCTACACCGCCCAGCTCGGCGCGATGCGGATCTCCGAGGAGATCGACGCCCTGGAGGTGATGGCGGTGCCCAGCGTGCCGTTCCTGATCACCACCCGGGTGATCGCCGGGGTGCTCGCGATCATCCCGCTGTACACGATCGGCCTGCTCGCCAGCTTCGCCGCGTCGCGGATCAACGTCACGGTCGTCAACGGGTTGCCCGGCGGCACCTATGATCATTATTTCAACCTGTTCCTGCCGGTCAGCGACGTGCTGTACTCCTATCTCAAGGTCATCGTCTTCGCATTCGTGATCATCCTGATCCACTGCCACTACGGTTACCGGGCCACCGGTGGGCCGGCCGGGGTGGGAATCGCGGTGGGTCGCTCGGTGCGCCTGTCGATCGTCAGCACCGCCATCCTCGACTTCTTCCTCACGCTGGTCATCTTCGGAACGTCGACGTCGGTGAGTGTGGCCGGATGACCACACTCCGCAGGCGGCTGCGGGGCCTTGCCTTCCTTGCCGTCGTCGCCTCGCTGCTGGGCCTGGCCATCGCCGAGTACGGGGGTGCGTTCAGCGACGGGGTCCCGGTGACGTTGCAGATCGAACGGGCCGGCAACCAGCTCGCCGAACGCGGCGACGTGAAGGTGCGCGGCCTGGTCGTCGGCACGATCGAGAACATCTCGACCGACGGCTCCGGGGCCACCATCGAGCTGTCCCTGCAACCCGACAAGATCGGTCTGATCCCGGCGAACGTGTCCGCCCGGCTCATCCCCAAGACGCTCTTCGGTGAGAAGTACGTGTCGCTGGTGCCGCCCGCGCAGCCCTCGGTGGCCCGGCTGGCCGCCGGTGACGTCATCGGGATGGACCGCAGCCGGCCCGCCCGCGAGCTGGAACAGGCCCTCGACGGGCTGCTCCCGCTGCTCACCGCCGTCGAGCCGCAGAAGTTGGCCACCACGCTCGGCGCGCTCTCGCAGTCGCTGTCCGGGCGTGGCGACCAGCTCGGTGAGACTCTCGTGCGGTTGCAGGCGCTGCTGACCGAGCTCAACACCGAGCTGCCGAACCTGCAGACCGACATCACCGAGCTCGCCGACTTCTCCGGCAACCTCGCCGACGCCGCGCCCGACCTGCTCGACGCGCTGGAGGACCTCAGCGTCACCAGCGCCACCATCGTCGAGCAGCGCCAGGACCTGCGGGCGCTGTTCACCGGGCTCACCGAGGCATCCGATGACCTGCGTGGGTTCCTCGTCGCGAACCGGAAGAACATCATCGCCCTCGCCGCGTCCAGCCGCCCGACGCTGGAAAGTCTGGCGCGGTACTCACCGGAGTTCCCCTGCCTGTTGGCGCAGCTCTCGGGTCTCGTTCCGGAAGTGGACAAGGTCTTCGGCAAGGGCACCGGCAAGCCCGGTGTCCACATCACACTGGAGATCATCAACCCGCGTGGCAAGTACATCCCGAACCAGGACGAACCCCGCTACCGCGACGACCGCGGCCCGCGTTGCAACCCGATCGTCGTGCCCGGCCCGCAGTACCCGCCGGACGGGCCGTTCAAGGACGGCTCGGTCGCCCCACCACCGCCGCCGGACACGCCGATGGGGGATCCGGAGGACTTCGGGGTGGACACTTTCGGGACCAGGGCGGCCGCGTACCCGGGTATGGGCGTGGCCAACTCACCCGGTGAGCAGCAGCTCGTCGCGGAGCTGGTCGCGGCGCGCAGCGGCGGGTCCCCGGCGGCCGTGCCGGGCTGGAGCACCATGCTCGTGGGGCCGCTCTACCGTGGTAGCGAGGTGAGCCTGACGTGACCCGCAGTGTCCGGGTGGGGCGGGCGGGGAGTGTCCGGGTGGGGAGTGTCCGGGTGGGGAGTGTCACAGCGCCCCTGGTCAAGTTCCTCGTTCTCGCCGTCGTGGTCGCGCTGGCCACCACCGTGCTCGCGCTGACCATCGCCAACACCTCCTCGGGTGAGCGTTCGACCTATGCCGCGCGGTTCACCGACGTCTCGGGCCTGCTGCCCGGGGATGATGTGCGGATCGCCGGCGTCGTCGTCGGGACGGTGCAGGAGATCGCGATCGTCGACCGGAGGTTCGCCGAGGTGCGGTTCAGCGTCGCGGACGCGCAGCGGATCCCGGCATCGGCAGGCGCCGCGATCTACTACCGGAACCTCATCGGGCAGCGGTACCTGGCACTCATCCAGGGCGCCGGCCCGACCGGCGCGGTGCTCGGCGCGGGCGACACGATCCCCGTCGAGCGCACCCGCCCCCCGCTCAACCTCACCATCCTGTTCAACGGGTTCAAGCCGCTGTTCACCGCGCTCGACCCGGAGCAGGTCAACCAGCTCTCGTTCGAGATCGTGCAGGTGCTCCAGGGGCAGGGCGGCACGGTGCGGAGCCTGCTGGCCGCCACCTCGTCACTGACCAACACCATCGCCGACCGCGACGAGGTCATCGGCCAGGTGATCGACAACCTGAACGCCGTCCTCGACACCGTCAACGCCCGCGACGAGCAGCTCTCCGACCTCATCGCGAACCTGCGGGCGCTGGTCTCCGGCCTCGCGCAGGACCGCAAGCCGATCGGGGAGGCGGTCGTCTCGATCGGCAGGCTCGCCGACGTGACCGCCGGTTTCGTCGGCGAGGCCCGGCCCGCCCTGCGCGACGACATCGCCGCGCTCGGCGACCTGACCGACAACCTCAACGCCAACGAGCCGACGGTGGATCGCTTCCTCAAGAACTGGCCGGGCAAGCTCGACACCATCACCAGGGCAGCGAGCTACGGCAGCTGGTTCCAGTTCTACCTCTGCGAAGTCACCGGACAGGTCGGCCTTCCCGATCCGCTGCCGCAGTTCGAGATCCCGGCCTACCCGAACACCGCGCAGCGCTGCGGACCTGATCCCGACGGCGACGGCCTCCTCGTCGGCGAGGGCGACATCGCGCCGCAACCCTCCGGCGACTCCGCCCGGCCCGCCGAGCAGACCGGCGTCCCGGTCCTGCCCCCGCTCCCGCTGGTGGGTGGATGATGGCCTCCTTCAGCAACCGGTCACCGGTGCCCGTCGCGATCACCGGCCTGCTGGTGATCCTGCTCGTCACGGTGCTGGCGTTCAACGGCCCGACGATCTTCGGTTCGGGCACGACCTATCAGGCCGAGTTCGCCGAGGCCGCGGGGCTGCAGTCCGGTGATCTCGTGACCATCGCCGGTGTCGAGGCCGGTCGGGTCGACTCCATCGAGCTCGCCGGGGACCGGGTGCTGGTGACGTTCACTCTCACCGACGCCTGGATCGGCGACCGCACATCGGCGTCGATCGAGATCAAGACCTTGCTCGGGGCGAAGTTCCTCGCGCTCGACCCGCGGGGTGACGCCGAGCTCGACCCCGGGCAGCCGATCCCGCTGGCCCGCACCGCGTCGCCGTTCGACGTGGTGGAGGCCTTCAACGGGCTGTCTGCAACGATCGAGGCGCTCGACACCGGCCGGCTCGCCGCGAGCCTCACGACCCTCGCCGACACCTTCCGTGACACCCCGCCCGAGGTCCGCGGCGCCCTGGACGGGCTGTCCCGGCTGTCCACCACGATCGCGAGCCGCGACGAGGAGATCCGCCGGCTGCTCGCCGGCACCCGCAACCTCTCGGGTGTGCTGGCCGATCGGGGCGCCGACGTCGAGCGGCTGCTGTCGGACGGCAACCTGCTGCTGGCCGAGGTCCAGCGGCGCAGGGATGCGATCAGCACGCTCCTGCGCGCCACCCGGGACCTCTCCACACAGCTGCGCGGCCTCGTCGCGGACAACCGCGAGCAGCTCCGGCCCACGCTCAGGTCGCTGGACCGGGTCGCGGCCCTGCTCGAGCGCAACAAGGACAACCTGGAGAAGGCGCTGAAGTTGCAGGCCGTGTTCAGCCGGCTGTTCACCAACACCGTCGGCAACGGGCGCTGGTTCGACAACTACGTCTGCGCGCTGGTGCCCCCCGAGTTCGGCCCCGTCAACCAGGGGGGGTGCTGAGTGGCACCGAGCGGAACCGATCGGCGGCGACTCCGGTACACCGCGCTGCTCGCCGTCATCGCGGTGCTCCTGGCAGGTGGGGTGTACCTCGTGATACAGCCTCCCGGCCGCACCGTCACCGCGTACTTCACCTCCGCCGAGGCGGTCTTCGAGGACAACGCGGTACGGGTGCTCGGCGTCGAGGTCGGCCGGATCACGAACGTGGTGCCCGAGGGCACCCAGGTGCGCGTCGAGATGCGCCTGGACGACGACGACCTCACGCTGCCCGCCGACGCCCGCGCCGTGGTCATCTCCCCGAGCCTGGTCACCGGGCGTTACGTCCAGCTCACCCCGACCTACTCCGGGGGACCTGAGCTGGCCGACGGCGCGGTCATCCCGGTCACCCGCACCGCTGTGCCGTTGGGTATCGACGAGCTGACCCGCACGGCGTCGGAGCTCTCCAGGGCGCTGGGTCCGAACGGCGTGAACGCCGACGGTGCGCTGTCCGACGTCCTCGACGTCGGGGCGGCCAACCTCGACGGCAACGGCCAGCGGATCAACGACACGATCCGCAACCTCGGGGAGCTCTCCGGCACCCTCGCCGGCTCCCGTGAGGAGCTGTTCGGGACGGTCACCGAGCTCCAGGCCTTCGTCTCGACGATCGCGGCCGACGACGCCGAGGTTCGCGAGTTCAACACCCGGTTGGCGGACGTGGCCGGGTTCCTCGCCGACGAGCGCGGCAACCTCGCCGTGGCGCTGCGGGATCTCTCGATCGCCCTGGACGACGTCGCTGGCTTCGTCCGGGACAACCGCGAGGTCCTCGCGTCGAACGTCGACCGGCTCACCGAGGTCACCGAGGTGCTCGTGCGCCAGGAGAGGGCACTTGCGGAGACCCTCGACGTCGCCCCGGCTGCGCTGGGCAACCTCGCGAACAGCTACAACGCCGCGTCGGGCACGCTCGACACCCGGGCCGACATCAACGAGCTGACGTTCCCGCCCGCGGCGTTGGCGTGCCTGCTCGCCGAGCGCGCGTCGCCCGGGGACCTGCCGCCCGACCTCGCCGCGACCTGCGCCGAGCTCGATGAGGTGCGGTTCCCCAGCGCGGCCGAGGTGATCACGGCGTTGCAGGCCGGGCAGCCACCGCCGGTGCCGGGCCTCGCTCTGCCCACGGAGCCCGACGGCGGTGCCGCGCCGGCACCCGCCGACGCGCCGGCTCCGATCGGGGGTGGCCGGTGATGCGGTACCGAAGAGCGCTCCGGGGGTGGCCCGCGGTCCTGACCGCCGTCGCGCTGCTGATCAGCGGCTGCGGTTCCCTGGGTGGGCTGCGAGGTGTCGATCTACCCGGTGGCGCCGACCTGGGCGAGAACCCCTACGAGGTCACCATCGAATTCGCCGACGTCGTCGATCTCGTCCCGCAGTCCCTGGTCAAGGTCGACGACGTGCCGGTCGGGTCGGTCGCCAGGATCGAGGTCGGTCCCGAGTGGACCGCGTTGGTGACCGTGCTGGTCAACCGGGACGTGCGGGTGCCGGCCGACGCGTTGGCGCGGGTGCGGACCTCGAGCCTGCTCGGCGAGAAGTTCGTCGAGCTGCTCGCCCCGGTGAACTCCGGCGCCGGCCCGGTGCTGGCCGACGAGGCCACCATCCCGCTCGCCCGCACCAGCCGGGCCGCGGAGGTCGAGGAGGTGCTCGGCGCGCTGTCGATGCTGCTCAACGGCGGCGGGGTGGCGCAGATCCAGACGATCGCGACCGAGCTGAACACGGCGCTGACCGGCAACGAGCCGGAGATCCGGGCATTGCTCGGCGACCTCGACACGCTGGTCGGTGCCCTCGACGACCGCAAGACCGAGATCACCAGGGCGCTGGACGAGATCAACCGCCTCAGCTCCACGCTCGTGCAACGCCGCGACCAGATCACGGTCGTGCTGTCGGATCTCGGACCGGGCCTGGCCGAGCTGGAGGCTCAGCGCGACAAGCTCGTCGACCTGCTCCAAGCCCTCGACCGGCTCTCCGGAGTCGCCGTCGATGTGATCGACCGCAGTCGCGAGGACGTCCTCGCCGACCTGGAGCTGGTGGCGCCGATCCTGACGAAGCTGGCCGAGGCCGGCGACGACCTGCCGAACTCGCTGCAGATCCTGTTCACCCAGCCGTTCACCGACGCCGCCGTGGACGCGTTCGCCGGCGACTACGCCAACCTCTACGTGCGGGCCGACCTGGACCTGGCCGACATCCTGGACGCCTTCAGGAGATCGGGCCAGCCGCCGCTCGGGCCTGACGGTCCGCTCCAGGACCTGCCGCCCACCGCGGAGCTGCTCGGGCCGCTGCTGGGCCCGACGGACCAACCGGCCCCCCCGGAGTTCCCGCTGCTCGCCGAGGACGGGGAGCTGCTGGCGCCACTGCCCGCGCCGCAGGGCGCCGAACGTGTCGTTCCGCGACCGGACGGTCTGCCCGGCCCGCTCGGCCCGCAGCCCGCAGGCGGCTCGTGACCACCCGGGTGGTCCGGATCCAGCTGGTCGCGTTCCTGCTGGTGGCCGTGGTGGGAGTCGGCTACACAGGGTTCCGCTACGCGGGGTTTGGCGATCTTCTCGGCTCGACCACCTACCCGGTGCGGCTCCAGCTGACCGACTCCGGTGGCATCTTCTCCGGCGCCGACGTCACCTACCGCGGGGTGAGCGTGGGGCGGGTCGGACCGCTGTCGCTCACCGCCGAGGGTGTCGAGGTGCAGCTCGACATCGACCGGAGTGCACCGCAGATCCCGGCCGATGTCGACGCCGCGGTACGGAACCTGTCCGCGATCGGCGAGCAGTTCGTCGACCTGGTGCCCGCCGGCTCCGGTGGTGCGCTGCTCGAGGCCGGATCGGTGATCCCGGCGTCGCGGACGAGCATCCCGGTGCCGATCGAGGAGCTCGTGGTGAGCCTCGACGATTTCGTCCGTTCCGTGCCGCTGGAGTCGTTGCAGACCGTCGTCGACGAGCTCGGTACCGCGTTCACCGACACGGGGCAGCCGTTGCAGAAGATCCTCGACACCACCGATGCCTTCACCGCCGACGCCGTCGAGGCGCTGCCCCCGACCCTCGCCCTCATCCGCGACGGGCGCACGGTCCTGACCACCCAGAACGACGTGGCCGGTTCGTTCGCGAGCTTCAGTCGTGACCTCGCCCTGTTCGCCGACCGGCTCGCCGACGCCGACCCGGATCTGCGCCGGCTGACCCGGACCGGTCCGGAGGCGTCCCGGGAGATCGTCGCTCTGCTCGACGAGGCCGGCCCGGGGTTGTCCCGGCTGATCGCGGACCTGCTCACGGTGGCCCGGGTCGCCGAACCCCGCCAGGACGGGTTGCGACAGCTGCTGGTCACCTATCCGGGTGTCTCGTCGAACGCCTACACGACAGTACCCGGCGACGGTACCGCGCACCTCGGCCTAGTGATCAACTTTTTCGATCCGTTCCCGTGTACTCAGGGCTACGAGACAACCGACCGTCGCCCGGGTGACGACGTGCGGAACACCCCCGTGAACAGGAAGGCCTACTGTGCGGAACCCCCCGGAAGCCCCATCTCCGTGCGGGGGGCGCAGAATGTCCCGAGGGCGGCCACCCCGATGCCGCCCGAGGACGCGCGACCCGGGCCCGTACTGCCCCTGCCGGCGGGTTCGGATCCGGCGAGCTCAGCTCCCCCTTTGAGCTCCCCGGGGCAGATCCTGCTCAGCTGAACGAGCCGCCGTCCGAGGACGGCTGGAGGCCTGATGACGGTCGTTTCCGAACGTGCCGAACCGGCCGCTCCCGCTGGAGCCGGCGGTACACCCGCCCCGGTCCGGGTGATCGCCTTCGTGGCGGCGCTGGCGGCACTCGCCGCGATCGCCTTCGGTGTCCGGTGGGGGCTGGCCGCCACGGATGACTCCTTCGAGCTGGCGCAGGCGCGCGACACCGTCCTGCTCGACGCCCGCCAGGCCGCGATCAACCTCAACACCCTGGACAACAGCAACGTCGAGGCCGGGTTGGACCTCTGGGAGCAGTCGTCGATCGGCGCGGTGCTGGAGGAGTTCCGGACCAACCGCGAGCAGTACGCGAAGTTCGTCGCGGAGTCCCGGCGCACCACCCAGGCCTCCGTCACCGACGCCGCTGTCGCCGAGCTCGACGTCCGGGCCGGGATCGCCCGGGTGCTGGTCGGGGTGGACGTCCAGGTCCGGCCCGAGGGGGCGGAGCCGGTGCTCACCCGCCAGCGCCTCCAGTTGGAGATGACCCGCACCGACCAGGGCTGGAAGGTCAGCAGGCTGTCCCCCGTCCGTTAGGTCGACTCCCAAGGTCCCGCACGCGACTCTTCGCCCACGAGCCACAGAGCAGGAGGTGACCGGGGGTGCCCCCTCGTCGCCGCAGCACGCAGACCCGACGGCCGCGGGTGGCCGGGCTGGCCCCCGCCGCGGCCCGCCCCGACCCCCGGCGCCCGAAGGCGACCGTCGATCTCGAGGTTCGCGCCACCCCGGCCGACGATGGTGCCGTCAAGGAGCCCGTGGCGGCCGGCCCGTCACGAAGCCCCGTGCTCCGAGCCGCCCCGTCCACCCGTTCGGTTCTGCTGCGGACCGGCGCGCTGGTCGTGTTCCTGATCCTGGCCGTGCTGTTCGCGGTGCTCGACCACTCGGTGCGCAGCACCCCGGCCGCGCAGAACACGGCCCTCACCGACGTCGCCGCCACCGCCGAGGTCGCAGGCCAGCTCGGCGACGCGCTCGAGACCGTCTACTCCTTCGACTTCGCCCGGCTCGACGAGAACGAGCGCGCCGCCCGCGCGGTGATCACCCCAGGTTTCGCGGCCGAATTCGACCAGCTGTTCGCGCAGGTCCGCGAGCTGGCGCCGCAGCAGCAGGCGGTCGTGTCGGCGACGGTCACCATGGCGGCCGTGCAGACCATCGAGGGCGACCGCGCCGTGCTGGTGGCGTTCATGGACCAGCAGGCCACCCGGGTGGCCAACGACGAGCAGCTCACAGCGGCAGGCCGCCTGACGGTGACGGGCGAACGTGTCGACGGCCGCTGGAAGATCTCCAAGGTGCACAGCCACTGACCCCGCGAGGTCACCGATCGGGCACGGCGAGTTCGCCGATCGGGCACGGCGAGTTCGCCGATCGGGCACGGTGAGTTCGCCGATCGGGCACGGTGAGTTCGCCGATCGGGCACGGTGACGGCCGAGGTCCTGCGAGCTGGACCAGTCGCGTATCGTTGTCGGAGTTCCACCGAAGACCGCAGGTCTGCGCAGCCCCGTCAGGGGCAGCGTCCGAAGGCTCCGCGACAGCGGACGGCCCGCGCAGGAGGACGAGGCCGTCCAGGATGCCCGCAGTATGCGGTGCTCCTCTCACGCCCCGTGCGCTGCTGCGCCGGGGCGCTCGTCGTCTCCCGGGTCCGTCGCGGATGGATCGACAGGAGTACCGACAACCGAGAGGAGGCAAGGGATGGCCCGATCCGACAAGGTCGCGGTGGTCGACGAGATCGCCGAGAAGTTCCGGGGCGCATCCGCCTCGGTGGTCACCGAGTACCGCGGGCTCAGCATGGCTCAGCTCACGACGCTGCGCCGGGCGCTCGGCGCCGAAGTGTCCTACCGCGTCACGAAGAACACCCTGGTCAAACGGGCGGCCGCGGACGCGGGCGTCGAGGGTCTCGACGCGTTGCTCGTGGGCCCGACGGCCATCGCGTTCGTCGCGGGGGAGCCGGTGGACGCCGCCAAGGCACTGCGTGACTTCGCCAAGGCCAATCCGGCCTTGGTGATCAAGGGCGGCTTCATGGACGGCCGCTCGCTGACCGTCGACGAGGTCAACCGGATCGCCGACCTGGAGTCCCGTGAGGTCCTGCTGGCCAAGCTGGCCGGCGCGATGAAGGGCAACCTCACGAAGGCTGCCGGTCTGTTCGCCGCGCCTGCGTCGCAGGTCGCGCGGCTCGCCCAGGCACTGGTCGACAAACGCCAGGCCGAAGCGGGGACGAGCATCGACGCCGATGGCGGCGCTGGGGCCCCCGCTCCCGCCGACGAGGCCGCTCCCGCCGACGAGGCGGCTCCCGCTGCCGACGCCGCCGAGAGCTGATCCCACACCCCGTACCACCACACGCGTCGAGTACCCCCGACGTGGACCCGAGAGAGGCACCACCCATGGCAAAGATGTCGACCGACGACCTGCTCGACGCGTTCAAGGACATGACGCTGATCGAGCTGTCGGAGTTCGTGAAGAAGTTCGAGGAGACCTTCGAGGTCACCGCCGCCGCACCGGTCGCGGTCGCCGCAGCCGGCCCGGCCGCAGCGGCCGTCGAGGCACCGGAGGAGAAGGACGAGTTCAACGTCGTCCTCGAGGCGGCCGGTGAGAAGAAGATCCAGGTCATCAAGGTCGTCCGCGAGCTCGTCTCCGGCCTTGGCCTCAAGGAGGCGAAGGACCTCGTCGAGAGCGCTCCGAAGTCGATTCTCGAGGGAATTGCCAAGGACGCCGCGGAGGCCGCAAAGTCCAAGCTCGAGGACGCCGGCGCGAAGGTCAGCCTGAGCTGACATCGGCACCGCGGGCACCGCGCAACAACGAACGGCACTTTCGTCCAGTAGGTCTGGACGAAGGTGTCGTTCGTTGTCTTCTCAGGTCTGGCGCAGCGCCGCAGAGGTTCTTCGGGGGCTGGGCCGGGCGAGGGCACGCGTGGAGGTGGCGCGGGGATTCCGGCGAACGGTGTCGAGCGCTTGATCGATGGTGGGGAACCGTAAGCCGTAGCGAGTGCGGTTCCGGGTTCCCAACCGGGGATCACGGAACCACCAGGGCCGAGATTGCCTGTCCAGTCGGAGGTGGCCTGTCCAGTCGGAGGTGGCCTGTCCAGGCCGCGGTGACCTGTCAAGATCAGTGTCTCGGCACGGGGAGCCGCACGGGGTGGGGCTCTGTGTTCCCGTTCGGCGATCATGAAGCTGGCGGCTTCGGTGATCATGAAGCTGGCGGCGTGATCCAGACCCCGATGAACCTATGCGGTGCTGCGCCGGTCACCCGCACAGTGCGCGCATCGAGGGAGCGTCGGAAGTCATTGTGCTCTCGCGGAGCGTGACGGGCGTGAGACCGTCGAGCGAGCGCCGGACGGGTGACGTTGGGGGATGGACTGTGCGGCGCGACGTCAGATGGTCGTCAGAGTGGGTCGAAGACGTATGGATCGGGGTCCTCGATGGATTCCGACCGGCGTGACCTGGCCGGTTACCCTCCGAAAGGGACCACTTACCGACGCGTAGAGTCTTGACGCGATGCGCTTGTCACGTCACTCTTAGGTCTTGATGGTTACTTTGGTGACCTGTCTCGACAGCGGCTGCGTTTGCGGCTAGACTGCCTCTTTGCGCTGCCTCAAACCAGCCCCCGGTGCGCGCTGGGCATTCTCACCGTCGAGAGCCTGCAGGATATCGCTCCGGGGAGCCTGGTCTGTGGCTGTGCTTAGACAACTGACGGTGTGCATCGGGGAACCGCGTCCCCTGCCCGTCGGGCCCGGACCTCCCGCCCGGGCGCGACGACGCAGACGGTAGCGCGTCAGACCCGGTGCCGCCAGCAGAGAGCGCAGTTCTCGGAAGGACGCATCTTGGCTGTCTCCCGCGCCACAGTCCCGAACTCGACCCTCGCGACCACCTCGGACCACCTGAACCTCCCGGGAGCGCCTACCCGGGTCTCCTTCGCGAAGATCCGCGAACCGCTCCGGGTGCCCGATCTGCTCGATCTTCAGACCCAGTCCTTCGAGTGGCTGGTCGGGGACGAGGCGTGGCTGCAGCGACGCATCGACGCCGGCGACGAGAACCCGATGGGGGGTCTCGAGGACATCCTCACCGAGATCTCACCCATCGAGGACTTCTCCGGTTCCATGTCGCTGTCCTTCTCCGACCCACGCTTTGACGAGGTCAAGGCCTCGGTCGAGGAGTGCAAGGACAAGGACATGACGTACGCGGCTCCGTTGTTCGTCACCGCGGAGTTCACCAACAACACCACGGGCGAGATCAAGAGCCAGACGGTGTTCATGGGTGACTTCCCGGTGATGACCGACAAGGGCACCTTCATCATCAACGGCACCGAGCGTGTCGTGGTGTCCCAGCTGGTCCGCTCCCCGGGCGTCTAC
Source organism: Pseudonocardia sp. (assembly GCA_050701075.1). Taxonomy (GTDB): domain Bacteria; phylum Actinomycetota; class Actinomycetes; order Mycobacteriales; family Pseudonocardiaceae; genus Pseudonocardia. The sequence continues at coordinate 2,857 of JBOHEP010000595.1, read as the reverse complement.
TTCGATCACGCCATCGACAAGACCACAGAGAAGGACGTCTACTCGGTCAGGATCATTCCGAGTCGGGGTGCTTGGCTGGAGTTCGACGTCGACAAGCGCGACACCGTCGGCGTCCGCATCGACCGCAAGCGCCGGCAGCCGGTCACCGTCCTGCTCAAGGCACTCGGCTGGGACGCCGAGCGGATCCAGAAGCGCTTCGGGTTCTCCGAGACGATGCTCGCCACCCTGGAGAAGGATCACACCGCCGGCCAGGACGAGGCGCTGCTCGACATCTACCGCAAGCTGCGGCCGGGCGAACCGCCCACCCGGGAGAGCGCGCAGACCCTGCTGGAAAACCTCTTCTTCAAGGACAAGCGCTACGACCTCGCCCGCGTCGGCCGGTACAAGGCCAACAAGAAGCTGGGCCTGAAGATCGCCACCTCGGTCGGCACGCTCACCGAGGAAGACGTCGCCACCACCATCGAATACCTCGTCCGGTTGCACGCGGGCGACACGATGATGACGGTCGGCGAGGGTGACAGCGGGACCGAGATCCCGGTCGAGACCGACGACATCGACCACTTCGGCAACCGGCGCCTGCGCACCGTGGGTGAGCTGATCCAGAACCAGATCCGGGTCGGCCTTTCGCGCATGGAGCGGGTCGTCCGCGAGCGGATGACCACCCAGGACGTCGAGGCGATCACCCCACAGACTTTGATCAACATCCGCCCGGTGGTGGCGGCGATCAAGGAGTTCTTCGGCACCTCGCAGCTGTCGCAGTTCATGGACCAGACCAACCCGCTCGCGGGGCTGACGCACAAGCGACGGCTGTCCGCGCTGGGTCCGGGCGGCCTGTCCCGTGAGCGGGCCGGCTTCGAGGTCCGCGACGTTCACACCAGTCACTACGGCCGGATGTGCCCGATCGAGACCCCGGAAGGCCCGAACATCGGCCTGATCGGGTCGCTGTCGAGCTTCGCGCAGGTCAACCCGTTCGGTTTCATCCAGACCCCGTACCGCAAGGTCGTCGACGGCCGGGTCACCGACCAGATCGACTACCTCACCGCCGACGAGGAGGACCGCTTCGTCAAGGCGCAGGCCAACGCGCCGCTCGATGACGACGGCAACTTCCAGGAGGAGCGGGTCCTGGTCCGCCGCAAGGCAGGCGAGGTCGACTACATCTCCCCGAAGGGTGTCGACTACATCGACGTCTCACCGCGGCAGATGGTGTCGGTCGCCACGGCGATGATCCCGTTCCTGGAGCACGACGACGCCAACCGGGCGCTGATGGGCGCCAACATGCAGCGTCAGGCGGTGCCGCTGCTGCGCAGCGAGTCGCCGCTGGTCGGCACCGGCATGGAGCTGCGGGCAGCGGTCGACGCCGGTGACGTCGTGGTGGCCGAGAAGGCCGGTGTGGCCGAGGAGCTGTGCGCCGACTACATCACCGTGATGGCCGACGACGGCACCCGCCGCACCTATCGCCTGCACAAGTTCCGGCGCTCCAACCAGGGCACGTGCACCAACCAGAAGCCGATCGTGGTCGAGGGTGCGCGCGTCGAGGAGGGGCAGGTGCTGGCCGACGGGCCGTGCACCGAGGACGGCGAGATGGCGCTTGGCAAGAACCTGCTCGTCGCGATCATGCCGTGGGAGGGCCACAACTACGAGGACGCGATCATCCTTTCGCAGCGCCTGGTGCAGGACGACGTGCTCACGTCGATCCACATCGAGGAGCACGAGATCGACGCCCGGGACACCAAGCTCGGCGCCGAGGAGATCACCAGGGACATCCCGAACGTCTCCGAGGAGGTGCTCGCCGACCTTGACGAAAGAGGCATCATCCGGATCGGCGCCGAGGTCCAGCCCGGCGACATCCTGGTCGGCAAGGTCACGCCCAAGGGCGAGACCGAACTCACCCCGGAGGAGCGCCTGCTCCGGGCGATCTTCGGCGAGAAGGCGCGTGAGGTCCGCGACACGTCGCTGAAGGTGCCGCACGGCGAGAACGGCAAGGTCATCGGCATCCGGGTGTTCAGCCGGGACGACGAGGACGAGCTGGCGCCCGGCGTCAACGAGCTGGTCCGCGTCTACGTGGCGCAGAAGCGCAAGATTCAGGACGGCGACAAGCTCGCCGGCCGCCACGGCAACAAGGGCGTCATCGGCAAGATCCTTCCCGCCGAGGACATGCCGTTCCTCCCGGACGGCACGCCGGTCGACATCATCCTCAACACCCACGGTGTTCCGCGACGGATGAACATCGGCCAGGTTCTGGAGACCCACCTCGGGTGGATCGCCAAGACCGGCTGGGACATCGAGGGCGGGGCGGGCGGGGAGATGCCACAGTGGGCGTCGCTGCTGCCCGAGGAGCTCTACTCGGCACCCGCCGGCACCAACACCGCCACCCCGGTTTTCGACGGTGCCAAGGAGCACGAGATCACCGGGCTGCTCGGCTCGACGCTGCCCAACCGTGACGGCGAGCGCATGGTCGGTGCCGACGGCAAGGCGCAGCTGTTCGACGGGCGGTCCGGGGAGCCGTACCCGTTCCCGGTCGCGGTCGGCTACATGTACATCCTGAAGCTGCTGCACCTGGTGGACGACAAGATCCACGCACGCTCCACCGGCCCGTACTCGATGATCACGCAGCAGCCCCTTGGCGGCAAGGCCCAGTTCGGCGGCCAGCGCTTCGGTGAGATGGAGTGCTGGGCGATGCAGGCCTACGGGGCTGCGTACACACTGCAGGAGCTGCTCACCATCAAGTCCGACGACGTGGTGGGCCGGGTCAAGGTCTACGAGGCGATCGTCAAGGGGGAGAACATCCCCGAGCCGGGCATCCCGGAGTCGTTCAAGGTCCTGCTCAAGGAGCTCCAGTCGCTGTGCCTCAACGTCG
>JBOHEP010000594.1:0-11457 GCA_050701075.1 Pseudonocardia sp. | reverse complement strand
ACCCTCTGGCACAACCGAATAACAACCATGTCCCACGACACGGCACTCCCACCCAGAATCACCGACGCCCTACTCGACACCCTGGCCGAAGCCGCCTGAAGATCATCCATACCTGCGAAACTCCACTGTGGAGTCACTCGCGCTAACGCCGGCGGCAATGACACGAGCGCCACGACCGAAGCGAGAGCAGCGAAGGTCGCCACCGGGCATGACACACCCGGCACCGGAATGATCTCCGGTGCCGGGTGTTGTCGTGGTCTGGAGTCCAGATGACCTCCTCGCGAGTGGCTGAGTTGTCGATGTGTGGTCGTCGCAGAGGCGGGGGCGCCCTGGACCCGGTACTGGCTACCGTGGCCGAGGTGAAGTGTTGTCGTCGGCGCAGCGCTCGGGCACGAGCCAGGCAGGTTGCGAATGAACGCGCCCGGCAGGCTGGTCTCGTGGTCGGTGGGAGCGGAGGTCTATCGACGGCGAGCCGGTTGGTCATGGGGTGCTCGTCAGTTCGAGGACCTGCCTCTGGTGGTACTGGGCGACGCGTGACTCCTCCTTCCGGCGGCGCTCTCGCGCGATGTCGTGCCACTTCCGCCGGCGCCGCTCCGCGATGGTCGAGGCGACCACGGCGGCTCCGACAGCGGTCAGGGTGACGAGTGCGGTGATGAGGATTGTGAACATGATCGATGTGCTCCTTCGGTGAAGGTGGTGTAGCTCAAGAACGGTGGCCGTGGATGGCGGCGCCGTGTCCCTGACTAGCGGAGCGGGCCGCCGCCGCGGTGCCCGACTGTCTTCACTCTTAGGGGACGTCGAGCGGCATGCCGTCTCCTCCGCCGAAAATGGCAACCGGAAGCTCGTCCCAATGAAATGTGACGTGTATCACACTGCTCCGACCGACGGCGTCTCGGGGTCGAGGCACATAGAAGTACATCGTTCGGCCTTCGGCAGGCTCCGGGGTACTCCGGGTTGCCTGCACTCATTCGGTCCGTGACACACGGGTCCTCGCCTGGCCCCCTGTCAAGGTTGGCGCACGTGGAAGAGAAGAGCAGCCGTGAGCTATGAGGGTGAGAAAGTTCCTGTTCGACGCGACATCAAGCTCGCCCCAGATCCGGCGCGGATCTCAGATGCTGCCCTCGTGGCGCAGGTGAGAGCGTCGGGCCTCGGCAGTGTCGAGTACCGCTACCTGGAGCAGGCACTGCAGGAGGTCGCGGTCGGAACTTTGACCAACCTGGAGAAGAAGAACAAGCTCCACTCAGCAATCTTGAACAAGGGATGTCGATTGTGCAGGCCGGTACCGCTGAGCTATCCTGAGAACTTCTGCACCATCCTTCACCTCGCGGTGTGGACCGTATCGCCGAAGTTCATGACGAACCAGGTGATGGGTGGCGGCTGGCAGGCTGCGGGGGCAGCATCGGTGCGTACGTTCTTCGTCTCGGCTGCGATGTTAGGTTTCGCGGCGGAGTACAACCGGTTCTGGCACGAAGAGTTCGCGCGTTCCGAGAACGTCACCATCGGACTTGACGAACCAGCCTCCGAGGAGGCGTACTGCATGGCCGCTCGTTTGGGGTTAGACCCCGAAGAAACGGCCGTGGCACGTGACAGGCTCGCAACAATAGTAAACGATTACCTTCTGGCGCCGGGAGTAGATCCTCGGTTGCAGACGATGGTCGTACGCACAGCTCAACAGTACACTCAAGCGGAGATAGCCGACGAACTCGGTTTAACCGCTGACGCGGTCAGTAGCGCTATCCGCCGTCTACGTCGCCGCATCTCCTGAGGAGGACAGATACATCATGGCTAGCACTTCAGATGCCGAGGATTCGATACACAACACTACGCCGGGAAGCACGACATCAGACTGCGAGGATGGGGACGGTGCCGGCGATGATGCGGTGACACGCGCCGTCGATTTTCTCAAACTCATGGCCAGTTCGTCGCTGGGCACGCCAGACGCGCGTGAGGCACGGTTGGCTGGCCGGCACGAGATCGACGAGCTCGAGCGCGTCCAGCCTGGGTCCACGAAGACCACGCTGTCCGACGAGGAACGGGCCTTCGACCTGCAGGTGGCCAGCGAACTGGAGTGGCGCAATCACACCTTCGAGGCGGAGCTGCGCTACCGGGCCGCGCTGCGGCCCGACCAGCCGGCCAAGCCGCTGACTCACCTGGCACTGTTGCTGGAGGCCAAGGGCCGCTACCGGCAGGCTCTGCCGCTCTACGCCTGCGCCGCTCAAGCCCGCGACCCGAATGCATTGTTCCGACTGGCCACCATCAGCCATCAGATCGGCCAGCCGGACTGGTCACAGGACTTCGTGGACCTGGGTAGCGCTGTGCTGGAGCCGGAGCAGGTCTCGACGGTCACGACGACCCTCGATCAGCTACACCGCTCGAGCCAGGTTCCGGACCTGGGCGGCGTCCTGACCGCTTCGGTGACGATGGGGTGGTCGATCGATGCCGCCTATGCGCTCGGCTCGATCTTGTTGACGTCGGGTCGTAGCGATCTCGCCCGGCTCACCTTCTGCATCGCACTCACACGTGGCCACTCACTGGCCGGGGTCTCCCTGCTGGATCTGACGGGCCGTCATCGACGTAAGTCACTCGATGACGCTCGGGTCTTCCTCAGTCAGATCTGGCACGACGACTTCGGCCCCCACGCACGCGACATGCGACGCGACCGACCGGGAATCGCCCGACTGAGCACGCTGAGCGCAAACCTCGGTGGCCCCACCCCGCCAGGCAGTGGTAGCGGCGGAACCCTTGAGAGGTGGTCTTTCCCACCCGAGCGTGACATGGGAATCGGTGTCGATGACAAGCACGAGGCGGCCGGGTCCTGCGCAGCTCTGTTGCAGATCGGTGCTCTGCAGCAGCTCTTGCTGCTCGCCCGCACCATCACGACGCTACGCGGACTGACGCAGGTAGGGCACGACGCCGGCTCCCTGCGACTGATCGATGCTGCCGCCACACGGTTATGTTCCCAGATTGGTGTCGACGCCAACGCGGAGCGACTTCCCGACGGTAGCGCAGTCATCAGGGCGGTCTGGGATGCGAGCGCCACGGAACTGGCTCACGCCAAGAACGAGAAGAAGAACAAGCTCAGGGGCGTTATCAGCAGTGCCGACAAGGTGCCCTCCTCCGGGGTGGTGAACCGCTTCGGGCGCGCCGTGATCCACCTTGAACCACGCCAGCGTGATGCGCTGGTCCTGAGCCTCGCGGGTGTGTCGAAGGAGGAGATCGGGAAGTCCATGGGGCTGGGCAGCGCCGGCGACATCCATCACCTGCTGCACGCCGCGATCGATCGCCTGCACGTGGAGCAGCAAGGCGAACAGTTCGATCCCGAGCTGTGGGGCAAGGTCGAGGCCTGCTTCTCGACCGTTCCGGCGGAACTCAGGTCCACCTTCGATAAGCTGTCGGAGCCGGACGGGGCGACCATGAGGTGAACACCACATCGGCGTGAACACCACTGGGGCCGACAGGGAGTCAGTTCCCTGTCGGCCCCAGTGATCGTGTTCCTGATCGGCCGCGCCTACCGGTACACGAAGGGTGGTGCGATCTACCGCAGCCTGTCGCGGAAACGACGCAAGGCGGAGTTGACCGCTGCCTCTGTCATCCCCAGCTCGGTCGCGATCTCTTTCTGTGTGTAGCCCTGCGCACTCAGCACAACGATCCAGGCGATGGTGTCTGAAGCGTCAGTCAAGGTACGCGAGATCAGGTCCCGGTTCACGGCTGTGGTCTCAGGGTCGGCCTCCCGTCGTGGCTGAGACCGGTCCGGGGCATCACGCATGTCGTCGTAGAGTGATTCCCGTGAGGTCTCCTCGCGGTAGTACCGGCGATACTGATCGGCGAAGCAAAAGATCGCCTTGGTTGTGAAGAAAGTCCGCAACGCGGCTCCACCGTGCGGATTCCACCGACCTTCCATGACCTGACGAGTCATGAAGGAATCCAACGCCGCGGTGACTGCCTCGAACCGTAGGGTGGGCAGCTCCTCGGCGAAATCCCGCGGGGCGGGGCGCGGCACCCAAACGCCCCGTCGTTCCATCTCGGTGAGGATGCGGCGCTGACCCATCCCGGTCAGTACGCCGAGCCCGTACTCCTGCAGGGCGTCGCGCAGGTAGCGGTACTCGACGCCGCCGGGGCCGGCGCATCGAGCGCGCGCGACCAGCAGTGCATCGGCAGCCCAAGAACCCTGAGAGTCCTCGGACTTGCCGGACGTGCCATCCTTGGCCATGGGCAATTCCTCTCAAGAGGAGATACGCTCGACCAAGGCGGGAGAGCGTAAGCGGACCACCGGCTGCAATACCGGTGGGAATAGCCGGGCCCGGAGATAGAACAGGCCTCAGTCACTTATAGGTAAGTCCGGCTCAGACGCCGTCGCCTAGAACGAAGTCGTGCACTCGTCGGTCGTTCCTCGTGCGAGGTGTGGAGATAGCCATGCCTCTCCTTGGTAGCAGGAGCCCCGAGGTAGAGGAGCGCTGGTACTCAGACCAACGCTATGGCAGTCACAGCGGTTCCTCATGCTGGACTTTCCCCCGAATAGAATAGCGATACGCTCAGATGATCACCCAGGTCGCGGGAGCTGTTCTGGAATGACTCCAGTTGAAGCGGGAGAAAAATAGTTAGCAATACACTGAAGATGAGCTGCAAGTAGTCGATCGAGACCTAATGTGCACGATAGGTAGTCATTGATGACCATTTCCTGCCCTCGAAGGCCCTTCACGGAGTCTTGATCCTCACCGCTGCGGCGGTAACGGTCTCCAGCGACTCCGTCGATCACGAGCCGTCGACCAGGGTGGTGGTGCTGTAGGCCCTGACCTACTCGGCGATGCGGTCGAGGAAGTAGAGCGTCCCGGCGAACGCTGCGAACCCACCAAGTACCGCCTGCCCGGCGGGGACGGCGGCGGTGATCAGCAGCAGGCCAGCAGTCGCCCCGCCGGCGGCTGAGACGATCAGGATCACCAGGTCGCGCAGCGGCATCCCGAACCGGCGACGTGGAGGCGGGATAGGAGCAGGAGCGGTCATGTGAGGTCTCCTCCAGGCTGATGGCTTCCAGACATGCCAGTTAAAGGAAGGAAGCGCCGGCCTCAACGTCGGTGATCTGCGTCACCCTTAGCTGCGTAGACCATGATCAAGGTGTATAAGACGACCGACTGGGCTGCGCCAACGCCTCGAACGTCAGTGGGATTGGCTGGCCGTAGCTCTGCAGGGCCCCACCCACCACCCCCTCTGCTCAGCTGCCCGACAATCGCAAGCGCGAGGCCAAGTCGAGTTGGACCTCGCCGTAAGAGAGCGTTTTGAAACTCGCGCTACCAGTCTCCGGTGCGGGCGAGGCGTCGGGACATGGTCATGATCATGGAGATGTGGACCAGCGCCTCGTGGTGGGTGGGGCAGGGTCTCGTAGTCCCGCACGCACCGGCGGAACTTGCTGATCCAGGCGAAGGTGCGCTCGATGACCCAATAGACGGCTCTGGTGCGGCGGGAAAGTCGCGGGGCAGCTGAGCCCAGGCGATCCCCCCGCGGACCAGGTAGAAGATCGCATCGAGTACCTCGCGGCGGGGATGCTTCTCCGGGCGCCCGCCTTGACTCCCGGTGTTGCCTGGTGGCGCCAGCAGCGGCTCGAGTCGGAGAAGCCCGGCCGAGCCAGCGGGGGTGAGCCGCCGGCCCGGCCGGGGTGGGTCGTTCCCTTCTCGGTCAGCCGTTCTCGGTGACCGTGGTGCGCGGGTGCCGCGAGGCGGTGGCGGGCGTGACGTAGCGCCCGGTGATCGCGCTGCGGTGCGCGGTCCCCGTTGCGGCGCTGGCGCCGGGAGCGTTGGTCACCGTGGTGCGCGGGTGCCGCGCGGCAGTGGCCGGGGTGACGTACCGGCCGGTGATCGCGCTGCGGGCGCTACCGGAGCGGCTGCCGGTGGAACGTGAGGAGCGAGCCATGATCAGACACCTTCCTGGTGCTGTGGTGCCGCGCGGTCCCTGACTGGGATCCGCGTCGACACCGAAGGTGTAGTGCCGCTACTCCGGTTTCCCCCCAACATCTTGTGCCCGAGCGGAAGCGGGAGGCCGGGTCGGGGCGTTGCGGACCGGGACCGGGCGGCGTGCGGCCTGCTCCACGATGCGGGCGGCGACGTCGGCTCGCACCCGGCGGCGCGCCGCAACGGCGTCGCGGGACCCGAGAGAGGACCGGGCGATGAGCTCGGTCATCGACGGCCGCCGCTGCACACGCGCTTCGGGGCCCGATGGTGGTGTGGTGCTCATGCGATACCGAGCCGGGCGATGCGGGCGCGCTGGTTGGCCATCATCCGTTCCACGGCCTTCTCGGTCATCCCGAGCTCGCGGGCGATCTCGGCCTGGGGTCGGTCGCGGGCGATCATCTCCAGGGCCCGGTGAGCGCGAGGGTCGCTGATCGCGCGGGTGCCGCGCCGGATGTAGCTGCGCGCGACGGCTTTCCACTCGGGGCTGTCAACCACAGAGGTGGGGCGGTGCAGCCGGGAGTCATCGGTGGCGGGGTCAAGCAGCATGTCGGAGGGGACCTCCTTCTCGAGCCAGGCGCGGTAGATGTTGGCGAAGCGGATCTTGCACTGGCCGATGAAGAACGTGGTGAGCCGAGCACCTTTGCTGGGGTCCCAGCGCCGGCGCAGCAGCACATCGTGGTGGAACCGGTACAGCGCCGCCGTGACGGTCTCGCCCGCGAGTTCGTCCTGGGCGTCGCGGTCGAACGCGCCGTCGGGTGGGGCGGGCAGCCCGTAGCCGGCCTCGCGCATCTTGGGGAAAATCTTCCCGGTGCGCAGCCACCCGGTCATGACATCGACGCCGTAGCGGGCCAGCTCGTTCTTGAACTCCTCGTACTCGCTGCCGGTGAACCCGATCAGCGCCAGCCGGGTGTGGATGTCGACGTCCGCGGCGAGCCGTGCGAGCCGGTCGGCCTGTTCCTGGGCGCGCACGTCGACTCGGGCGGCGAACTGGTCGAGCTGCGCGGCGTGGGCCTGTGCGCGCTGGTCGTCGTCCTCGCCGACCCATGAGTAGGCCGATTCGTCACGGCCGTGACGGGCGGCTTGTAGCGCATCGGCGACCGCCAGCTCGCGCGGACCGTGGCGATACGACTCGCCCGGCTTGCGCCGGGCGCCTCGATCACGATCCATAGCGGCTGTCTCCGGTCGGGTGCTTCCCTCATAGTGCCGGGCGCGCTACCACCCCCCAGCAACCTGATGTGACGGGCACCACATGGGTTTGGCCGCGCGTCCACCCCAATGACACACCCCGACAGGACTAGGGAGAGAACCCTCATTCTCACCCCAGCCGTCGGCCGTGGCGCGGTTGATCAGATCCGGTGCGGGCTGGTCGTTGCTGTTGATCCGATAATCGAGTTCGTCGGCGATCTCGGCGATCTCGGCGGTCGTTGGGGGCTAGGCCATGGTGACGACGACCAGGAGCACGACGAGAGCGGTGGCGACGGCGATCGCGGCCAGGGGGAGTACTACGGCGCGGAGCAGCGCGACGGCGCGTTCGTGGTCTGTCGGGTTGGGGCTGTGGAGCGTGCGGGCGAGCAGGTCGACCAGCGCACGCGGCCAGTCCGGCTGCTGGGGATCGTGAGGATCGTGGTCGGGTGGGATGCTGGGTGGCATCGCCTGACCTCCTTGTCTTCCTTTGTCGGGACTACCGGGGGTTGTGCGGTGAACGGGGGGCGGCCGGTTGCGACGGCCGTCCCCCGCCTCGTGAAGCGACGGGTCAGGCGGGCTGTGCTTCGGTGTCGTCGGTGACGACCAGGTGCAGGCCAGCGTCGAGCACGTCGTCGGTGTCGGTGTCGGTGTCGGTGTCGCGGCTGCGGGTGGCGGCTGTGCGGGCGGCGGCGGAGTACGGGCCTAGCAGGGTGTAGCGGTGGACCTGGGTCCAGCCGTGGGCTGCTCGGCTCGCCTCCACCCAGGTGAACTCCCGGTTGAGCAGCTCCCGCTTGATCAGCTCGCGGAGGCCGTCGCCGACGGTGTCGGGCGAGATGCCGTACCAGTCCGGACCGAAGCGCTCGGGGAGCTGGAACCCGTCGGGGCGGGTGAGCGCCACGAGCAGGATCGCCTTCGCCGGCAGGGTTAGCGTGCGGTAGTGATCCGCGGTCCAGTAGGCGTGCGGCAGCTGGAGCCAGCGGTTGCCCCGAGTGCGGCCCTTCGTGGGACGGTAGTAGGCCCGACCCCTACCACTCTCGTTCAGTAGCGTGATCACACTCTTGCGGGCGACCCGGGTACGAGTGATCAGCTTGCGATCCTCGATTCGCTTGAAGACCTTCGACACGGCCGACAATGCCGACGGATCGTCGGGATCGATCACACCGCTTTCCGTCTCGCCGATTCCGAGGACCCGTACCCAGGTGCCGGCGTCGAGGCTGACGTTGTACGGGCTGCTGCTGCTGGCCATCGCGTGCGCGAACAGGTACGCCTCCAGGCCGCGGCTGTCGCCGCCGGAGATGAAGGCGGCCATCCGGCCCGGCGCGGTGGTGTCGCCGTGGCCTACCTGGACGAATGTCTTGCGGACAGGGACGATGCCGCGGCCGGTCTCCTTCAGGAGCGACTCGATGGTCTCCTGTCGTCCTGGAGCAGGCGGCCTGCCGGGCGTCTGAGCTACCGGACTTCGCCGGTGCCGAGTGGGCGTTGTCATGGCTCCAGGATGACCGTGGTTCGCGGCGACTGTCCACTCGCCGCCCCTTGGTGAGCTGTCGCTCAGGCCTGAACCATGTGAAAGCCTGTGATGCCCCTGTCAGGCCTATGCGAGACCCAGTGCGATGCCCGGGGTCGCTTACCGGATCTTGGTGTTGTGGCAGGAGAGGTCAGGTCCTGATGGGCTGGCCCCGGGCAGGAAGTCCTGGTCTGTTCGGGCTCCTCCCACCGGCGGACCGAGCCCGCTGATCGTCTGGCGCGTCCCCCGGAGAGGGGCCACGCCAGTGCCCGGGATCATCGACGCGGGAGGGCCCGACCGGACGGCCACCGGCGGCGGCTGCGGCGGCGACGGCGGCTATTCGCTGCGGCCGAGCAGTCGCGCCAGCAGGCCCCGCCCGGGAGGGGTGACGGGCGGCGGTGCCTGCCGCGGCGATGTCGCCGTGCGCGACTGACCGGAGTGCGGTACCGGTGGTGGGGTTAGCGCGGATTTCCATGCAGCGGATTCGGCCTTTGGTCAGGCGAACTGGAGGCGGAGCTGGCGGCCTTGCCACCAGGGGATGGTGGTGAGTGTGGGGAGGTCGGACTGGCGCAGGACCGGTGAGTAGGCGCGGCGGTTGAGGATGACGGTGGTCGTGTCGGTGTCGGTGAGGATCGTTCCGGGTGTGTCGAGGAAGCGTCGTTGGAGGGTGTCGGGTGTGGCGGCGGCGTAGCCGGGGCCGAGCCGGGCGCGGAATGCCGCGAGGAGGGCTTGGGCCAGGACGCACAGCATGATGTCGAGGTCGACGTTGAGGTTGACGGTGCTGGAGAGGGCGTCGGCGCAGAATGCCTGGATGATCTCGGCGAGGCGTTGCTCGATGGTCATCCGCCGGGCGTACTGCTCGATCAGGGTCTTGGTCTTGATGTCGTCGTCGTTGGTGATGATGACCGTGGGTGCCTCGCGGCCCAGCCCGGTGACGACCAGCTGGCGGACGGTGCCGGGGTAGCTGGTGAGTCTGACCGCGGCGGACTCTGCCACCTTGGGTCGGTTGTGCCTGCCGGGCCGGTCCAGGGTGATCGTCTTGTAGTCGCTGCTGTTCAGGCTGTTGATGTGGCGCACCAGGGCGGGTGAGCGCATGCGCAGGGTGGCGAACTTGACCCCGCGTGCGTCGAGCTCGCCGAGCACCTGTTGGGTGGTGACCTTCTGGTCCATGATCAGCATGGCGGGGTCTGTGCCGCTGACGGCCTTCCAGTGGTCGCAGAAGGCGATGACCTCCCGGTTCTCCGGTGGCCTTGGAGATGTCGGCGTTGGCGTAGACCAGGTTGTGGGTGCCGCTGTCCTGGGCGAAGAAGGTCAGCACCGACCGGGACCGCTGGGACCGGGTTGGCACGTAGTGCTTCTCCAGGACCGGGACGGCGCCCCAGTGCATCACCGCGTGGAAATCGAGATCGAAGATCGCGTCCTCGGCGGTCGCCAGGCCCGCGCCGATCATCTTCTGGTCCAGGGCGGCCAGGAAGCGCTGCTGGTGGTCGTGGCCGAGTCGGTAGGAGTAGTCGGTGAGCGCGACTTCTTGGGCAGCACCGACAGCCCGGCGAACAGGGCGCTGGCCGGGTCGCTGATCAGGTCGTCGACGTGGGAGACCCGCCGGGTGGCGGTCAGCTTCAGCGCCAGCAGGGACAGAACCCGGCTGACGGCGGGGATCGCCGCGGTGCCGGGGTAGCCGGCCTTGGCCACCAGGGCGGGTAGGTCGAGGGCGACCAGGTCGGGGACCACCAGCAGCAGCCCGGCCAGGCTGGTGTCGGCGCGGGCGGGGAACGAGGCGAAGTCGATGACCGACGCCCGGGGCAGGTGCGCGTCGCGCCCGGTGGTCGCCGGGTTGGCGCTGGCGGTGGGCTCGGGACCACGCAGCAGCCGCCCGAAGCCCTCCTCGGCGAGGATCTGGCCGACCCCGGTGCGGTTGAGCGGGGTCGCCTCGGCGCGCAGCCGGGAGCTGATCTCATAGACCGACAGGCCCAGGCGGCGCAGCTCCACCACCCGGGCGCGGGCGCGGTCCTTGGCCGGGGCGCTCTTCGGGCCGGGCCGCCCGGGCGCGGCGAACATCGCCACCTTGCCGGCGCGGAAGTCGCGCACCAGGCTGGCCATGCTCGCGCGGGTGTAGCCGGCGCGGGCGCCGGCCTCGGCGAGGCTGGTCCGCTCCACGAAGTAGGCGCGCAGCGCCTCGTACCGGCGCTGGTTGAGCTGGGTGGGCGCGGTGAAGAACTCCATGCCGGGGGCCGGTTCCGCTGTCACCCGCCCGGTCTACCAGACCCGGCATGCGGGCAGACCGAAGCTCGAATGTGCGTGTGTCGTTCCCGGCCCGGCCTGAAAGCCCTGCTCAAACGGCTTGACAAAGGATCTACGACCCGTTCCCGTGTTGATCACGGATCAGTAACACTTCCGGCTGCCTTGTGGATGAACACTTCAACTGACCCTCGACTGAGCGACCAACTGGATCTCAGCGCAGCATAACTCCGCTGCTCAGGCGCGGTCCCGGCTACACCGGCGCATGCCCAGGACCGAGCCGATGGAGGGAGAATTAGTGCGCGTGGAAGTCCGCGTTAGCGCGGATTTCCGTGTAGTTGATTCGGGCAAGCCCATCGGTCGGAGTGGGTGTGCGCCGGCCGAGTCTGGGTGCCTTTGAGCTGGGGAAACGCTCGTGCTGGTGCGCCGACGCAGAGCTAATGTGTTGTGGTGATCCTCCTGCTAACGCGGATTTCCACGCAGTTGGTTGGGGGCAAGGGTCAGGCGAACTGGTAGTGGAGTGTGCGGTTGCCCCACCAGGGGACGGTGGGTGGTGTTGGGGAGGTCGGCTTGGCGTAGGACGGGTGA
>JBOHEP010000593.1:0-21010 GCA_050701075.1 Pseudonocardia sp. | reverse complement strand
TCACCGAGATCTTCAACCTCAACCGCTGGGCACCCCCCACTTAGGTCATACACCCGACGAACATCAACAACGCCGTGACCAGCTGCAACACACCCATGATCGAAATAGCCCGGAAACTCCCGCTAGGGCGGGGAGGAGCGACGTGAGCGAGAACGACCACGCTGTTGAGGTAGAGGTCCGCGTTGTCGTCCCGGAGGAGCCGCCGGTCGTCACGGTGGGGGCGGTCCGGGTCCTGCTCCGGATCGTGCGCGCCGCTGCTGTCCGGATCGACGAGCGCGATGAGGTAGAGCGGGAGGCTGCATGATGATGAGGTTCGCGTTCTACGGCCGGGTGTCGACGGAGGATCAGCAGGACCCGGAGGCGTCGCGGAACTGGCAGCGTACGCGGGCTCGGTCGTTGATCGACGGGCATGGCGCGATCGTGGAGGAGTTCTTCGACGTCGGGGCTGTCGCGCTCGATCCCGTGGAAGCGGCGCCTGGAGGCGGCTCGGCTTCTCGGTGCGATGAAGGACCCGCGGCGCTCGTTCGACGCGGTGGTCATCGGGGAGCCGCAGCGGGCGTTCTACGGCAACCAGTACGGGCTGACTTACCCGGTGCTGCAGCACTACGGGGTCGGGTTGTGGGTGCCGGAGGTCGGGGGTGCGATCAATCCGGACTCCGAGGCGCACGATCTGGTGATGTCGGTGTTCGCGGGCATGTCGAAGGGGGAGCGGACCCGGACCCGGACCCGGATCCGGATCCGGGTGCGCACTGCGATGGCGGCGCAGGCGCAGATCGAGGGTCGGTTCCTGGGAGGGCGGCCGCCGTACGGGTACCGGCTGGCCGATGCTGGTCCGCATCCGAACCCGGCGAAGGCGGCGGACGGGCGCCGGTTATGGGTCCTGGAGCCCGACCCGGTCACCGGACCGGTGGTGCAGGCGCATCTACGCGGAGTACCTCGGCGGGTACGGGATCTTCGCGATCGCCCAGCGGCTGACGGGCGATGGTCGCCGTCGCCGTCGCCGTCGGCGGCCGACCCGGGCCGCAACCGGCACCGCAGCGGCGTCGCGTGGTCGAAGGGTGCGCTGCGCACGATCCTGACCAACCGCCGGTACGCCGGGCGTCAGGTGTGGAATCGGCAACGCAAGCAGGAGTCGCTGATCGATGTCGAGGACGTCGGGTTGGGCCATCAGACGCGGCTGGCGTGGAACGCTCCCGACCTGTGGGTGGTGTCGGACGAGGTCGCGCATCCTGCTTTGGTCGAGGACGAGGTGTTCGAGCAGGTACAGCGGCGCATGTCGTCTCGCGGGCCGCGGACGCCACGGGAGACGGGGACGCGGGTGCGGCGGCCCTACGCGTTGCGCGGGCTGGTGCGCTGCTCGGTGTGCGGGCGGAAGATGCAGGGCACGTGGAACCACGGCCGGGCGCACTACCGGTGCCGGTTCCCCTACGAGTACGCGCTGGCCAACCGGATCGAGCACCCGGCGGCGGTGTACCTGCGGGAGGATGCCGTGGTCGAGCCTCTCGACGCCTGGTTGGCGACGGCGTTCAACACCAAAAGGTTAGCGTCCGCGCTCGCCGAGGTCGATGACGGGCCTGCCGTCGACGCCACCGCGGAAATGGCGCGCCGGGAACTGGCGGAGTGCGACCGGCTTCTCGCTCGGCACCGGGCCGCGCTCGAGGCGGGTGCGGACCCGCAGATGGTGGCGGAGTGGACGCGCGACGTGCGCCGACGGCGCAGTACCGCCGAGACCAGCCTGGAGGCTCGACCCACTCGTCGACCGAAGCGGCTCGGGCCTGATGAGGTCGCTGCAGTAGTCGACGGCCTCGGCGGGCTGCTGGACGTCCTGCGAAGCGCTGACGCGGGCGACAAGTGCGAGCTGTACCGCGAGCTCGGTATCTCGATGATCTACCGCACCCGGAGCGCGTGGTGGTGGTCGAAGCGATGCCACGCCTACCCGTGGACTTAACGAATGTGTCCGAGGGGGGACTTGAACCCCCACGCCCGTTAAAGGGCACTAGCACCTCAAGCTAGCGCGTCTGCCATTCCGCCACTCGGACCTGCACGATGAGGATAACCGACCCGCCCGCCCGCACCCCCCACCCCCCGTCGGTGGTAGGAAGATCCGCATGACGGGCGTCGGCTCAGCCGAGGACGAGGTCGTCGAGCTGTGCTCCGACCTCATCCGTATCGACACCACCAACACCGGCGACCCCGCCACCGTCACCGGCGAGCGGGAGGCGGCGGAGTACGTCGCGGCCAAGCTCACCGAGGTCGGCTACGAGATCGAGATGGTCGAGTCCGGCGCGCCGCGGCGCGACAACGTGATCTGCCGCGTGCCCGGTGCCGACCCCGATCGCGGCGCGTTGCTCGTCCACGGCCACCTCGACGTCGTGCCCGCCGACGCCGGCGAGTGGTCGGTGCACCCCTTCTCCGGCGCCGTCCAGGATGGTTACGTGTGGGGCCGCGGCGCCGTGGACATGAAGGACATGGTCGCGATGACGATCGCCGTCGCGCGCCGCTTCAAGCGCGAGGGCGTGGTGCCGCCCCGGGACATCGTCTTCGCCTTCCTCGCCGACGAGGAGGCGGGTGGCAAGTACGGGGCGGGCTGGCTCGTCGAGCACCGGCCCGACCTGTTCGACGGGTGCACGGAGGCCGTCGGCGAGGTGGGCGGGTTCTCCCTCACCGTGGGCGAGGACCAGCGCGTCTACCTGATCGAAGCCGCTGAGAAGGGCATCGCCTGGATGCGGCTGCGCGCCCGCGGCAAGCCCGGGCACGGGTCGTTCCTGCACGAGGACAACGCCGTCACGAAGGTGGCCGAGGCCGTCGCGAGGCTGGGCAACCACACGTTCCCACTGGTGCTCACCGATACCGTTCGGGCGTTCCTGGAGCAGATGAGCGAGCTGACCGGCCTGGAGTTCCCCGAGGACGATCTCGAGGGGTCGCTGCGCAAGCTCGGCCCGCTGTCCCGGATCGTCGGTGCCACCGTCCGCGACACCGCCAACCCCACGATGCTCGACGCCGGCTACAAGGCCAATGTCATCCCGTCGACGGCGGAGGCGGTGGTGGACTGCCGGGTGCTGCCGGGGCGGCGGGAGGCGTTCCTGGCCGAGGTCGACGAGATCCTCGGTCCGGACGTGAGCCGCGAGTGGGTCACCGATCTGCCGCCGGTGGAGACCCCGTTCGAAGGCCCGCTGGTGGAGGCGATGGCGGCGGCGCTGCGTACCGAGGACCCGGGCGCGCGGACGATCCCGTACATGCTCTCCGGAGGCACCGACGCCAAGCACTTCGCGCAGCTCGGGATGGCATGCTTCGGCTTCGCGCCGCTGCGGCTGCCGCCCGATCTGGACTTCGCGTCGCTGTTCCACGGGATCGACGAGCGGGTGCCCGTCGACGCGCTGCGGTTCGGTACCCGAGTGCTCGACACCTTCTTGAGGAGCTGCTGATGGATCTCACAGGCAAAGCCGCGCTGGTCACTGGCGGAGCGTCCGGAATCGGGGCCGCGGCGGTGCGCCGCCTCGCCGCCGCCGGGGCGGTCGTCGCGATCTCCGATCTGGACGAGGCCGGTGCGCGGGCGCTCGCCGAGGAGGTCGGCGGGCTCGCCCTGCCGGGCGACGTCTCCGACTCCGACAGCATGACGATCGCGGTGGACGTCGCCGAGGACAGCTTCGGTCGGCTCAACATCGTGGTGCTCAACGCCGGCATCACCTCTGGGCAGAGTGGGGTGGACTACCTCGACCTCGAGGGGTACCGGCGGATCATGGGCGTCAATGTCGATCACGTTGTCTTCGGGCTCACCGCGGCCGTGCCGGCGCTGCGCAGGGCCGGCGGCGGAAACATCGTCGTCACGGCGTCGCTGGCGGGGCTCATGGCGTTGCCCGGCGACCCGCTGTACGCGCTGACCAAGCACGCCCTCATCGGGTACGTCCGGTCCGTGGCACCCACGCTTGCCGTCGACGACATCCAGGTCAATGCGGTCTGCCCCGGGTTCGTCGACACCCCGCTGCTTGCGGACGTCAAGGACCAGTTCGCCGACTTCCCCCTGCTCAGCTGCGACGAGGTGACCGACGCGATCGAGCAGGTCATCGAACGCGGTGAGCCGGGGGAGTGCTGGTTCGTCCAGCCCGGACTCGAGTCCGCCCCGTTCGAGTTCCGCGGGGTGCCCGGCCCGAAGGACGGGGCGGTGCTTCCCGGGGCCAGCTGGGAGTCCAGCTGATGCGCGCCAGCCGGTGATCAGCTGGGAGGTCAGCTGATGCGCGGCTGGCAGGTGCACGAGCTCGGTGAGCCCGGCGACGTCCTGACCTGGCACGACGCTCTCCCCGACCCGGAGCCCGGCCCGGGACAGGTGCTGGTCCGGGTGCATGTGGCTGCCTGCAACTTCCCCGACATCCTCCTCTGCCAGGGCAAGTACCAGGAGCGCCCGCCGCTGCCGTTCACGCCCGGGTTGGAGATCGCGGGCGAGGTCGTCGCGGCGGGCGAGGGAGCCGGTGCCGGCATCGGTGATCGGGTGATCGGGATCCCGCCCGTGGGCCGGGGCGGGTTCGCCGAGCTGGCGTTGCTCGACGACGCCGCGACGCTGTCGTGGCCCGAGGGGATGAGCCCCGCGCAGGCCGCCGGGATGCTCATCGCCTACCAGACCGGCTACTGCGCGCTGCACCACCGCGGCCGGCTCCAGCCCGGGGAGACATTGCTCGTGCACGGCGCCGCGGGGGGTGTGGGCAGCGCCGCGGTGCAGCTGGGCAAGGCTGCGGGCGCACGCGTGATCGGCACCGCGGGCGGGCCGGACAAGTGCAAGGTCGCGCGCTCGGCGGGCGCTGACGAGGTGATCGAGTACAGCTCGGAGGATCTCGTCGCGCGGGTCAAGGAGCTCACCGGTGGCCACGGCGCCGATGCGATCTTCGACCCGATCGGTGGCGACGTCTTCGACGCGTCACGCCGGGTGGCGGCGTTCGAGGGCCGGATCCTGGTCATCGGGTTCGTGTCCGGCCGCTTCGCCGACGCCCCGACCAACCACATCCTCGTGAAGAACTACGAGGTCGTCGGCGTGCACTGGGGCTACTACCGGCAACTGGACCCGCAGAAGATCCCGCAGTGGCAGGATGCGCTGAACGCCTTGTGGGCGCGGCGGAAGATCGATCCGCTGGTGGGTGTGGAGCTGCCGCTGGACCAGGCCCCGGAGGCACTGCGCAGGCTCGGCTCGCGCGCCAGCACCGGGAAGGTCGTGCTCATCGCGTGAGCGGCGGACCGGCTCCGTGCCGGGCGCCGGCGGCGGATCTCCATGTCTGCGCGCCAGTGATCAACGGTTGGGAACCGCAGGCTGCGCTCGGGGCGGCTCCGCGTTCCCAGCCGCTGATCATGCGGCCGGTGGTCGGCCCAGGGCGCCGTGGTCTGGCCCCGCTCGCGGGTGGTCTGCCCCAGGGTGCCGGTGGTCTGCCCCCGCTCGCGGGTGGTCTGCCCCAGGGCGCCGGTGGTCTGCCCCAGGGCGCCGGTGGTCCGCCCAGGTCCACAGCCGGGCACTGATCGCCGTTTCGGAACAGATGACCGCAGCTGACCCGGCTCCCCGTTCCCAATCGCTGATCGCGGCCTTGCCGAAGCCGACGCGGCATGGACCCGCTAGATCGACAGCTCTGGGAGGTTCCGGGAGCTGCGCCGCCTGCGCAGCCACACCTTGCGGACCCCCCGCGGATAGAGCCGCACGCGCGAGAGCTCCCAACCTCCGAACTCGGCCTGGATCGCCAGCCGTACCGCCGCGGTCATCCGGGACACGTCCCCGGGGAGCTTGACCGGGCGGTACTCCCACTCCCCGTCGACCGTGTCCCCCTCGATCGCGCTGGTCGCGCCGCTGCGTCCCACCCGGTCCACCTCTCGCCAGCCCTGGCCGGAGCACCGGCCCCTGTACCCCACGCCGCAGTGGAACAGCGAGTGGGGTTCTCACACCATAGGGCCGGCCCGGAGCCCGTGCCAGGGTCAAGCAGCGATGAGTCAGGCGGAGGCGCTGACGTCGTCCAGGGCCGAACGGATCGCCGCAGGCAGGGTGACGCTGTCGGCAGCCATCGAAGCGGCGAGCTGGGCGGCGTCGCGCGCCCCGACCACCGCCGCGGCCACGCCGGGCCGGTCCCGTACCCAGGCGAGTGCCACCGCCAGCGGCGAGACGCCCAGGCCGTCGGCGGCGGTGCGGACGGCCTGCACGATCCGGGCCGAACGCTCGGTGCGCCGGACCTCCACATAGGGCGCCCGGACCGCCGACGCCGCACCCGGGTCGGCCGGGGTACCGTCGGTGTACCTCCCGGTGAGGACGCCGCGCCCGAGCGGCGCCCAGGCCAGCAGCCCGACGCCGTGGTGCGCCGCCGCCGGTAGGAGCCCGGCCTCCGGCTCGCGCGCGAGCAGCGAGTACTCCGCCAGAACCGAGACCTGCACCGCGGTGGGCCCGGCGGTCCGGGCCCGCTCGGCGATCGTTGCGAGCTGCAATCCCGCGGGCCGACCAGTCCCGTGTAGCGCACTCGCCCGGAGGTCACCGCCTGCTGTGCCGCGGAGAGCGTCTCGTCCAACGCCACGTCGGGTCCCAGCCGGGAAGCTGCCACAGATCGAGGTGGTCGGTGCGAAGCCGGCGCAGCACCGCGTCCAGGCCGGTGAGGAGCGCTCCCCGCCCGGCCCCGCCGCCGAGCACACCGTTGCCCACTGCGGCGCGTCCGGCCAGCACCAGGTCCACGCGGCGTACGGTGCCGGTGATCAGCCCGCCAGCATGTTCTGTGCGACGCCGCCGGCGTAGGAGCCCGAGGTCTCGACGAGGGTGCCACCCGCGTCCACGAACGCGGTCAGCCGCTCGGCGGCGGCGTCGAGGTCGGTGTCCTCACCCCAGCTCATCGTGCCCAGCCCGATCCGTGAGATCCGCAACCGGCTGGACCCCACCTGGCGTTGCCGCACGATCGCAGCCTATGCGGAGGTGATCTCGTGCCGAGCGGTACGGTCCGTCGCCGTGGCTGTCACGGTGTCGAATCGGGCTCGGCTCACGCGTTGCGCGGAGTGCGCCCGATGACCTGGCTCGAGGTCCTCGTCCTGGGGCTGGTGCAGGGGCTCACGGAGTTCCTGCCGATCTCTTCCTCGGCGCACCTGCGGCTGGTCTCCGAGGTGTTCTTCGACAACGACGCCGGCGCCGCGTTCACCGCGGTCACCCAGCTCGGCACCGAAGCGGCCGTGCTCATCTACTTTGCGCGGGACATCGGCCACCTCATCGCGACCTGGTTCCGCGGGTTCCGCGACCCGGCCGTGCGCGCCACCCCCGACTACCGGCTGGCCTGGCTGGTGATCATCGGCACGATCCCCATCGGTGTCCTCGGGTTGTTGTTCGAGGACCAGATCCAGGACGAGGCACGCAGCCTCTGGCTGATCGCCACGACGCTGGTCGTGTTCGGGCTGCTGTTGGGGCTGGCCGAACGGGTGGGTCGGCAGCGCACCGAACTGCGGCAGATGACGCCCGTCGACGGCGTCATACTCGGGTTCGCGCAGGCGATGGCGTTGATCCCCGGAGTGTCGCGGTCCGGGGGGACGATCACCGCGGGCCTGTTCCTCGGCCTCACCCGCACCGCGGCGGTGCGCTACTCGTTCCTGCTCGCCATCCCGGCGGTGGTGGCGGCCGGGATCTTCCAGATCCCCGACGTCCTGGCCGGTGACGGTCCGAGCGTGGCGCAGATGGTCGTGGCGACCGTGATCGCCTTCGGCGTCGGTTACGCGACGATCGCGTGGTTGTTGCGCTACGTCGCGGACCACAGCATCTATGTCTTCGTCTGGTACCGGGTGGCGCTCGGGGCGCTGATCTTCGCGGCGCTGGGTTCGGGGTGGATCTCGGCGAGGTAACCGGCGCCCTCCGCGTTGCAGCATCAATTCGGGCTGAACCAGCCGAAGTATCTGCAGTAGCGCTGAGGGCGGCCGAGCTGCGGACGGTGATCTCGGGGTCGGTGACTGTCGGTGGCACGTAGTCTCGGTGATCGTGACCACCCTGATCCTGCTGCGCCACGGCCGGTCCTCGGCCAACGTCGCCGGCGTGCTCGCCGGGCGCACCCCCGGCGTCGAGCTCGACGACACCGGACGCATGCAGGCCGAGAAGGTCGTGGCGCGGCTCGCCGGGGTGCCGCTGGCCGCGATCGTGTGCTCGCCGATGATCCGCTGCGAGCAGACCGTCGCCCCGCTGGCCACGGACCGCGGTCTCACCCCGATCGCCGAGTCGGAGCTGGCGGAGGTCGACTACGGATCCTGGACCGGCGGCGCGCTGAAGAACCTCGCCAAGGAACCGCTGTGGAAGGTCGTCCAGGCACACCCGTCGGCCGCGGTTTTCCCCGACGGCGAAGGATTGGCCGGGATGCAGGCCCGGGCGGTCGCCGCTGTCCGCCGGCACGGCGCGCGGATCGCCGCCGAGCACGGACCACAGGCCGTCTGGCTCGCGTGCAGCCACGGCGACGTCATCAAGGCGGTGCTGGCCGACGCCCTAGCCACGCATCTGGACAACTTCCAGCGGATCATGGTCGACACCTGCTCGATCAGCGTCGTCCACTACACCGAGACCCGCCCGTTCGTCGCGCGCGTCAACGACCTCGGCGGCGACGTCGCGGGGCTGATCCCGCCGAAGCCCAAGCGCCGTCGTCGCGCCGCGGCCGCCCGCAGCTCCGACGCCGTCGTGGGCGGATCGACGGGCGGCTGACCATGGGGTATGCCGCCCACGCGTCGGTGGCCTACTCTTGAGATGTCATGTCACGTGTCATCCATGTTTTTCGTCAGCCCGAGCGCTTCATCGCCGGGACCGTCGGCGAGCCCGGCGACCGTTCCTTCTACCTCCAGGCCATCGAGGAGTCGCGAACCGTCAGTGTGCTTCTGGAGAAGGCGCAGGTGTCGGTGCTGGCCGAACGGATCGGCGCGCTGTTGCAGGAAGTGGTGCGCCGGTTCGGCTCCGAGCTGTCCGCCGATCACGAGGCCGCCGACCGCACCGACCTCGACCCGCTCGCCGTGCCGCTGGAGGAGGAGTTCCGGGTCGGCACGATGGGTCTGGGCTGGGACGCCGATTCGAAGTCGATCGTGGTCGAGCTTCTGGCGGTGAGCGAGGAGGAGATCGACGAGTCGGTCGTGCTCGACGACACCGAGGAGGGGCCCGACGCGCTGCGCGTGTTCCTGACGCCGCCGCAGGCCCGGGCGTTCGCCCAGCGGGCCGAGAAGGTCGTGTCGGCCGGGCGGCCACCGTGCCCCCTGTGTGCCGCGCCGTTGGATCCCGCCGGGCACATCTGCGCCCGGTTGAACGGCTACCGGCAGCGATCCCGCGTCGGAGACTGACCGACGTATCGTGGACACCCGCGACCGGGCTGTGCCGGGACTACTCCGGCACGGCCGGATGGACATCACCGGGCGGCTGGTCCACGCCTCCAACGCCACCCTCGTCGGCACCATCGCCGCCGACGGGGTCGAACTGCGTTGTGTGTACAAGCCGGTGCGCGGGGAGCGCCCGCTGTGGGACTTCCCCGACGGGACGCTCGCGGGCCGCGAGGTGGCGGCGTACCTGATCTCGGAGGCCGGCGGTTTCCACGTGGTGCCACCGACGCTGTTGCGGGAGGGACCGTTCGGTCCCGGCATGGTGCAGGTGTGGGTGGACACCGACGACGAGCGCGAGCTGGTCGACGTCTGCGCGCCCGAGGACGTGCAGCCCGGCTGGCTCGGGGTGCTGCGGGCCCGTGGCCAGCGAGGTGAGCCGGCCGTGCTCGCGCACGCCGACCGGCCGGAGCTGCGCGCGATGGCCGCGTTCGACGTGCTCACCAACAACGCCGACCGCAAGGGCGGGCACGTGCTTGCCGGCGTCGACGGCGGGGTGTACGGCGTCGATCACGGGCTCTGTCTGCATATCGAGGACAAGCTGCGCACGGTGTTGTGGGGGTGGATCGGTCAGGCGCTTCCCGCGGACGTCCTCGACCGGGTGCGCCGGCTGCGTGCCGAGCTCGACGGGGGGCTGTGCGAGGGGCTGCGAAAGCACATCACTCGCCGGGAGGTGGCAGCCCTCTCCAGGCGGGTGGACGCGCTGCTGGCCGACCCGTGCTACCCCGAGCCGTCCGGCAACGGCCCCGCCATCCCCTGGCCCGCCTTCTAGCTAGCCGCGAGTTGTCCGATCCGGCACGGCGAGTTCGCCAAACGCGCACGGCGAGTTGTCCGATCCGGCACGGCGAGTTCGCCAAACGAGCACGGCGAGTTGTCCGATCCGGCACGGCGAGCCTGTCGGTCGGGTTCAGCGAGGAGGTTGATGCCAGACCTGCCGAACGCATTGGTCGCAGTCAACCGTCGCCTCGTCCGACTGGCGCGCGTCGAATCGCCAGCCTCCGTGCTCGGATGGCGAACTCGCCGTGCCGGATCGGACAACTCGCCGTGCCGGATCGGACAACTCGCCGTGCCGGATCGGACAACTCGCCGGGTGGGGGGGTGGGGTGGAGGATGGGCGGGGTGGGGTCGGGGGTGGGGTGCACTGCGGTTGTCCTCGGGGGTGGGGGACTGCTGGGGGCTGTGCAGGTGGGGATGGTCCGGGCGCTCGAGGACGCCGGCGTCCGGCCCGGTCTCGTGCTGGGCACCTCGGTGGGCGCGATGAACGGGGCGGTGCTCGCGGCCGCGCCCGTGGGAGAGGCCGCCGACCGGCTGGACGCGCTGTGGATGTCACCGGATGCGCAAGCGGTGTTCGGCGCGGGCACGGTCAGTCGGCTGCGCGAGCTGGCCCGCTCCGGCACCGCCGCCCACTCCCCGATGCCGCTGCGCCGCGCGCTCACCGCGCAGATCGGCGATCGGCGGATCGAGGATCTGCCGGTTCGGTTCCAGTGCTGTGCCGCGCGCATCGAGGACGCCGCTGAACACTGGTTCGACAGGGGGCCGCTGGTCGACGCGGTGCTGGCCTCGTCGGCCGTCCCGGGCTTGCTGCCACCCGTGGAACGCGACGGCCACCATTACCTCGACGGCGGGCTGGTCAACAGCATCCCGCTGGGCCGGGCGGTGGAGTTGGGGGCGACCCGGGTGTTCGTCCTGCAGGTCGGGCGGATCGAGCAGCCCTTGCGGCCGCCGCGCCGGCCGTGGGAGGTGGCGGCCGTGGCGTTCGAGATCGCGCGGCGGCACCGCTTCGCACGCGATCTCACGGCCGTACCCGACGGCGTCGAGGTGCACGTACTTCCTGCCGGTGACGGCGCAGCGCCACGGTGGGACAGCCGCGAGACGCTGCGTTACCGCGATGTCGCGGGCATCGGTCGTCGCATCGAGATCGCCCATCGCGCGTCGACGGAGTACCTGGGCGCCACGATCGGAGGCAACTGATGAGGACACCGCCGCCGCGCTGGATCCGCCGGGTCGTGCTCGCCCCCGCCGTCGTCGGGCTCACCCTGGCAGTGCTGCTCACGCTGCCGTTGTGGTTGCTCGCGGCGGCCGCGGTCTCCCCGTTGTTGCCCGGGAAGCTTCGGGCGCTGCGCGTCCTGTGGGTCGCGGTCGTCGTACTCGTGCTGGAGAGCGTGATGCTGTACGCGTTGCTGCTGCTCTGGTTGGCGGCGGGCTTCGGCGCGGCCGCGCGCACCCCGAAGTTCCAGTACCTGCATTACCAGCTCATCGGGTGGTACCTGCGGGTGCTCTACCGGGAGGCATCGCGGGTGCTCCGGCTGCGGGTGGAGGTCGAGGGTCCGGACCCCGGCGAGTACCTGGACCGCCCCTTGCTCGTGTTCTGTCGCCATGCCGGCCCGGGCGACTCGTTCTTGCTCGTGCACGCGCTGATGAACTGGTATGCGCGCGAGCCACGGGTCGTGCTGTCCGGGGCGCTGCAGTGGGCCCCCGCGATCGACGTGGTGCTCAACCGGCTGCCCAACCGTTTCCTGTCCGGCGGTGGGCGGGAGGCGGAGCGCCGCATCGGTGAGCTGGCCACCGCGCTGGACGGCAATGACGCGTTCGTGATCTTTCCGGAGGGTGGCAACTTCACCGAGCGTCGCCGGGTCGCCGCCATCGAGCGGCTCCGGACGGGTGGCCTGGAGGAGATGGCCCGGCGCTCCGAGGCCATGCGCCACGTGCTGCCGCCCCGCCCGGGCGGCGTGGCGGCAGCGCTCGCGGCCGCACCGGACGCGGACGTCGTCTGGGTCGCGCACGCGGGTCTCGACCACCTCTTCACCGTCGCCGACATCTGGCAGGAGCTACCGCTGGACGCCACCGTGCGGATGCGCTGGTGGCGGGTGCCGCACGGCGATGTGCCGCAGGATCCGGAGGAGCAGGTGGACTGGCTCTACCGGTGGTGGGAGACGATCGACGACTGGGTGAATCAGACGCGCTCGCTCTGAGGGCACCTATGACATTCCATAGTGGGAGGTTGATGTGGAACATATTCCGCAGTGGGATATTGGGGGTTCGGCCATCTGGCACACCGTCTTCGTCACCCTGCATGCCGCCAGCGGGATGGTCGCCTTCGCCGCCGGACTGGCGGCCCTTCCGTTCGGCCGGTTCTTTGCGACCTACCGTTGGTCGCTCGTCGCGATGTCGGGTTCCTCCTGGTCGCGATCGCGACCGAGTGGGCAGAGAACGAGACCGGCAGGCTCGTAGTCTTCGACACGTTCTGGGTGGTGACGCTGCTGCGGGCCCGGCTTCCGGGCTGGATGGTGGTCGGCGTCGACGTCGGGATCGCGGTGGTCGGGCCGACGCCGCGCACGATCCACCATTTCTTCGGCTTCCCGCGGGAACCCTTCGCGGTCGACTACCCGGCCGAGGACGCACCGGATGTCGTCGCCGAACCCACCCAAGCCGGCGCTGCGGCAAGCGCGGCGGGTGAATGGTCGTCGGCAGCGCGAATGTGGTGCGCAACCTCGGGGCTGGACTGGTGGGATGAATCAGCAGAGGATGGGTAGCGCAGTGGTTGGACCGAAGTTCCAGCAGGAGACCGATCAACGTCCGGGAGCGCTGTGACGAGTTCATCCGACGATCGACAAGACCCGTTACACGATCCGGGGGGCAGGTCGGAGTCGATCGGGCAGGATCCGTGGAACGTCCCGCCCGATCAGCGTTCGGGTGCGGCTGCGTGGCCCGGGCCCGAACAGAGCTGGTCCGGTCAGGCCGGGCCAGCTGGCCTGCCACGATCCGATCAGCAGCCGGGTTACGGAACTCACGGGCCACCCGCTGACGGCCCGGATGTGGCTGGGGCGCCGGGTTACTGGCCGAGTCCTTACGGGCCGCCCGCCCACGGCCCGGATGTGGCTGGGACGCCGGATCACGGACCAGGTCCCTATGGTCCGAGCCCTTACGGCCAGGGCGGTTACGGTCCACCGGCATATTGGCAGGGTTATCAGCCGCCGCGCCCGACCAACGGGATGGCCATCGCGTCCCTGGTGCTGGGAATCGTCTGGATCTACTGGATCGGCAGCATCCTCGCGCTGATCTTCGGCTACCAGGCGAAGAAGCAGATCGCCGAACGCGGGGAGGCCGGCGGTGGGTTGGCCACCGCGGGAATCGTGCTTGGCTGGGTCGGCGTCGGCGTGCTCGCTATCGTCCTCGTCGTCGCGGTGATCGGCGGCGTCATCGACGCGAGCTGACCCGCCGGTCAGCGCCCGAAGGACTCGAACCAGGCCCGGGCCGATCCAGGGCGGCAGGCCCGGGGGCACCTTCGTGTGCGCGGTGTGCCCGCGGGGTGTCACCGTGGCCGTGCCGTTTCGAGCGGTGCGGCGGGTTGCGCCCCGACCGCCGCCCGGCCGAGCTTCGCGTACCGCCGGCAAGCGGTTCGGAGATGCCCCGTTCGACGACGGTGTGCGGGGCCTTGACGACCAGGCTGTTCGTCGCGAGGTCAAGGACGGGACCGTGAACGGCTGGGCTGATCGCCGACTCCGGTCATGAACGATCACTCCTTGGCGCCGGGTCCGCGAGGGAGTCGAACCGCACGATCGAGTGCGGGCCCGGCGACGAGGTCGTAGCGTGCGCACTCGGCGAGCAAGCGATGAGGGAGAGCGATGACACAGCCCACCGGACGGAGTCGCATCGGGGTCACCGGGTTGGCGGTCATGGGGGCCAACCTGGCCCGCAACATCGCCAGCCGTGGCATATCGGTCGCCGTGCACAACCGCACCACCGCCCGCACCAAGGACTTCATCCAGGCCTACGGCGACGAGGGCGCGTTCACCGGCGCGGATCACCTGGAGGACTTCGTCGCGGCACTGGAGAGCCCGCGGCGGATCATCGTGATGGTCAAGGCCGGGGCGCCGGTCGACGGGGTGATCTCCGAGCTGGCGCCGCTGCTGGACGACGGCGACATCATCATCGACGCCGGCAACTCCCACTTCCCCGACACCGAACGGCGCACCGCCGAATGCGCCGAGCGGGGCCTGCGGTTCATGGGCGTCGGTGTCTCGGGCGGCGAGGAGGGGGCGCTGCGCGGCCCGAGCATCATGCCCGGCGGTGCCCCGGAGGCCTACGCCGAGGTCGAGGAGATCCTCACCTCGATTGCCGCGGTCGTGGACAGGACGCCGTGCTGCGTGCACGTCGGGCCGGGCGGCGCTGGTCACTACGTGAAGATGGTGCACAACGGCATCGAGTACGCCGACATCCAGCTCATCGCTGAGGCCTACGACCTGCTCGCCCGGGTCGCGGGCCTCGACGCGCCGGCGATCGCGGAGATCTTCGACGAATGGAACTCGGGCGACCTGGAGTCGTTCCTCATCGAGATCACCGCAACGGTGCTGGCCAAGACCGACGAACGCACCGGCGGCCCGCTGGTCGACGTCATCATGGACCAGGCCGAGCAGAAGGGTACCGGCCGCTGGACCTGCATCGACGCCCTCGACCTTGGCGTTCCGCTCACCGGCATCACCGAGGCGGTGTACGCCCGGGCGCTGTCGGCGTTGCGTGACGAGCGGCGGACGGCGGCCGGCACCCTGGCCGGGCCGGTGCCCGGTTCGGGTGCCGATGTCACCGGTCTCGTCGACGACATCCGGCAGGCCCTCTATGCCAGCAAGGTGGTCGCCTACGCGCAGGGCTTCGACCAGATGCGCGCGGCGTCGGTGGCCCACGGCTGGGACCTCGACCTCGGCGCGATGGCCACTATCTGGCGTGGTGGCTGCATCATCCGGGCGCGGTTCCTCAACCGGATCACGCAGGCCTACGCTGAGTACCCGGACACGCCGAACCTGCTGTTGGTGCCGTACTTCACCGACGCCGTGGCGGCCGCACAGGACGCGTGGCGCCGGGTCGTGGTCACCGCGACCCAGCAAGGGGTGGCGATTCCGGCGTTCGCCTCCTCGCTCGCCTACTACGACGGGTATCGCCGCGAGCGCGGCCCGGCGAACCTCATCCAGGGGCTGCGTGACTTCTTCGGCGCGCACACCTACCGCCGGGTCGACGCGGAGGGGTCGTTCCACACCCGATGGGGGCAGGATGGCAGGGAGGTGCGGACGGACGCGTGAGCGTGCCACCGGGCGAGCCCGTGAGCGAGTCGTTGGCGTCGGGCGAGCGCACCAGCGGCGCCGACGTTTCCGGGTTCTCGCCAGCAGGTCAACACCACTGAACGGCCGGACGCAGCCGCTGTTCAGTGCCGGCGGGCATCCTGACCTCGATAGGAGCAGATCGTGCCCGCGACCACCCTCACCGACGCCACGTGCAGCCAGGCTGCTGGGCTCCAGAAAGTGAGTCTGACAATTCGCGCCGCCATGCTGAACGATCTTCCCGGCCTCCGAAGTCGATCGTCGCCATCGAGCTGATCGGGAGTCGTCCGGGGTACCGATCGGGTAGGAAGAGACGGTGCGTACCCGCCGAGGGGCCCGGGGCCTCGCGATCCTCGCCGTCATCCCGGTCCTGGTCGGCCTGCTGATCGTCATCGTGGTTGCCGCGCCGGAGGACGCCGCATTCGCGGTGGGTTCGGGCGGGGGCGTGGCCAGCGTGGACGTCGACGCCACCCGGGTCGGCCTCGATGTGCTCGCCCGTGGGGGCACCGCGGCCGACGCCGCCGTCGCCGCGGCCGCCGCGCTCGGGGTGACCGAGCCGTACTCGGCCGGGATCGGCGGAGGCGGGTTCTTCGTCCACTACGGCGCCGCGACCGGTGAGGTGAGCACGCTCGACGGCCGGGAGACCGCGCCCGCGGCGATGCGCCCGGACTCGTTCGTCGACCCGGTCACCGGCGAGGTCCTCGAGTTCGACCGCGCGGTCACCGCCGGACTGTCCGTCGGGGTGCCCGGTACGCCGGCGACCTGGGCACAGGCGCTGCGCCGCTGGGGCAAGCTCGACCTGGCCGAGGCCCTGGCGCCGGCGGCGGAGCTGGCCCGGCGGGGTTTCGTGGTGGACGAGGAGTTTCGCGGCCAGACCGCGCTCAACGAGGAGCGCTTCCGCGCGTTTCCGGACACGGCCGCGCTGTTCCTGCCCGGCGCAGCGCTGCCCGAGGTGGGCTTCCGATTGACGAACTCCGACCTGGCCGACACCTACTCCGAGCTCGGCCGTCGCGGGGTGGAGTGGTTCTACGATGGTGAGCTGGGCGCCGAGATCGCGGCCACGGCGGCGGCGCCGCCGGTCGATCCGGGTGCCGGGCTGACGGTCGCCCCCGGGCTCATGACGCCGAAGGACCTGGCGGCCTACGAGGTCGTCGAGCGCGAACCGACCCACGTCGACTACCGCGGCCTGGACGTCTACGGCATGGCCCCGCCCTCCTCGGGTGGCAGCACTGTCGGCGAGGCGCTGAACATCCTGGAGAACTACGAGCTCGCCGGCGGCGACGAGGCGCAGGCGCTGCACTACTACCTGGAGGCCGCACGCCTGGCCTACGCCGACCGCAACCGCTACGTCGGCGACCCCGCGTTCGTCGACGTCCCGATCGACGCTCTGCTCTCCGACGGTTTCGCGGTGGGGCGCGCGTGCCTGATCGACCCGAACCGGGCGGCAGCGAACCCGGCCCCGGCCGGTGACCCGGCGGCTGACCCGGCAGGCGGAGCGTGCCCGTCGGCACCCGCCGTACCCTCGGGCATCGAGGGCCCGTCCACCACGCACCTGGTGACGGCAGACCGGTGGGGCGACGTGGTGTCCTACACCCTCACCATCGAGCAGACCGGGGGTAGCGGGATCACCATGCCCGGCCGCGGGTTCTTGCTCAACAACGAGCTCACCGACTTCGACATCACCCCGCCCGCGGCGGGTGAGCCGCTCCCGGCCAACGCTCCGGAGGGCGGCAAGCGCCCCCGAAGCAGCATGGCGCCCACGATCGTTCTCGACGGCGGCAAGCCACTGCTCGCGATCGGTTCGCCCGGCGGCGCCACGATCATCACCACCGTGCTGCA
This sequence comes from Pseudonocardia sp., assembly GCA_050701075.1. Lineage (GTDB taxonomy): Bacteria > Actinomycetota > Actinomycetes > Mycobacteriales > Pseudonocardiaceae > Pseudonocardia. The sequence continues at coordinate 3,749 of JBOHEP010000593.1, read as the reverse complement.
GACACTGGTCAACCGCCTCGACCTCGGCATGACGCTGCCCGAGGCGGTTGCCGCGCCCCGCATCTCGCAGCGCAACGCGGCAAACACCGAGGCCGAGCCCGCCTTCCTCGACAGCGATGTGCCCGCGGCCCTCGAGCGCTACGGTCACGCGTTCATACCGGCCCCGAGCACGTTCGCGCCCAGCCCGGAGATCGGCGCCCTCACCGCGCTGGAGTTCCTCGACGGCGGCGGTGTCGCATACGTGGCGGAGCCTGCGCGCCGCGACGGCGGTAGCGCGATGGCCCTCGACGGGTGATCGGGGTCGCGGCGCGTCCGGCTCACCCGGCCGCCATCGGGTGCTATCGGGGCCGCACCCTCCGTCTTGCAACAGGAATACGACCCACAACAGTCGAGATCGCTGTCGCGCGTAGAGGTGGGCTTCCCAGCCTCTCGTTCGATCAGACCAGCGCATCGAGATCCAGCCGGACCGGGAACGGATTCTTCGTGCGGAAGGTCCGTCGGGTCGGGGCGGCGTCGACGTATCCGAACTCGCCCGCGAGCTGACACGCGGTGAGCGAAACGGGGCCGTCCAGCTCGATGATCCAGTAGTGCGGGATACCCGCGTCGGCATATTCGCCGTGCTTCACCACGGTGTCCATCCGGCGGGATCCCGGCGAGACGATTTCGACGACCAGCGTGACGTCGCGCGCGCGCATCAGCCCGCCTTCGTTCCGTATCCGCCCACGAGCCGCTCGAGGGACGACGACCAGGTCAGGCGCCCGGGCGAAGCCCGGCTGCCCGGGACCTGCCAGCTCCAGATCGACATCCACCTCGGGGAGCGCCTCCAGGTCGGCCGGCAGCTGCCCGCGGAGCTGGACCTGCAGGTCGCTGAGGCAGTGCTGGTGGTCCGGCGCCGGTCGCGGCGACATGACGATGTGGCCTTCCTGCAGTTCGTAACGCGCCTGCGTGTCCTCGCCGAGCGCAGCGAACTCGTCGACCGTCAGGAGACGCGGCGGTGGTGACGGAAGGGCGATCATGGGAGCTCCTCGACTCAGGTCGCCAGTCTGACACGCGGCCCCGACAGAAACCGCGAACGCGCGCCCGCCGCGAAGATCGCGCAACGCGTGCACACATGGCGCGCGGTGCGGCCGCCGGCCGCGTCGCCGGGGACGGGCTGCGTGCGGGCGCGTTCGCGGGAATCAGTGATCTATGAAGGTGTACTCGTCGGGGTTCAGGGTCTTCGTCTTTGCTACGTACTCGCGCATGTAGCCGGGCCAGTTGGCCACCACTCGGCCCGACCTGTCGCGGTACCAGGAGTTGCACCTGGTCCAGGCGGTGCCGACGAAGCGGGACTGGACCTCGCGGTCACTGGCCGCCTCCACCTCGGGGCGGACGTCGATCGCCGCCGCGCCGCGGTCGCGCACGTGTTGGATGGCCTGGCGCAGGTAGCGGGCCTGGGCCTCGAGGTAGACGATGATCGAGCCACCCGAGGTGTTGGTGTTCGGCCCGTACATGACGAACATCGACGGGAATCCGGGCACGGTGATCCCCAGGTGGGCGTGTGCGCCACCGGCCCACACCTCGGCCAGCGCGTGGCCGCGGGCACCGACGACCTTCATCGGGACGATGAACTCGTCGGTCTCGAAGCCGGTGCCGTAGATGACGCAGTCGACCTCGTGCTCCCTGCCGTCCGCGGTCACCACTGCGGTGGCGGTCATGTGGGTGATCTTCTCGGTGACCAGGTCGACGTCGGGTCGCTGCAGCGCGGGCAGGAAGGAGGAGCTGAAGAGCACCCGCTTGCAGCCGAACGTGTAGTCCGGCCAGGCCTTGCGGCGCACCTCGGGGTCCTTGAGCTGAAGGCGCATGAACGAGGAGGCGCGCAGGTGGCCGATGCGTCCGATCGTGGCCGGGTGGCGGATCATCGCGGTCAGCGACTCGCAGTAGGAGAACATGAACCGTCGGCGGCAGGCCTGCAGCCCGGGGATGTGCCGGATCGCTGCCCGGATCACCGCTGGGTACGGGCGGTTCTTGCGTTGCAGCAACCAGTTGGCGGTGCGCTGGAAGACCACCAGGCGCGCCACGTCGGGGGCGATCTCGGGCACGAACTGCACGGCGCTCGCGCCGGTGCCGATCACCGCGACGCGCTTGCCGCGCAGGTCGTAGCCGTGGTCCCAGCGCGCCGAGTGGAACGTGTTGCCCCGGAACGACTCCGTGCCCTCGATACGCGGGAATGCCGGCTTGTGCAGCTGCCCGGTGGCCAGCACGACCGCGTCACCCTCGACGCTGCGCCCGTCGGCGGTGGCCACCGTCCAGCGGCGCGCGCCGTCGTCCCAGGTGCAGGCGGTGACCGCGGCGTTCGGCACGACGAGCCGGTCAACGCCGTGGTCGCGGGCGACGCCGCGGAGGTAGTCGAGGATCTCGTGGCGCGGCGAGCAGAGCCGGGTCCAGTCGCGGCGCTGCGCGTAGGAGAACGAGTAGAGGTGGCTCGGCACGTCGCACGCCGAGCCGGGGTAGCTGTTGTGGAACCAGGTGCCGCCCAGCTCCGGGGCTCCGTCGAGGATCGTGATGTCGTGCAAACCGTGGGACCGTAGCTCGATGGCCGCGGCGACGCCACCGAATCCGGCGCCGACGATGACGATCTTCGGGGCCTGCACGCGGCCCAACGTAGCGTGTACCCGGGCGAGGAAGGACCGACATGGCCGAGCCGGTGTTCGTGCTGGGCGGGGCGCAGACCGATTTCGCGGTGAACTGGTCGCGGACCTCCGATGAACCCCTGCGCGCCATGCTCGCCGAGGCAGTCGCGGGCGCGCTCGACGACGCGGGAGTCTGCGCGGCCGACGTGCAGACCGCGCACGTGGGCAACCTCGCCGCCGAGCTCTTCACCGGGCAGGCCCACCTCGGCGCACTGCTGTGCACCCTCGACCCCGCGTGGGGTTCGCTACCGACCGGTCGTCATGAGGCCGCCTGCGCCTCGGGGAGCCTTGCCGTGCTCGCTGCGATGGCCGAGATCGAGGCCGGACGCTACGACGTCGCGCTCGTCGCCGGGGTCGAGCTGATGCGCAACGTCGGCGGGTTGCAGGCCGCTGACCACCTGGGCTGCGCGGCGTGGATCGGCCGCGAGGAGTTCCCGGACGGGCTGCCCTGGCCCACGTTGTTCGAGCAGATCGCCGAGGAGGTCGACCATCGCTACGGCCTGGACCGCGACCACCTGCGCCGGATCGCCGAGATCAACCGCTCCAACGCCCGTTCCAACCCGCTCGCCCAGACCCGGAACTGGGCCGCCGATGCGGGCGACTTCGGCCGCGACGACGCAGCGAACCCTCGCCTCGTGGGTGAGATGCGGGCCGCCGACTGCGGGCGGATCACCGACGGCGCCGCCGCGGTCGTCCTCGCCTCGCGGAGCTACGCCCAGGAGTGGGCCCGTCGCCGCGCCGTCGCCCCGCCCGCCGTGATCCGCGGCTGGGGCCACCGCACCGGCTCGCTCGGGCTGGCCGACAAGCTCGCGGCCAGCAAGGACGCCGAGTATCTCTTCCCGCACCTGCGCACCGCCGTGACCGACGCCTACGCCCGCGCGCGTATCCCCGGCCCCGCAGCGCTGGACGCGATCGAGCTGCACGACTGCTTCACCATCACCGAGTACGTGGCGCTGGACCACCTCGGGCTCACCCCGCCCGGGAAGGCGAACCAGGCGATCGAGGACGGGCGCATCGAGCGCGGCGGCGCGCTGCCGGTGAACCCGTCGGGTGGGCTCATCGGCCTCGGCCATCCGG
>JBOHEP010000592.1:0-2078 GCA_050701075.1 Pseudonocardia sp. | reverse complement strand
GGGCCGGCCGACCGTTGCGCACGACCACCTGGCCGCGGCCGCCGCCAGCCGGCGGCACGGGCTGCCGATGTCCAGGGCCGCGGGCTGGCTGGCCGAGGCGCTGCGGGCCGAGACCGCGGGCGATGCCCGCCGGGTGTGGCACGCCTGCGGGCGCGGCCTCGACGTTCTGGACGAGTACCGCAGTGTGCTGGGGTCCTCCGAGCTGCAGGCCCAGGCCACGGCGCACGGGGCCGAGCTCGCGGCGCTCGGCCAGCGGCAGGCACTACGGCTCGGCCGGTCCCGGCGGCTGCTCGTCTGGAGCGAGCGCTGGCGGGCGAGCGCGCTCGCCGTCCCACCCGTCCGCCCGCCCGACGACGAGTCGTTGCAGGCCGATCTGTCCGCGATGCGCGACGTCGTCAGCCGGCTCGCGACGGCGCGGGCCCGCGGCCTGCCGGCTCAGGCGTTGCATCGTGAGCAACTGCGGCTCGAGCGTGTGGTGCGCGCACGCGCGCTGCGCACCGGCCGGGCCAGTCGGCCCAGCCGGGCCGGTCTCGACACGGGGTCACTGATGGACGATCTCGGCGATGACCGCCTGGTCGAGTTCGTCGACGTCGACGGCGAGTTGCATGCGCTCGTCTGTGGTGGCGGTCGGATCCGTCGCTTCCCCGCGGGCCGGTCGGGTGAGGCCGTCCGTGAGGTGGAGATCGTCAGGTTCTGGCTGACCCGGCTGGCCCACGGGGTGTCGACGGCGACCCCGGACGAGATCGTGGCGACGCTGACCCGGATCGGCGAGCGGCTCAACGAGACGCTGCTCGGCGGTGCCCGCCGCCACCTCGGCGAGGGGGACGTGGTCATCGTGCCGCCCGGAAACATGCATGCCGTGCCGTGGGCCCTGCTGCCGGATCTGTCCGGACGTCCGGTCAGCGTGGCCCCCTCAGCGGCGGTCTGGCAACGGGCACACCGCGCCGACCGGACGGGCGAGGATTCTGTCGTACTGGTGCGCGGCCCCGGACTGCGGTCCGGGGGTGCGGAGGTGCCCCTGCTGTCGGCCTTGTACGGCGGTCCGATCGTGCTCGAGAACGGCACCGCGACGGCCGCCCGCGTGCTCGATGCCCTCGACGGCGCCGGACTGGCGCACATCGCCGCGCACGGGACGTTCCGGCTGGACAGCCCCCTGTTCTCCGCGCTGCGTCTCGACGACGGCCCGCTCACCGTCTACGACCTGGAACGGCTCCAACGGGCGCCGAGGCGGGTCGTGCTGTCCAGCTGCGACTCCGGACTGGTCGGGTCGGCGGGGGCCGATGAGCTCCTGGGGCTGGCGTGTTCGCTGATGCCGCTCGGCACCTCTGCCATCGTCGCCAGTGTCGGGCCGGTCAGCGACGACGCAGTGGTCCCGCTGATGGTGGCGCTGCACCGTCAGCTGCGCGGCGGCGCCAGCATGGCCCAAGCCCTGTGCCGAGCCCGTGCTGACACCCAGGCCGACCCCGTGGCCATGGCGACCGGTTGGTCGTTCATCGCACTGGGCCCCGGATGATCTGTCGAGGCGCCTGCCGGAGGGGTGGTTCTGGTGTTGATCGAGGTAGGACGCCCTCGGCGGGTGGTCATGTCGCGGTGAGCAACCGTGTGTCGTATCGCCTGGTGTGGAGATCGTGGTAGAAGGCGTCGACTTCGGTCTGGTTGCATGTGAGGACTGTGCTGGTGTGCGGTCCCATTCGGGAGCTGCGGAACTCTTACAGTCCGTCGGCGCGCTGTGTGATCAGCAGGGGTAGACCGTCAGTGTGGCTGGCGCGCGCCTTGCTGGAAGGCGTGGACTCGGCGAAGGTGAACCGTAGGCGGTGATCGTCCGGCGCGTCGAACTCGGCCTTGCTGTCTCGCAGTTCCACTACGTCGCTCCCGCAGGCTAGCTAGCTGATGACATTTCGCGAGGTCAGAGTGCTGGCGCTGCAGCCCGGAAAGTGCGGCCACCTGCGTCGGGTCTTCGCCCGCGGCCGCAGGTGGACGCACCGCAGGTCCGCATCCCTCGCCACATCGGCTTCGCCCGGGCGGATACGGATGCGCCGATCGTTGGTGATCACGACGAGGCCGAGTGCGGCGACGAC
>JBOHEP010000591.1:0-1655 GCA_050701075.1 Pseudonocardia sp. | reverse complement strand
AGTTGGCGATGGCGACGATGGGCTTGCCGAAGTCGCCGTCGCCCATGCCGGTGGCGCGCCAGAGGGCGCGGGCTCCGGCGGCGTTGCGGCCGTGGGTGGTGACGCGGGAACGCAGGGCCGGCACGGGTCCTCCTCGTTACTGGGGCGCGCGGGCCCCGGTTCGGTTGCGCAAGCCCGGCCGGCCCAGCCGCAGCGAACTGATCTGGGTCCACGGTACGCGCCGGGTGCGGAGCAGACCACCGGCCCTGCGGGGACCAGCCCTGCCCCTGGGCTCGCGTGGGAGGGCTCCCGAGAAGGGTTCGAGATCATTTCGTCAGGCCGACGGGTGCAAGGGGATGTCGGGATGCAGGAGGGTCCGTCCAGTCACACCGATGGGGAGTCGATGTTCCCGACCCGAAGGACGGTGCCGCCTACCTGACCCGGAAGGATGAGATCTGATGGCCATCCCGATCCGGCCCGCCGCTCTCGAGGTGCGCGGCCAGCGCAAGGGTCGTGGAAGGCCACACCTGACTGATCCGAGGATGTGTCCTGAGATTGCCCTGCCTTCCATTCCGGCCAAGACGAAACCAGCAGCGGCCGGACGCGCCCACGGGGCTCCCGGAGACGCAGCAGACCGTCATTCGTGTCCGGCGTCCTCCGGTGCGCCCCAACCCTCCTCGTTCCGGTGGCTTTCGGCTGGTGTGGTTACGCGTCCTGTTCGATGCGCTCGAAGATGTCCGAGTCGGTTTCCCGCTGCCACTGCGGCAGGTCGTCCCAGTCTGCGACGTAGGCCGGTTTGGGGTCCGGGAAGTGCTTGTAGATCTGGGCGATCCAGCACAGGGCGACGAAGCGGCCTTTCTGGGTGCGGGTGAGCTTGGCGGTGTTGCCGTCGGCGGCCTCGATGAAGGCGCGGACCTGGTCGTAGACGGCGGTCGCGCCGGCGCGTTCCCAGTCGGGGGTGTCGTCCCACGGGGTGATGTAGCTCGGCTTGGGTTCGCCGGGGTAGTACGTGGTGACGCCGGCGATCCATGCGTCGCGGAACACCCGTCCTCCTTCGATCTGCAACGGTTCTCCTCGTGGCTATCCGACGACGGTGTGCCCGACCAGGGCGGTGATCTGGGTGTTGACCGGCGGACCTGCTTGTCCCCGAGCAACGGGGCCAGCTGCGGCTGTAAGATCTTGAGTTTGCGGCTGATGACACCGGACCCGGTTTGGCGGGCGGTGTCCATCGCGGCGTCAGCGTAGGCGACCACCCGGCCCGGGTCGCCACGTCGGACGCCGATCATGGCCAGGTCGGTGAGCACGCCGCAGCCTCGCCATTTGTCGATGAGATCAACTTCTATTCGGCCGGTACCGGGCGGCACCTACCTGCCTCCACGTCGCCGAGACCTGCGCGGCGCCGAGCGACACCGGCTCCCCGGTAGGCCGGGTGCTCGCGATCAGCGGACCGGGTGGGGTCTACTCGGCGCTCCGGGTGCCGGTGGCGGAGCTGACCGTGGGCGACGAGCCCGCGGTGATCGTGCTGTTCACACACGACTGCGGGCCCAATGGCTGCGGGCTCGCCGCGCGGGTGGCGTGGCCGCTGTGGTGTGCCGCTGTGGTGTGCCGCTGTGGTGGAGGAGCAGGAAGGCGGGCCGCGCCACGCGGAACCCGGTCAAGATCACCGAAAGTGGGAC
>JBOHEP010000590.1:0-5486 GCA_050701075.1 Pseudonocardia sp. | reverse complement strand
CCGTCCTTCCTCCCCGCGAAGCTCTGCAAGCTCACCCCCTGGGCGGCCGCCGCATCCTCGGCGCCTTGCTTCATCTTCACGAAGAACGGGTTCGTGTCGGTCTTGGTGATCAGGCCGACGATCGGCTTCTCGCCGGCACCATTACCGGCGGACCCGCCACCGCAGGCGGCGAGCGACAACGATACGGCGAGGCTGGCGGCGAGCAGGCTGGTCCGGCGCGTGGTTGATGTGAACATGATCTCGGAATCTTCCATGTCGACGGGTCGCTGTCATCCGAATAGAACGGCCGTGATCGTTCGGGAGACCGAGGTCAGAGCTTCATGATCGGCGAACGGGAACGCAGAGCCGCATCCCGTGCAACTCCCCGTACCGAAACACTGATCTTGGCGGGTCACCGTGTCATTTGGCCGATCACCGTGTCATTTGGCCGGTCACCGCGTCATTTGGCCGGTCACCGTGTCACTTGGCCGGTCACCGCCGCTCCGATGGCGCCGATCATCGGTTGGGAACCCGGATCCGCACTCGGCACGGCTGACGGTTCCCAGAAATCGATCAAGCCCTGACCGGATCCCCCGCACCACCTGCACGCAGACCCCACGCCCGACCGAGCTCCCACAGAACCTCTGCAGTGCTGCTGGACCTGGCGCTGCCCGAGATCGCTCGCGTGCTGCGGCCCGGCGGTGTGCTCGCCGGCCTGTGGAACGCCGCCGACGACGTCGTCGAGTGGATCGCCGGTTACCACGAGGTGGCCTCGCGTGACCGCCCCGTCCCGGGAGTGCCGCGGGGCGGCAACCGGCCCGAACTGCCGCCCGGCCCGTACTTCGCCCCCGGCGAGCTCGGCAGCTTCCGGCACGCGCAACGGCTCACCGTCGACGGCCTCGTCGCGGTACTCGGCACCCACTCCTGGGCCCTGGTCAGCGAGCCCGCCGACCGCGACGCCACCTACGAGCGGGATCCGCGACTACCTCGCGGCGCGCCCGGAGATCGGTGACTCCTTCGAGCTCCCGCTGGTGACCACGGTGCTCCGCACGTTGCGCAGGTAGGCCAACCGCAGGCCGAGCAACGTGAGGTCGGGCACGAACTCGGCGATCGTCTCCGACTCCCCCGACATCAGCGGCGCGAGCCCACCGGTGCCGAGCACCGTGACCGGGGCGGCCTGCGGACCGAGCTCGGCGAGGATCCGCCGGACCAGCCCGTCCACCTGCCCGGCGAAGCCGTACAGCACCCCGGACTGCAGGCACTCCACGGTGTTCTTGCCGATCACCGAACGTGGCCGGACCAGCTCGACCGCGCTCAGTGCCGCGGCCCGGGTCACGAGGGCCTCCAGCGAGATCTCGATCCCCGGCGCCAACGCCCCGCCGAGGAACTCGCCGCGTGCGGAGACGACGTCGATGTTGGTCGAGGTGCCGAAGTCGACGACCACGCACGCGGTGCCGTAGAGGCGGTGCGCGGCCAGCGTGTTCATCACCCGGTCCGCCCCGACCTCGCGGGGGTTGTCGACGAGCAGCGGCACACCGGTACGCACCCCCGGACCGATGATCACGCTGGGCAGGGCATCGGGTCGGTCCAGCAGCAGTCGCAGCTCCCGTAACAGGCTGGGCACGGTGGACAGCGCCGCGATCCCGCCCACCTGCGGCGCGTAGGGGCCGAGCAACCCGCGGATCGCCACCTCCAGTTCATCGGCGGTCATCCGGGGATCAGTACGCATCCGCCAGGCGCGCACGAGCGACGGACGGTCGGCATCGGCGGCGTCCTGGCGGTAGACGCCCAGCGCGATCTGGGTGTTGCCGACGTCCACGCAGAGCAGCACGCGCGACCCGGCTCAGCGGTCGGCGAACGCGAGGGAGCCGGAGAGCAGACCCGAGCCCGCCGGCGCGCGTCCCGGGTCGCTGCCCTCGTCGAGGATCCTGTTGAACGAGTCGACGAACACCACCCGCGGGGCGTAGGACCTGAGCTCGGCCTCGTCCATCTGCGCGTAGGAGATCAGGATGACGAGGTCGGCGGGTCGAACCAGGTGCGCGGCCGCACCGTTGACGCCGATCACGCCGCTGCCCCGCTCGCCGGGGATCACGTACGTCTCCAGGCGGGCCCCGTTGGTGATGTCCACGATCGCCACCTGCTCACCCGCGATCAGATCGGCGGCCGCCATCAGGTCCCGGTCTACGGTGACCGACCCGACGTAGTGGAGGTCGGCGTGGGTCACCGTCGCCCGGTGGATCTTCGACTTCATCATGGTGCGAAACATCGGGCTCCTCCTCCAACTGCACCGGTCCTACAGCTGCACCGGAATATTGTCGATCAACCGGGTCGTGCCCGACCGCGCGGCCACCAGCAGGCGGGCCCGTCCGGCCTCCGGATCGGGACCGAGCTCCGGATCTCGGAGCTCCAGGTACTCCACCCGCAGGGCGGGCTCTGCCGCGAGCACCGCCCTGGCGGCGTCCAGCACGGCTGTCGGGCCGCGCGCCGACACTGCGGCACCCGCGGTCAGCGCGCGGTACAGCGTGGCCGCGCGGGCTCGCTCGTCCGCGCACAGATACGCGTTGCGCGAGGACAGCGCAAGGCCGTCGCGTTCCCGCACGGTCGGCACCCCGACCACCGCCACCGGAAAGTCCAGGTCGCGCGCCATCTTCTTGATCAGCACGAGCTGTTGGTAGTCCTTCTCGCCGAAGAACGCGATGTCGGGGACGACGACGTGGAAGAGCTTCGCGACGACGGTGAGCACCCCGGCGAAGTGCCCGGGACGGGCGGCGCCCTCGAGCTGCGCGCCCAACGCGCCGGGGGAGACCGTGGTGTCGGCGCCGGGCGGATGGACATCGTCAACCGGCGGGGTGAACACCAGCTCGACGCCCTCCTCCCGGCACATCTCCAGATCGACCTCCAGTGGCCGCGGGTAGCGCTCCAGATCCTCGCCCGCGGCGAACTGCAGCGGGTTGACGAAGATCGACACCGCGGTGACCGTCGCGCCCGGGGTCCTGCGCGCGTGCCTGATCAGCTCACGGTGACCTTCGTGCAGAGCGCCCATCGTCGCCACCATCGCGACCTTGCGACCGGTGCCGCGCAGGGCCCGGATGACGGAGGTGAGCTCTGCGGACGAGGAGTGGACGGTGAGCCGCCCGGGCAGGTATCCGCCTCGGGTGCGGGCGGCCGTCATCTCTGCTCCAAGATCGTCAGCACGGCATGGGCGCCGTGGGCGGGCAGCAGCCCGGCCTGTGCCGCCCGGCGGGCGGTGCGCCCGGCCAGCACCCGGTAGGTCTGGCCGAGGTCGGGGTTCACGGCGTCCAGCTCGCGCAGGTGGGTGCGCACGGTGGCGGCGTCGCCGCGGGCGACCGGACCGGTCAGCGCCCGGTCGCCGTGGCGCAGCGCGTTGTCCAACGCAGCGGACAGCAGGGGCGCGATCAGCCGCTCGGCCGGTCGTACACCGGCCTGCTCCAGTGCCTCGACACAGTCGCGGATGAGGGTGACCAGGTGGTTCGCGCCGTGCGCGAGGGCTGCATGGTAGAGCGGGCGGACCTCCTCGGGAATCCGCACCGGCTCGGCACCCATCTCCACGACGAGCGCCTCGCCCACGCTCCAGCCGGCCTCGTCGCCGGCGACAGCCGTCATCCCGACCGAACAGCCGGCCAACCGGGCGACGTCCTCCGTACGTCCGGTGAAGGTCATCACGGGGTGCAGCGCGAGCGGGAGGACCCCGTGCTCGACGGCGGGGGCGAGCACCGCAACGCCCAACGCGCCGCAGGTGTGCACGACGATCTGGCCGGGGCGGAAGCACCCGGCCGCGGCGAGCCCGCGGACCAGACCGGGTAGCACGTCGTCCGGGACGGCGAGCAGCGCAAGGTCGCAGCGGGTGACGACGTCGTCCGGCGCGCGCAGCGGCACATCGGGCAACAGGGCCGCGGCGCGGTTCACCGATGCGCGCGAGACTCCCGAGGTGGCGATTACCCGGTGGCCGGCGGCGGTCCATGCCGCACCGAGAACGGCACCGACCCGTCCGGCGGAGACCACTCCCACCGCGAGCCGGGCAGGCCGGCCAGCACGCCCCATCCCATCTCCTCGCTCGTTCCAGGCCCGCTCGGCGGGTACCAGACGACCGTCGTCGCCCAAGGTGGCGACGCCAGCACAGGGTAGACGCGCCGGCCCCCGGCTGCCGCCCCGCCGTGACCGGCTTCACCCTGGAAGCCTGCGGCGGACGGCTCCCAATACAGCACCGCATGAGTTCCGGGGTCCGGATCACGCCGCCAGCCTCGTGATCATTGAATGGGAACACGGAGCCGCATTCCGTGCGGCTCCCCGTACCGAAACGCTGATCTTGACAGGTCGCTGCGGCTCCGGTGTGTCTCCGGTGGTACCGCGATCACCGGTTGGGAACCCGGAACCGCATTCGGCACGGCTCACGGTTCCCAAACTTCGATCAAGCGCTCCACCGGATCCCGCGCCACCTCCGCGTTGTCCTCGACCCGGCCGAACCCCCGAAGAACTGCTGCGGCGCCGCATTTCTGCGGCGCCGCACCAGCTGGATCAGCGGGGCGGGCCTGGGTACGGCAGCCCGGGTGGCGTCCATCCCGGTGGGGGTTGGCCCGGTGGGGGTTGGCCCGGTGGGGGTTGGCTCGGGGGCCGGCTCGGCGGGAGGCGGTCCGGTGGGGGTGGGGCCCAGCCGAGGGGTGGGGGGTGGCGCCAGGCAGCGGCGAGAGCACCGGGCATACCGACCGCCCGGGCCCGGGCGGCGAACAGGTCGGCGAGCATCCGATCGTGCCAGTACGGACCGGAGTTCCCGACGGAGCCGCGCGCCATCCGGACCCGCAGGAACGCCAGTTCCGTCACCGCCGCCTGGTACTCCACCACCGCCTTCGCCGCGGCCTTGCCGGACCGCCGGCCCACGGCGACACGCCAACCGCGCCGCCCGGCCAGACTGGCCAGCAACGGCACCTCGCTGAAAGCGATCCAGCCGGCCCGGGCGAACCCGGGCAGCTGATCGGCCACGATCCGCTGCTCACGGCGGCGCTGCCACACGATCACGGCAACCATTCCGAAGAACAGCGGCACCATGACGAGCGCGTAGACACCCAGGAACGCGCCGCCGTCGAAGATCGTGGCCGACCCGTTCCACAGGGCATGCAGGATGACCGCGAGGAGGTAGCCGACGGCCACCGCGACCACCCGCACTGCCACGCTGCGACTCGGGGCGGCGATCCCCGCCCCGATGCCGATCATCGCAGTGAACAGCGGGTGCGCGAACGGTGACAGCACCCCGCGCAGGAACAGCACGACGAGCACACCTCCGCTCTGCCCGACCAGGCCGTCCTCAGCGAACGCCCGACCCACGTAGAGGATGTTCTCGGTGAAGGCGAAACCGGCGGCGACCAGGCCCGCGTAGACGATCCCGTCCACGACACCGTCGAACTCGCGACGTCGGAAGATGAGCAGGCCGACCAGGAACGCGCCCTTCATCGCCTCCTCGACGACGGGAGCGACGATCGTGGCGCCGATCA
>JBOHEP010000589.1:0-1072 GCA_050701075.1 Pseudonocardia sp. | reverse complement strand
GCCAGCAACCGCGCCCGAACCGGATCGAGTGAGACTCCGGCTGCGGCCGGGCTGTCGATGACGGCGAGTTCCTGCACGCGAGAACCGTCTCACCGACGATATTACTTGTCAAGACAATGCAAGTTGTTCGTTATGTGGAGATGAGAGCTCCTCTGTGGCGGCGTCCGTCCGGTGGCGAGGTGTCCTCGTCGTCGCGCTCATGACCTCCGTCCGAACATCGGGAGCAGCTCGGCCTGCGGCCCGGCCCCGGCCTGTACCTCATCCGGCGGCCTGAGTGCGCCCATCTCCCGGTAGCCGGCCTCCATTGGTCCGAACCACTCACAGTTGTCGGTCACGGTGTCGGGGTCGAGCTCCGCAGCCGCCGCGTCATCCGGGCTGGCGGCGGGCTAGGTCGCGGCTGAGGGTCAACTGATCACCGGTAGTTGGTGAACTGAAGGGCGATCCCGAAATCCTTGTCCTTGAGCAGCGCAATCACAGCCTGCAGGTCGTCCTTCTTCTTACCGGAGACACGGAGTTGGTCGCCCTGGATCTGAGCCTGTACGCCCTTGAACTTCTCGTCCCGGATGGCCTTGCTGATCTCCTTGGCCTTGTCCATGGCGATGCCCTGCACGATCTTGCCGCTGACCTTGTAGACCTTGCCCGACAGTGCGGGCTCGCCGGCCTCGAACGCCTTCATCGAGATGCTCCGCTTGATCAGCTTCTCCTTGAAGACCTCGATGGCGGCGAGTGCCCGCTCCTCGGTCTCCGACTCGATCGTCACGGCCTCCTCCCCGGCCCAGGCGATCGAGGTGCCGGTGCCGCGGAAGTCGAAGCGCTGCGCGAGCTCCTTCGCCGCCTGGTTGAGGGCGTTGTCGACCTCCTGCCGGTCAACCTTGCTCACCACGTCGAACGACGGGTCGGCCATGGACGTGCCTCCTCTCGTTCCGGGCCCCTGGCGAACCCGGTTGTCTACCTGTCGTATCCTCGTCCTTGCGCGTCGGCGAGCCGACCGCACCCCGGCAGGTTGCCCGAGTGGCCAAAGGGAGCGGACTGTAAATCCGTCGGCTGAGCCTACGAAGGTTCGAATCCTTCA
>JBOHEP010000588.1:0-9870 GCA_050701075.1 Pseudonocardia sp. | reverse complement strand
TCGCCCACGACGGCGATGCCGACCGTTGCCTGGCGGTGGATGCCGCCGGGGCCGACGTGGACGGCGACCAGATCATGGCCGTGCTCGCGGTGGCGATGCGGGAGGCCGGTGAGTTGGCTGCCGACACGCTGGTGACCACGGTGATGAGCAACCTCGGACTGCACCTCGCAATGGCTACGGCGGGGATCAAGGTGCGCACCACCCAGGTCGGCGATCGGTACGTCCTCGAGGAGCTTCGTGCTGGCGGGTTCAGCCTCGGCGGCGAGCAGTCCGGCCACCTCGTGATGCCTGCGTACTCCACCACCGGGGATGGATTGCTCACGGCGTTACAGCTGATGGCGCGAATGGCGGCCACCGGGTCCTCGCTCGCCACACTCGCCGGCATCGTCACGCCGTTGCCACAGGTACTCCATAACGTTCAGGTGGCCGACAAGGCTGCTGTGGCCGACTCGGTCGAGGTGCGGCTGGCGGTCGAAGCGGCGCAGGTCGAGTTGGGCGGCTCCGGTCGGGTTCTCCTGCGACCCTCCGGCACCGAGCAGCTCGTCCGCGTGATGGTGGAGGCGCCTACGGCCGAGCAGGCCAAAGCCACCGCGGTCCGACTGGCCAAGATCGTCGCGGCCGCCCACTGACCCCACCCCCCGCGAGTTCGCCGTTCGGGCACGGCGAGTTGTCCGTTCGGGCACGGCGAGTTCGCCGTACCGGTTCACTTCCTTCGTTTTGCCTCGCTGCGACTGTCCGCTGCGGCATCATCTGCCGGTGTGCGGCGCGATGTGAACCTCGATCCCGACCGGGTGCATGCTGTCGCGGGGATGGTCGACACGCTGCTCGCCGCGTTGCTTCCGCCGGTCCTCGACCCCGATGACCTCGGCGTCTGCGTGCGTGTGGCGGGCGGCTCCGCTGTGGTTGCCCAGCACGATCTCCTGGTCGCGGCCGTCGCACGGATCGGCCAGGAGCTCGTTGAGCTGCTGTTGGTGCTCCGCCGGACGGCCAGTGCCGCGGAGGCTGCGGACAGCGACACCCAACGGGCAGTTCGACGCGCTGTGGAGGGTGGGGGGTGAGACCACCACCGGAGCAGTTGGCATGTGAACGGATCAGTGACTGGGGAACAGTGCTCGCGACGACGCTACGAGCAATAGCGCCGCATCTTGAGCGGTTGACCGGCGAGCTTCAGCGGGTGTGGCCCGACGACCGCGGACGGGAGTGCGCTGAACGCCTCGGGCTATTGCACCGCGAGCTTGACCGGCAGGCCCAGGCAAGTGAGCGGCTCGCAGGGGTGGCTTCGCGAATGGTGCACGATCTGGTGACAGGGGCGGAGACCGGAACGGTCGGATGCCCGGTGAGTGGTTTACGGCGCAACGGTCCGAGGTTGGGTGGTATCGATTCCGACCGCGTCGAGGACGACCGTGGGATGCGGATCGCACAGCTTCCCGATCCGGGCTCGTCATCAGGCTGAACAACCGTGGGGACGGTCACGATCGGCGAACTCGCCGTGCCCGAACGGACAACTCGCGGGAGGGGTCAGGGGCGCTGGTGCAGGACTGTGCCGGGTACGTCGCCGGTTACCAGCAGCTCGGTGCGGCTCTCGTCGCACAGCTGATTGAGCAGGAATGCCGTGACCAGCGCCCGGGTGACGCGCCGGGTCTTCGCGTCGGGACCACCGGTCAAGACGAAGTCGCTCCAGTGCGAACCGTCGAGGAATCCGCTGTGGCTCGCCTTGGTGAGCGTGCGCAGCCACACCGGCCCACCGGCCGCGGCGGCGATCGGTTCGGCGTGTCCGCTGACCGGGACGACGGTGTCCTTGCCGGCTGCGATGTGCAGCGTCGGCACGGTGATCGACCGGGCGGTGTCCAGCGCGGAAGGGTGGGTCTGGGCCACGGCGATCGTCACGAGGGCGTAGACGCGCGTGTGTCCGGCCGCGGCGACCAGGGCTGCGCCGCCGCCGATGCCGTGTCCGGCGTATGCGGTGCGTCGGACGTCGACACTGATCTTGCCGTCGTCACCCAGCCGGACCCCGGTGCACACCTCCAGGGTGGTGCGCAGGTCGGCGGCGAAGCCGGAGTGGCTGGGCAGCGCACCGCGGTGGCTATCCGGCGCGGCGGCGACGATTCCCCAGGACGCGAGGTGGCGGAGCAGATCGGCGTACCGTTCGACGGGTTGTAGCCAGTCGTGCCCGAAGACGACGGCGGGCAGACCCAACCCCTCGGCCGGGGCGAAGACGACGCCGGGGATCCCCACCATGCCCAGGTCGCCGCGCAGCACCGGATGCGGTCCGGGCCGGGACAACGCAACCAGGGCGTCCTTGGGTCTGCCGGTCTCAGGCGGCCGGGCTACTGAATGCGTCCTGGTCACAGCCGAGCACCGTAGTCGGGTCAATCGGCCCCCGCATAGGGTGGTCGCCGCGTGTCGCTGTAACGGCCTGGATCGTCGACACGAGAATCCTGTGACTCGACCGATCGGCCGGGCGCATCCGACCCGGGGGGATGGCATGTTCAGTTTCTTCAGTATCGTCCGCGCGGCTGCGACCTCCGGCGTCGTGGGCGTGTTCCTGGTCGGACTCGGGGCTTGCGGTTCAACCGCTGTCGCCGCCGACCAGGTGGAGCAGGACATCAATCAGCTTGTCCAGCGGGAAGTGGGGCGGCCCGCCGCTTCGATCGCATGCCCAGACCTGCCTGCCGAGGTGGGGGGCTCCGTCCGGTGCGGGGTGCGGACGGCCGACGGCGTGCAGCACGGGGTCACCGTCACGGTGATCTCGGTCGAGGGCAGCAAGACGAACTACGTCATCGAGGTCGATTAGTTCAGCGCCGCATGAGTTTCATGATCCGGATCATGCCGTCGGCCTCATGATCGATGACCGGGAACGCGGGGCCGCATTCCGTGCGGCTTCCCGTACCGAAACGCTGATCTTGGCAGGTCACCGCGGCTCCGGGGTGCACAGATCATCGGTTGGGAACCCGGAACCGCACTCCGCACGGCTGACGGTTCCCAGACATTGATCAAGCGCTCGGCGCCGTCCGCCCACCGGATTCCCGCACCACCTTCATGCGTTCCATCGACTCGACCGAACCCCGAAGAACCTGTGCGGAGCTGTACGAGGCGGTCACGCGGTCGAGGTGGACGGCAGCCTGAGGTTCGACGCCCAGGTCGACCCCGTCGACTCCTGACGTCGGTGACACCGCCGGATAGCGTGTCACCGGTGCGAGGAGTCTGGGCCGCCCAGCAAGTGCGCGACGCCGAGGCGGTGCTGCTCGGGCGTACCCCCGACGGCGCGCTCATGCGCCGGGCCGCTTTCGGGCTGGCAGTGCACGTCCGCAGGATGTTGACCCGGACCGGTCGGGTGAGCGGCCGGCGGGTCGTGCTGCTGGTCGGGGCCGGGAACAACGGGGGCGACGCGCTGTGGGCAGGGGTTGAGCTGCGCCGCCGCGGCGTCGGAGTGGCCGCGGTCCTGCTCGACCCGCCCCGTGCCCACGCGGCGGGCCTTGCCGCGCTGCGCCGTGCGGGAGGTCGGGTTTTCGACCCCCGTTCCCCCCAGCGCGGGGAAACGGCGGCCGGTCGCGTCGAGGTGACGCGGGCAGACCTCGTCGTCGACGCCGTCGTCGGCATCTCCGGGCGCGGGCCGCTGCGTGCGCCGGCGGTCGGGCTGGTCATGGCCGCGGAGCGAGCTGGGGTTCCGATCCTGGCTGTCGACCTCCCCAGTGGTGTGAACGTCGACACCGGCACGGTGGACGGGCCCGCCGTCACCGCCACCGAGACCGTCACGTTCGGCGCGCGCAAGCCGGTGCATGTGCTGGCGGCGCCGCGGTGCGGCCCGGTGCACCTGGTCGACATCGGGCTCGGACGGCTGCTCCCGCTCCCGTATGCGCAGGTGCTCGACGCGACCGACGTCGCCGCGCGGTGGCCGGTGCCGGGACCTGCCGACGACAAGTACACCCAGGGCGTGGTCGGGATCGCCGCCGGCTCGGCGACCTACCCCGGTGCCGCGGTGCTCGCGACGGGTGCGGCCGTGCTCGCCACCAGCGGGATGGTGCGGTTCGCGGGCAGTGCCGCGGACCAGGTTCGGAACAACTGGCCCGAGGTGATCGCCTCCATGGACATCGCTGATGCGGGCCGTACCCAGGCCTGGACGGTCGGCCCCGGGTCCGGCACGGACGAGGCCGGTCGGGCGCTGCTGACAGCCGTGCTGGACCGGGACGTGCCGCTCTGCGTGGACGCCGACGGGATCACTCTGCTGGCCCAGCATGCGGACCTACGCGCGGCCGTTCGCGGTCGACCGGTGGTGATCACCCCGCATGACCGTGAGTTCGCCCGGATCGCGGGCGATGTCGGCCCCGACCGAGCTGCCGCCACCCGTCGCGCCGCCGCCGAGCTGGGGGTGACCGTGTTGCTCAAGGGCAACGCGACCGTCGTCGCGGATCCGGCCGGGCGGATCCTCGTGCACCCGTCGACGTCGTTCTGGGCGGCCACCGCCGGGTCCGGGGATGTGCTCTCGGGGATCATCGGCGCGCTGCTCGCGGCCGGCCTGGAGCCGTGGTGGGCGGCGGGGTGTGCGGCCCACCTGCACGGGCTGGCGGCGTCGCTGGCGGCGGACGGGGCGCCCGCGCCGGCGTCGGCGATACAGGCAGCGATCCCGGCGGCGATCCGCAGGACCCGACATGACCAAGTCCACGACTAAAGTCCTATCGTCGTCGATATGGCCGAGTTCGGTGTCCACGAGGCGAAAACGCACTTCTCCAAGCTCCTCGATCGGGCGTTGGCCGGCGAGGAGATCATCATTACCCGCTCGGGTGAGCCGCTGGTCCGCCTCGTGCCCGCGCAGCGCAAGCGGAAGCTCAACCTCGGTTTCGCCGCCGGGACGTTCACAGTTCCAGAGGACTTCGATGAGCTTCCGGACTGGTTCAGGGCGTACTTCGAATGAGGATTCTCCTCGACACCAACGTCGTGCTCTGGATGGCGCTCGAGCCTGAGTCGATGCGGTCCGACGTCGTTGATCTGGTGGAGGCGGACGCCACCACCTTGCTGCTCTCCGCGGTTGTTCAGTGGGAGATCTCGATCAAGTGGCGGACGGGCCGGCTGCCGCTGCCCGAACATCCTCGGGAGTGGATAGCTCGGTTGTCACGCGAGTTCGGTGTCGAGACACTGCCCGTCGTGCCGGCTCACGCACTACAGGTGGCCGACCTCCCCGATCACCACAAGGACCCGTTCGACCGCCTGCTCATCGCCCAGGCGCAGGTCGAAGGAATCCCGATCGTCACCGGCGACGGCTCCTTCGCCCGCTACGACGTCGCGGTGATCACCGCTCGTTGACCCGATGCTCGTGGCTGCGGTTGACGAGGCTGTCGGGGCCGGATGCGATGATGCGAGCGTGGCTGACCTGGCACCCCGAGTCGAGGCGGTTGTCGACCTCGCCGCGATCCGGCACAACGTCGGGGTGCTCGCCGCCGCATCCCCGGGCGCAGAGCTGATGGCGGTGGTGAAGGCCGAGGGCTACGGCCATGGTGCCGTCCCGGTGGCCCGCGCCGCACTGGAGGCAGGTGCCACCTGGCTCGGCGTCTGCACGATCGAGGAGGCCCTCGAGCTGCGGGCGGCCGGGATCACGGCGCCGATGCTGTCGTGGCTGCACCTGCCCCACGACGACTTCGCCGCCGCCGTCGGAGCCGGTGTGGACCTCTCGGTGTCCTCCCGCGAGCACCTGGCCGCAGTGCTGGCCGGGGCCGGCCGAGCCGGGCGCGCTGCGCGGCTGCACCTGAAGGTCGACACCGGGCTGAGCCGGGGCGGCGTACGGCTCGACGGTTGGTCCGAGATGCTCGACGACGCGGCGAAGGCCTCTGCCGAGGGCCGAGGCGAGGTCGTCGCCGTCTGGTCGCATCTCGCGCACGCCGACGCGCCACATCATCCGACGCTCGACCGGCAGGCCGCGCGGCTGACAGTGGCGTGGGAAGCCTCTCGGGAGCGCGGGTTGACGCCGATCCGGCATCTCGCGAACTCCGCCGCGACCCTGACCCGCCCCGATCTGCACTTGGACCTCGTCCGCCCGGGCATCGCCGTGTACGGCCTCGACCCCCTGGGTCGCCCGGTGACCGAGACGCCGCTGCGCCCGGCCATGACGCTGCGGGCGCGGGTAGCGCTGGTCAAGCGTGTACCGGCAGGGGAGGGCGTGTCGTACGGGCACGAGTGGACGACTCCGTCGGCCACCACACTGGCGCTGCTGCCGATCGGCTACGCCGACGGGGTACCCCGGCGGCTGGGTCGCGAGGGCCGGATGCGGGTGCACCTCGCCGGGCGCTCGCGGCCCGTGGTCGGTCGGGTCTGCATGGACCAGGTGGTGGTCGATTGCGGGGACGACCCGGTCCGGGAGGGCGACCACGCTGTGCTGTTCGGCCCCGGCGACCACGGCGAACCGACCGCGCAGGAATGGGCCGACGAGCTCGGCACCATCCACTACGAGGTGGTCACCGGCGTACACGGGCGGCGGGTGGAACGCACCGTTGTCAACGGGGCTGCCGGCGGGGGTGTCAACCGGTCGCGGGCGGGCGGGTGGCAAGCACGGTGAGAAGGAAACTCTGGGGTGCTGTCGCGGGTGGGGTCGGCGCAGCCGCCACGGGTGTCGCCGTGGGGGCTGCGGCCTTCAAGCGCGCACAGATCGCGACCGAACGACGGCAGCAGGCCTCCCAACCGACCAGCGACGTCGCCGAGCCGGATGCATCCCCGCCGGGAGAGCCGTCCTCGGTCACCGCCGACGACGGCGTGCGGCTGTCCTGCGAGGAGATCGAGCCCACCGGAGGACGGCGCGCCGTGCTCACCGTGATGCTCGTGCACGGCTTCGCGCTCGATCGCCGCACCTGGCATTTCCAGCGCCGGTCACTGTCCGCGCTGGCCGACCCCGTTGTCCGGCTGGTGCTCTACGACCAGCGCAGCCACGGACGCTCCGAGCGTGCCGCGCGGGCCAGCTGCACGATCTCCCAGCTCGGCCACGATCTCGATGCGGTCATCCGGGCGCTGGCCCCCGAAGGGCCGCTGGTGCTGGTCGGACATTCCCTGGGTGGCATGACGATCATGGCGCTGGCTGAGCAGAGCCCCGAGTTGTTCATCGAGCGGGTGGCCGGGGTGGCGATGTTCGCCACCTCAGCCGGAGAGGTCGCCAGCGCCGGGTTGCCGGGCACACTATTGTCGCGGCACAACCCGCTGACCCGTGGCGTCGGGCTGCTGGCCCGGCTGCAACCGAAGCTGGTGGAGGTCGTGCGCCGGGTCGCGAGCGACGTCATCTGGGCGATCACCCGCAACTACGCCTACGGCGACCGGAAGATCGATCCGTGGCTGGTGAACCTGGTCGACGCGATGATCAGCGCCAACGCGGTCGACGCTCTCACCGATTTCGTCGACACGGTCGGCACCCACGACCGGATCGCCGCGCTGCCCGCACTCGCGAGCTGCGAGGTGCTGGTCGCGGCGGGTGATGCCGATCGGGTCATTCCCTTCACCCACAGCGAGGTCATCGCGGCCGAGCTGCCGAACGCCGAGCTCATGCGGTTGTCGGGGGTCGGGCACCTGCCGATGCTTGAGCAGCCTGACGTGATCGACGAAGCGCTCGTGGGGCTGCTTCAGCGCAGTGCGGCGCGGCGCGGCGGTGGCCGGTTCCCGCGGCGGCTGCGGAGGCGCGCGTGACGGGCTCTGCGAGGTCACGATGATGCGGCGCGCGATGTCGGCGAGGTCGTCATGAGGCCGGGCACCGATCCGGAGGGCTTTCGGTTCGACACCGAGCTGGAGTTGCCGACGGAGTCCGACACCGAGGCGCTCGGCGCTGCGCTGGCGCAGGGGCTGGGCGCGGGGGACCTCGTCGTGCTCTCCGGACCGCTCGGTGCCGGCAAGACGGTGCTGGTTCGCGGCTTGGCGCGCGGGCTCGGGGTGGCCGGACGGGTCACCTCGCCGACGTTCGTGATCGCCCGTGCGCACCGGCCGCTGCTCCCGGGAACCGGGGTGCCGCTCGTGCACGTCGATGCCTACCGGCTCGCGGGCCCCGCAGCCGATGTCGCGGCTGAGCTCGACGACCTCGACCTGGACACCGACCTCGCCGACGCGGTGGTTGTCGTCGAGTGGGGCGAGGGTGTGGCGGAGCGGCTTTCTGCGACGCATCTGCTGGACCGGCTGGAGCGGCGCGTCGACGATGTCCGGGTGGCCACGGTGCACCGGGTCGGCAGCTCGTAGTCTCGGCCGTGTGCTCGTGCTGGCTCTGGACACCGCGACGCCGGCGGTCACCGCGGGTGTCGTCGAGCTGACCCCCGACCTCATCCTCCCGCTCGCGACGCGAGTGGCCTGGGACGCCCGCAAGCACGGCGAGTCGCTCATGCCCGGGGTGATGACGGCCTGCGCGGAGGCGGGGGCCGCACTGGCCGACGTCGAGGCGGTGGTCACGGGGAACGGGCCGGGTCCGTTCACCGGGTTGCGGGTCGGCATGGTCACCGCGGCCGCGCTCGGACACGCCCTGGGCGTACCGGTGCACGGTGTGTGTTCCCTCGATGCGATCGCCGTGGAGGCCGCCCCGGGGGCGGGTGGGTCCTTGCTCGTAGTCACCGACGCCCGCCGCCGCGAGGTCTACTGGGCCGCCTACGACCCAGCCGGGTCGCGAACCTCCGGGCCGCACGTCGAGCCGTCGCCGCGGCTGGCCGATCGGGTGGGCGGGTTGGGCCCGGTGGCGGCGGCCGGCTCGCCCGAGCACGTCGCGGCACTCGGGCTGCGGGTGCTCACCCCGGCGGCCCCGTCGCCGGCCGGGCTCGTCGCGGTCGCCGCCGATGCTCTCCGAGCGGGGGTTGTCCCCGGCCTGCTCGCGCCGCTCTACCTGCGCCGTCCCGACGCCGTGGAACCGGGCGTCCGCAAGCGGGTGAGCCCCGGATGACCCTCCCCGCCGGGATCGTGATCGATCTGCTGCGTGAGTCCGACGCCGCGCACTGCGCCGAGTTGGAGCGAGAGCTCTTCCCCGGTGACGACCCGTGGAGCGAGCAGGCGTTTCGCGAGGAGGTGCGGGCCGGCCACCACTATCTCGCCGCGCGAGGCGTGGACGGAGTGCGCATCGACCCGGCGCGGGACGTCGGCGGAGCGCGCATCGATACCGCACGCAAAGTCAGCGACGCGGATGAGGGCGACCGGCTCGTCGGGTACGGTGGCCTCGCGTTCGTCGCGGGCGGGTGGAGCAGGTACCGGCCTGAGGCGGAGGTCCACACGATCGGGGTCGACCCGGCCTACCAGGGGCGGGGGATCGGCCGGGCATTGCTGCGCGGGTTGCTGGCGGTCGCCGATGCCAAGGATGCGACGGTGTTCCTCGAGGTCCGCACCGACAACGATGCGGCGAGGGCGCTGTACGAGGCTGAGGGTTTCACGGTCGTCGGGTTGCGCCACCACTACTACGCGAGCGGTGCCGATGCGCACACGATGCGGAGGGAGTCCCGATGAGCGTCGTGCTCGGGATCGAGACCTCCTGCGACGAGACCGGGGTGGGAATCGTCCGAATCGGCGACGACCGAAGCACTGAGCTGCTCGCCGACGAGGTCGCCTCGTCGGTGGCGGAGCACGCCCGCTTCGGCGGGGTGGTCCCGGAGGTCGCGTCCCGCGCGCACCTGCAGGCGATGGTGCCAGCGGTGCACCGTGCGCTGGTCACCGCCGGTGTCCGCGGCACCGACATCGACGCCGTCGCGGTCACCGCGGGCCCGGGGCTGACCGGCGCTCTGCTGGTGGGGGTGGCCGCGGCCAAGGCGTACGCCGCGGCCTGGGACGTGCCCCTGTACGGGGTGAACCACCTGGCCGCGCACGTCGCGGTGGACACGCTGCAGCACGGTCCGCTGCCGCCGTGCCTGGCGCTGTTGGTCTCCGGCGGGCACTCCA
>JBOHEP010000587.1:0-3937 GCA_050701075.1 Pseudonocardia sp. | reverse complement strand
GGTTATCTTGAGCCGCTCCCGGGGTGTCCTGGACGTCGTTGACGAGCACCGCAGGTCCCGGATTCTGCCTGGTGGACGTGGTTATCTCCCGCCGTCCAGCACGCGGTGTCCCGGGAGGTTCGATGCTCGTTCAGCAGGTGGTGATGCCCTCGTCGCGGCGTCGGTCGTGGACGGTGCTCGGCACCGACGGGGTTCCGGTCGAGCCGGTCGAGCGATCCCTGGCGTTCCTGACCGGCGTCGACCGCTCGCCGAACACGGTCAAGGCGTATGCGCATGATCTGAAGGACTGGTTCGTGTTCCTGGCCGGGCGGGCGCTGGACTGGCGCGAGGTCCGGCTGGAGGACGTGGGCGAGTTTGTGGCCTGGCTGCGGCTGCCCCCGCCGGCGCGGGACGGGCGGGTCGCGGTGTTGCCGTCGGTAGGGGCGCATTGCGGTCCGACGACGGTGAACCGGAAGCTGTCGGCGGTCAGCGCGTTCTATCAGCACGCGGCCCGCCACGGTGTCGATCTCGGTGAGCTGTTGACCAGCTGGCAACCCGCCGGCCGTCGCGGGACGTCGTGGCGCCCGTTCCTGCACCACATCAGCAAGGCCCAACCGGCAGCGCGGCGGGTGATCGGGTTGAAGGTGCCCCGCAAGCACCCGCGGATCCTGTCCGCCGTCGAGATGCAGGCGATCCTGGACGCCTGTGACCGGTTGCGGGACCGGTTGCTGTTCGCGGTGCTGCACGACACCGGGATGCGGATCGGGGAGGCGCTGGGGCTGCGGCACGAGGACTGGGCTGCTGCGGAGCGCACGGTCGAGGTGGTGCCGCGGATCAACGACAACGGCGCCCGCGCCAAGTCCGCGCAGCCACGGACGATCCCGACCAGCGCCGGGCTGGTGAGGCTCTACGCCGACTACCTGCACGGCGAGTACGGCGAGCTGGACTCCGACTACGTGTTCGTCAACCTGTGGGCCGAACCGCGCGGGCATCCGTTGACCTACGCCGCGGTCTACGACCTGGTCACACGGCTGCGCCGGCGGACCGGAATCGAGTTCGACCCGCACTGGTGCCGCCACACTTACGCCACCGGGCTGCTGCGCGCGGGAACCCCGGTGGAGGTGGTCAGCAAGCTCCTCGGGCATGCCTCGGTGACCACGACCGTCGAGGTCTACGGACACCTCAGCGTCGCTGATGCCCGCCAGGTGCTGGAGCAGGCGGGCTGGTTCACCGACGCCACGGTGCAGCTGTGAGCGCGGCCGCGCCGGACCGGGCTGCGGGGCCGCAGCACGGGGTGCTGTTGCAACGGCTACTGGTCGTGGTTCGCCCGGAGTTCCGCGCCGAGGTGCTCGTCTTCGATGCCGAGGACCCCGTGTTCGGTGGCGGCGCCTGCCGGGTCGCGCAGTGTCGCCGCTCGGCTCGCGGGCACGGCCTCTGCCAGGGTCACTACCTGCGCTGGGTCGGCGAGGCCCGCCCCGACCTGGACGTGTTCGCCTCCTCAACCGATCCCCGGTGGCGTCGGCAGCGCCCGAACGCCGGTTGTCGGGTTGCCGGATGCGGTTACGGTGTCGCCCGCGATGGGCTGTGTCAGCTGCATTACCAGCGGTGGGACCGGTCCGGGCGACCCGACCTTCGCACGTGGCTGATCGACCCGCCGCCGATTACACCGTCGCAGCCCGGGGCCAGCTGCCGGATCGAGCACTGCAAGCTATGGCGTCGGGCGGCGTTGCCGTTCTGTCACAGCCACGCCAACACCTGGAAAGCCAACGGGCAACCCGAGGTGGAGGTCTTCGTCCGCGGGTTCGCCGAGGTCGCGGCCACCGAGAACGAGATCATCCGGCTGGACCCGCTCGGCCGACAGCTGCGCCTGGAGATCGGGTACGCGTTGCAGTGCCGCCGCGATCGGCCCAGCACGAAGACGGCGCCGGCAGTGGTCATGGCGCTGGTCCGGCTGCTGGCCGCGACGGACGCGGTGTCGTTGCTGGACCGCGACGAGCACGAGTGGCGCACCCAGATCGGCCGGCCAGCGCCGCGCGACGGCGGCCCGCGAGCGCTGCTGATCTACGCCCGCCGTCATGTCGAGGACCTTGCCGACGCCGGCGGCTGGGAGGCCGAGTTCGACCGCGACCTCTGGCAAATGCGCCGCCTCGGGTTCACCGGCAATCAGCAGCTGAGATTCACCCCGATCCCGCAGCCGTGGCTGCGGGAACTGGTCAAACGCTGGCTGCGGTGGCGGCTGGGCACCGGGCTCGGGTTGACCGTCGCCAGCCGCGGACTGCTCGCACTGACCCGGTTCGCGGTGTTCTGCCAGCGCATCGACATCACCGCGCTCGCCGAGATCGACCGGTCGGTGATCGAGCGCTACCTCGCCGATCTGCACGCCGAGCTGGCCGGGGCCCAGCGCCACGGTGACCACATCGGACAGCTCAACATGTTCCTGCACGCGGTCCGCCAGCACCACTGGGACGACTCGCTGCCGGGCACCGCGTTGGTGTTCAGCGACGACTTCCCCCGCCGCGCCGAGCGGCCACCGCGCGCGTTGGCTGAGCAGGTGATGGCCCAGATCGAGGACCCCGCGAACCTGGCGCGGTTCACCAACCCGGCCTACCGGCTGGTCACCCTGATCCTGATCCGGGCCGGTCTGCGGGTCACCGACGCGTTGAGTCTGCCCCGGGACTGCGTGGTTCCCGACGCCGACGGCGCCCCCTACCTGCGCTACGACAACCACAAGATGAAACGCCAAGCCCTGGTCCCGATCGACGAACAACTCCACGCCTTGATCGGCGAGCAGCAGACCCGCGTCGGGGATGCGCCGGTGCTGTTCCCACGGCCGACGAAGAACCCCGACAGCCGCGCACCGACCGCGTCCTCGACCTACCGGCTCGCCCTCTACCGCTGGCTGGCCCGCTGCGAGGTCCGCGACACCCACGGCCGACCGGTGGCGCTGACCCCGCACCAGTGGCGCCACACCCTCGGCACCCGGTTGATCAACCGGGACGTCCCGCAGGAGGTCGTGCGGCGCATCCTCGACCACGACTCACCGCAGATGACCGCGCACTACGCCCGGCTGCACGACACCACCGTCCGCCGGCACTGGGAAGCCGCTCGCAAGGTCGACATCACCGGTGACATCGTCGCCCTGGACCCCGCCGGGCCGTTGGCCGAGGCAGCCTGGGCCAAGCAGCGCCTCGGCCGGGCAACCCAGGCGCTGCCCAACGGGTTCTGCGGGCTCCCGGTCCAGAAGACCTGCCCACACGCCAACGCCTGCTTGACCTGCCCGATGTTCGTCACCACCGCGGAGTTCCTACCCCAGCACCGCATCCACCGCGGGCAGGTCATCGAGCTCATCACCGCCGCCCAGGCCCGTGGCCAAGCCCGGCTTGTCGAGATGAACCAGCAGGTCCTGGGCAACCTCGACCGGATCATCGACACCCTCGCCGACAACCCCTCGCACGGGGACCAGGCGGTGTCGGATGCGGGCTGACAACTCCCAGCAGCTCCTCGACGCCGCACGCCGCCGCGCACAGGCCACCCGCCGCCGCGCCGTCGCGGCTCTGCGCCGCCTGGACAACACCGGCACCCTCGTCACCTTCGATGCCCTTGCCCGCGAGGCCGGCGTCTCCCGGTCCTGGCTCTACAACCAACCCGACCTGCGCGCCGAGGTCGAACGGCTGCGAGACCGGCCGCGTCCCGCCGCAGGCCGGCCGGTCCCAGACCGCCAGCGTTCCTCCGACGCCTCCCTGCTACGCCGCGTCGAGGTCGCCATACAGCGCATCCATGAACTCGAGACCGACAACACCCGGCTCCGGCATGCCCTCGCCGAAGCCCTCGGCGAGCGCCGCGCCATCACCGCCCGCGAACCCCGACACGACACGCCGAGACTATGAGTTTCGAGACCCACCCAGCCATCCTGAACGGCTGCGTCACCGACACCGTCCACAATGCAAAGCCGCAGCTC
>JBOHEP010000586.1:0-7317 GCA_050701075.1 Pseudonocardia sp. | reverse complement strand
ACGACCCGGGTATCCCCGAGAGCCTCCGACACGACGGACGAGGCACGGCGGGGTAGGAGCCGACCCAAGGGCGACTCAGGAAACGGGTCCATGCCCTCAGCATGCCACCGAACAGGATCTTGTGTGCTGATCTCGACGCATCTGTCACGCGTGATCTGCCACAGCCTGTGCGCGTGATCTACCGCTGCCGCTCATCGCGACTGCTCCGCCGCGCGGCCACGCGCTGCGTAGACCGCTCGTCGGACAGGGAAGCTCCGCAACGCATAGCAGCCTTCGCGTACCCGGCGGTCGCCGCACGACGCCGGCTACGGGCAAGTGCCTCGACGACCACCTCGGCGTGTGGTCAACTTCGTTCCCTACTCCAGCTTCCGGGCCGCGAACTCGACGATGGCCCGCGCGACGACCAGGTCTGCGCGCACGTCCTCGGGATCGGTCTCGTCGCCCAGGTACTCGACGGCGTTGCGCTGCCTGCGTACCCGATCGAAGGGTCGCAGCACTCCGTCGCGGCCGTGCAGCGCGGTGACGGCGCGCTGCACGGCGAGGTGCCCACCGCGGCTGGTCGCGCGCAGCCCGGAAGCGAGCAGAAGCGCGGCACACGACTTCCGGATGGCGTCGTACAGCGCCGTGTAGGCGAGGTCGGGGTCGGCGTCGGCGAGGGCTTCCGCCGACTCCAGATGTCGTAGAGCCACGCCCACCGCCCGGATCGACGCAACTCGGTCCACAGGGACCCGCTCGAGTCTGCCTGCCTCGAGCAGCGAGTCGATCTCGGACGTCATCTGGGCACCGCAACCCGCGGCGCGGCCCGGACCCGGCGGACGAAGCCGTCGTCGCCCATCGCCCAGCGCTGTGCCGAGACGACGGAGACGTTGACCGGCATCCCGACCCGCTCCTCCGCACGCCGGGCGGCCTCGTGGACGGCGTCGCGATCCGGCGAGCCTACGGCGAGGACATCGACGTCCGCAGGAGGCCGGCCCCGCTCCCCGCGATACCGGGCAGCCCAGGACCCGAAGATCTCCAGAAGCTCCAGACCGGCGAGATCCGCGAACTCCTCCGCGACGATCTGGACCGGCCCGAAGCTGAGCGCGACCAGCTCGGCGAGCGGAGCAGTGGCCGGGGAGCCGCGGTCTGCCGACACCAGCCGCGACCTGCCGACCCGCCGCGACACGAGCAGACCCGCCTCCTCCAGCCGGTCGACCTCGCGCAGCACGGCGGCCGGTGACGCGCCGGCACGCCGAGCCAGCTCGGTCAGGGTGAACTCGGCGTCCGGGACGAGCAGCAGCGCCGCGAGCAGGTCCCCCTGCAGGCGGCTGCGGAAGATGGGCATGAGCGGCGGAGCTGAAACAACCACATCACGCAACATACCTTGTGCAATGTGGAAGTCATGCACCCACCGCTGCTGTGGAACCGCCATCGCCCATGCGGAGGATCGGCCGGCTCAGGCAGGGGTGCCGGCGCGGCGTATCAGTTCGCTGTAGTCCTGGAACGTGCCGGGCAACAGGCGCAGATGCACGATGGTGCCGGTCGGCTCCTCGACGAGATCGACGACCTCGCACACAGCTGGTGCGTCGGGGTCTCCGGCGAGCACGACGTTGCCGGGATGGATCAGGCTCTGCTGGCGGGCTTCGGAGAGGTAGGTCCAGATGTGGCCCGTCTCGTCCTCGTCGTTGAGGTCGGCGACGATGTCGACGGTGATCATTGGTGACCCTTTCTGGAGGTGTCCCGGCTCGGATGGTGTGGATTTTCCCGGGGTGGCCCCAACAACGCAAGGAGCCGGGCGGCGACGAACGGATCGGCGCCCGGCATGACGATGGTGAAATGTGGCCGGCTCGCGGTGGGCAGCTGACCGAACCCGGCGTCGACGAGCTTGCGCGCGGGTGCTCGGTGGACGAGCAGGTACGTGCCGAGCCGGCCCGTCAGCAGGTCCGGCAGGGAGCAGGCGCCCTCGGGGTCGAGAGCGCAGAACACGGATATCCCGTAGCACGGGAGGCCGTCGAGCGACCAGCGCTGTGCGGTCCGTGCGGCATGCCGAGCGATCTTGCTTACGGTGTCCGGGCCACCTCGAAGGACGACGACCGTGTCGTGTGGCGGCGGCTCCGCCCGTAGCCGATTCCGCTGCTCGATTCGACCATCTGGCTGCATGGCCCGAGTGTCGTAGCGAGCACCGACAACATCTGAACGCCGGATTCAGGTTGTCCACAAGCGTTGCGGCACAGCAAGTCCGGTCATACCCTTTCGCGCGTTTCGAGCACCCCAAAGGCCCGGCAACGGGTCCGGGGAGGTTGGGTGACGTGTTGACCGCGACGCTGTGGGCGCGGACCGCGTCACCGCTGTCGAGATCGGCGGCGGCGATGCAATCTACTCGGCCGGCGAGGCTGACGCGATGCGGCCAAACGGGGAAACCCGGCCCACGAGGGGCCGGGCGGGTAAGACTCCCCGGTAGTCCGATCAAAGGGTCGGAGTCAAACGGAGGCCGTGCCAACCCACGCACCGAGATCCTCACCAGCCCGCGGGCCGAGGGTAGCGTCCAGCCGGGTCGGGAAGTTGGTGAGCGAGGTAGTCCTGGCTGCTGAGCTGTCGCCACCAGTGTTGACCCACCCCGTCTTTGGGTCGCCGCTGAGAGCGCCCGCGATGTAGTTCGTGCCGGGGTGGACGGTCCCGCTGGGGGCACGGAGTCGGGCTTGTGTGATCGGTAGCGCGAGGTCGCTGTCGTTGGAGATCACGACTGCGGCGTCGATCTTCTTCCCGAACAGGTCGATCAGCAGGTGGGTCACGACGTTGACGTCCGAGCCCTTCTCCTCTCGGTCTGCGACGGAGACCATGTACGTCGCATCTGGGTCGTCGACAAGGGCGCCGGTCTTGACCATGATCGGCGAGGCCGGGTTGACCAGCTTGGGACGCCTCTTACGGTCGGGGACGGCCAGGGGACGAGTCTTGACCTTGCTCGTGTAGTAGCCGTATTCGATATGGCTGACGCTGCCTGCAGTGGTGAGCGCCTTGAGGTAGATGTCCTGGTCACGGTGTCCGTGGGCGTTGTCGCGCGAGCTGACCCGAGCCGTGCAGTAGATGACCCGCTCGACGCGGGCGTCCGGCCAGAGCGCGGTTTGCTCCCCGACGAGGGTCGACGCCAACGCTCGGACGTCGAGCCAACGCCATCCCGCCACGGCGCCGCTGCCGGCGTGGGAGCGTCCGCCGTAGTAGAGGTTGAACGCGTCTACGTAGACGCCAACGCGCATCACTCCCGAGCCTCCCGCATCGACACTGAGACCATCACGCAGCGCACCCGTGCCGCGAACCGATCGGCGGCGAACCGCAGCTGATGACCGCCGATCATCATCCCGGGCAGCGTGCCACAGATTCCCGACACTTCTGCGCGCGTCGAGTGAAGTGGCGGCGACGACTGCTCTGCCAGGTAGCCGCCCCGGCGATCGTCAGCGAGATCGGGTTAGGATCGTCGGTGTTGGGGGGTGACGCTGGAGTCGGTCGTGTTCTGCGCCCTATGATGCCGGGGAGGTCTATGGCACTCCTCGGGTTGAGTTCGCTCGGCTGGAGCGCCGTTGCACGGCTTTCCCAGGTCTGTTCCCGGCGGTGCCCAACGACGTGGTGGGCACCGAGTGGTTGCCGCCTCTCGAAGCGACCGCACTCGGGATCGGCGCTGTCGGTGGCGGCGGGTGAGGTGGCGTTGATGGGGATCAGCGCCGCCTGGGTTCATGCGGCGATCGCTCGGGCACCCAATGTCGCCGTGGTCGCCCGCGAGCGACATCGGCGCCCTGTGCCTGATGGATGCGAGACACCGAGTCACGCCGACGTTACCGGACACGGCCACGCCATGGGCGGTGGCTATGCTGCATCGACATGAGCGGGATGCCCAGCAGGCCCGGTCCGAACACCCGAACAGCCCGACCAAACGTCTCGTAGGACGCCGTGCTGGTGATCCCGGGATCATGGGTAGCACGCTGCGGGAGACCGCCACTGGCATGACCTTGTGGGGGTTCGACCGGCTGCGCTCGTACGCTCGGATGTGGTGCAGCAGCCAATCCTCTCTGGCGACGCTGGTGGTCACCGACGATGAGCGCAAGGGGCGGTATGGCCGCATCGCGGCAACCGGGCTGCTGAAGCTTCCCGCTTACGCGCCGTTCCTCCACGGGTTCGAGCCTTACACGACGCTGCTAAGGCGCCTGCGCGACGTGGTCGCTGACCCGGCCGCAATCGGGGAGTTCGCCTATGATTGGCGCCTGCCCGTCGAGTACAACGCAGGGCTGTTGGCTGGCGCGGCGCGTGCGCACCTTGATGCGTGGCGGGCGCACCCAGGGTACCGAGACATGCTCCGGCAGCGCCCACATCTTCGCCCGGCACGGATGGTGCTGGTCGCGCACTCGATGGGAGGGCTGCTCGTCCGGGGTCTCCCCCCGGATGCTCAACCTCGGAGACCAACTCGGTTGGGACAAGGTCAACCCTTACGTGTCGCGATACCTTCCTGAACATGCATCGCTCGGCAAGGTCACCAACGATCTGCTGGGCAATCAGGGCGCGCTGGATCACGTCGATCAACTCGAACTACGCGCTATCGTTGTACCCACATACCTCGGGGATCCCGCTGCTCCCCGGACAGCGCGCACTGTGATCCGTTCGGGACACCTGCTGCAAGCGATGTCCCCTTCCGACCGGCCCGCCCTCCGGGCGCTCGTCGCCGCAACTGACGGCGAGCAACCGGGAAAGCCGAGCGCGCAAGCGCGCTGGTGGCCGCGATGGGCGCGACTGGCAGCTGGGCCTCCTCACGTGACGCTTACTGGGCACCCCGGAGGCGCACATTCCCTAGCGTTGGTTCCGCTGCTCGATGGATCCACTGCACTGGTCACCGTTGGTCACGGGCAGCTAATGCTGTGGAACCCGCTCACAGGCCGGCCACTACGCAGCGAACCGATCCGTGATGAACTCACCCCCGGTCGCAGCCCCGGTAGCGTCGTTACCTTGTTGCTGACTGACGGGCGAACCGTGTTATGTGCCCTGGCTGATAACGTGGTATGGCTCTGGGATCTTTCGAACGAATCCATCTCCTGCCTCGGCGCGGTTCAGACTGGACCCTACAAACCAGGTGGGGAATGTCTGCGGGATTATACCGTTGTTCGGTTGTCCAGCGGACAACTTCTACTTGCTACGTGCGGTACCTGGGATGGCACTGTGCGGTTATGGGACGTTGGCACCGGTACGCCATATGGTCAACCCCTCAAGAGTCACAAAGTGGCCGTGATGGCCCTCATGGCATTGCCAACGCATGGAAGTGAGCTACTCGCTAGTTTTGACTATAACGGTAGTGTCCGGCTGTGGGATCCCTCATCAGGAAAAATTATCAAGCGTTCTCTTTGGCCTCGCGGAACAAGCGTCAGTTCCAGGTGTGTAACATTAGTGCGGCAATCTGGTGCACCGCCAATCCTCGCCGCGGGTTATAATAGTGGAAAAGTGCGGTTATGGGACTCGGTCACATTCAACCCTACGCGGACACTGTCGGGGCACCGTCGCCCAATCGTGGCAGTGCTCCCATGGCCTCAGCGCAATAGCGTCGAGTTACTTGCCACCATCAGCGACGATAGCGAAGTACGGCTGTGGGATCCGGTTACCGGCTCATCGGCCGGCGAGTTCTTCACCGAGGGTAAACCAATCGGCGCCATCGTGTTACCGCTGCCCGACAGGCAGGCCCTGCTGGCAACAACCAGTGAAGATGGGGCAGCCCGGCTGTGGGATCTATCTTCTTCTGGCGTCGGCTCAAGGCCGCGCTTCCCCAGTTCGTTAGCACCGGTGGCTGCCGTGCCACTGCCAGGCGGGGATACCCTGCTGGCCACCGGCAGCGACGATCGTACGGTCCGCTTGTGGAATTCCAAGAGCGGGGAACTGTCCGGCACACTTCACACCGGTCATAAATTCTTGAATCTTGCAATTCCTGTGCCACTGTCAGACGACCGTACCCTGCTCGCCACGGCAGATGCAGTAGACAATACAGTGCTGCTATGGGATCCATCCACCGAAGCCCGGGTCGGCAAACCCCTCAAGGGTCACACGTTTTCTATTGATCAGATTGTCGCCGTCACGCTGCTCGACGGTCGCACTCTGCTCGCCACTATCGATGGTGCTGGCAGGCTAAGGGTATGGGATGTCAGCAACCCGATGAAGCCTGCGGGCCTGTGGTACTATGGGCCGCCTATACAGAAGCGGCTCGCCGAATTCTTTGTGCCCTCGTCGCATATACTTCTGCCTGATGGTCGGCGTATCCGAAGCCTAATTAGCCTGCCACAGCTTAATGGGCAGACACAGTTCGCGGTCCGCAGCGAGGGCGGCATGATTGACTTGGTTGATCCGGCTACCGGAGAATACAAGTTGATTAAACACGACCGCGCAGACCTAATGGATCGTAGTCGTATCATCGCTTCTGTGTCGATCGTCGATGGACGCACGGCGCTGGCTACTCCTATCGAAGAGTACCTGAGTACCTGGCTGCTTGGGATCTGTGGGACCCTGCTACCGGCGAGCTGTTCGCATCCATCCATGACTTGTCACTCCGGGTCTATGCCGCCGTTTCCCTGCCCGACGGACGTACGCTACTAGCTGATGCTTGCGGTGCTTCTGTCCACCTGTAGTCAGTAGCTGCGGATGGAACTAAAGAGCACGTCACCTCGATCCAACTGATTGCTCCCGCAAAAAGCATCTGCGCGTTACCTGGGCCGGCGTTGGCGGTAGGTACGGAGACCGGCACCCTGGTCTTCGACCTGCTCAGCTTTAGGTAATTTCCGTTGGAAGAGCGGAAGAGCAGGTCACGTTGATCGCATCTGAGACGCTGAGCCGGTGCGAAGTTGCAATCGTAGGCCGGACAGTATGTGGCTCTTCATGGCCGACCGGCCGTTGTCGCATTTCCGGCCGGACATGCTGGTCGTAATCCGTTGCGGTCAACCGCATGTATCATCCGAACAAAGCGTTTGAACACTGTTGCAAAGTCAGGAGGGCTGGTCGCGGAACTCGCGGATCGCTTCGGCGATGGCATCCACTTCCAGCATGTCGACCATCAGCCCGACCTGCTCTTCCCGCACCTTTTCGGGGACCGCGGATCGCAACTCGTCTTCGAGTACGTGGTACACGGGGAGGCCCAACTGGACTCCGGCCAACGGTCCTGCCCAGCTCGGGTCACCGAGCACCACCGTCTCGGCGGCGATCCCGGCACTCTCGGCATCGGGCGCGCCGATCAGCACCAGCAGCGAGTCTTTGCCGTGCTCGTCGGCCAGAGGCTTGATCGTCTCCTGGGTGGGCAGGTCCATGGCTCCGGCCGCCGTT
>JBOHEP010000585.1:0-4308 GCA_050701075.1 Pseudonocardia sp. | reverse complement strand
CGGTCGTCCCGGCCGTAGGATTCTCCGGTGACCACCGCGCGCCGCACGCTGCGCCGCTCGCCCCGCCGCTCGCCCCGCGGGCGGGACCGCCGTGGGCGGGGCCTGCGCGGGCTGCTTTATCCGGCCTCGACGCCGGCGTTCACCACCCGGGCGGAGAGGTTCGACGCAATGGTGCTGGAGGCCCTCGAGCCGATCGAGCACCGGTGGGGTGCTGAGCTGGCCGACCTGGACCTGGCGGTGGACGATGTACCGGAGGTCACCGAGACCTCACCCGACGACGTCGTCTGGGGTGTCGGGGTGCTCGCCGACGTCGGTGTGCCGCTCGCGCAGCTGGTGCCCGCGGGCGTCGACCCGGAGGGGCTGCCGTCGCGGGCCCGGATCGTGCTCTACCGGCGGCCGTTGGAGGCCCGCGCGCGCGGCGGGGCCGATCTGGCCGACCTGCTCCACGAGGTGCTCGTCGAGCAGGTGGCGGAGTACCTCAACATCGAGCCGGACGCCATCGACGGAGGGGACGACAAGGGTGGCGGCGGGCAGTAGGCGCACGCGGCGGGCAGTAGGCGCACGCCGGGCAGAGAGGCGGCGCTCGGGCATGGACGAGCGGACCCTGAGCGGCCCTCCGGGCAGTGGCGCTCAGCGGCAAGCGGCAAGCGGCAGCGGCAGGGGTGGTGCTCAGCGGGGAACTGCCGGCGTCGCTCAGCCCGCGGTGCGCCGCAGGCGGCGGCGCTCCCGCTCCGACAACCCGCCCCAGATCCCGAACCGCTCGTCGTGCGCCAGGGCGTACTCCAGGCACTCCGCCCGCACGTCGCAGCCCGAGCAGATGCGTTTGGCCTCCCGGGTGGAACCCCCTTTCTCCGGGAAGAACGCCTCGGGGTCGGTCTGTGCGCAGAGCGCGCGCTCCTGCCAGTCCGGTTCCTCGGGGCCTTCCGGGTCGCCGATCCCCTCGATCGGCATCGCGCCGATCAGCCTCGGGTCCGGGTCCGCACCCGAGTCCTCCACCAGCGTCAACGTTGCTGTGATCACGTTCACTCGCCCACCTCCCCCGTACCCGGCGAATGACACCTCTGTAAGTACAGCGCTGTTACTCGCTGCGGCGCAAGTCCATACTGCCAACCGGGTGACGGGCGCCACCCGGTCAGTGCCCCGTTCAGCCGAGTGATTGGGTGTGGGTATGGCGAGCCGGATCAGCCCGTGGTTCCTGGGACTCGTGGCTGTCACGGTGATCGGCGGTGTTCTCGCCGTGATCGCCACCACAGCCACGGCCGGGGGCTCGATGGTGCTGCTCACCACCGGGGTCGCCCTGCTCGTCCTCGGCGGTTGGGCTGTGTCACTGTGCCTGCACGAGTTCGGGCACGTCGGTCGGGGTGCGTTCACAGATCGGGCACGCGTTTACCGGCCGGGCTCATGATCACCGGTCTGGAACTCGGGGCCGCGGCCGTGACACCTACGCGTTCCGAATCGTCGATCATGGTCGGATCGTGCACCGGCGTGCCCCGTCGTGCGCCGGCATGATCACCGATCGGGAACGGGGAACCGCATCCCGGGCAGCTCCGAGTTCGCAACTGTCGATCATGGGCCAGGATGACACGCCTGGTGCAGCGCCGCGGAAGTTCTTCGGGGTTGGCCCGAGTCGACATCACGCGTAGAGGCCGTGCAGTGCCGGGCGGCGTAAGGGTGCGGCCATGAGCCGTCGCCCTCCGCGTCGCGGCATGAATCCGGCCCCCAGCGGCCATGGTTCCCGCTGTACTGCGTAGGGCGCTCGGCTCCAGGTCACCATGATCACCGGTTTGGTGCATTTCCGGCCAGATCCGGAAGGAGAATGCACCAGGATGGTGATCTTGAGCTTGGCCGAGGCTGCCGACGTGCTCCACACCCCCGAAGGACTTCTACGGCGCTGCACTGGATCTCGACGAGCTGATCATCCGGCTGCGATGGGCGCAGGTGTCCTCGCTGTGCGACGCCGACAGGTCGGGCACTGGACGCACGGCTTCACCGAGGGGGCTTCGGGTCGTGCGCGCCGGGCGGGTCCCTCAGGCCGGGTCGTCCGACGCTGTCGACACGCTCCTGAGGGCGCAACGTCCCGGCTGAGCAGCGACCGCGCAGAACCGGGCCGACCGGTGGGTCACCGATCGCCCGGCGGGACGAGGGCGCGCGGGTCGAACGTCACCCGCACAGACTTGATCTTGCCGTGCTCCACGCGGCTCCAGTTGGCCACCGGGACCGGCGGCGCGACAGAGGTGTGCAGGTCGAACCAGGTCAGAACCTCCGAGCCCTCGACGAAGGTCAGTGGATCACGATATCGGTCACGATCTGGGACATCCCCTTCAAGCCCTGCATGCAGGTTTCGGCATCGTCGGCGCTGCCCAGTGGCCCGCGGAAGGTGACGTCGTCGGCCAGCACCGCCCGCAACCGGTCGAAGTCCGTGGCCTTCCACGAGCTGAAGATAGGTCGCCGCCAGGGTCCTCGCGTCCTCGGTCATGTGTGAGGTCCCCTCCCGGACGTCGATCGATCACGGCCGGGTCATCGGGACCTCAGGACGGGCGCCACCGTTGTCCCCC
Organism: Pseudonocardia sp.; assembly: GCA_050701075.1. Classification (GTDB taxonomy): domain Bacteria; phylum Actinomycetota; class Actinomycetes; order Mycobacteriales; family Pseudonocardiaceae; genus Pseudonocardia. The sequence continues at coordinate 1,753 of JBOHEP010000585.1, read as the reverse complement.
GCCGTCGAGGGGCCTCACTCCGCGACGCTGACCCGTACCGTCCCCAGCTCGCCGAAATCGGCGAGCACATCATCACCCGGCCCGATCGACGGTGGCACGGTCGTGGTGCCGGTGGTCACCACGTCGCCGGTGCGCAGGGCCGCACCGAACCGGCGCAGCTCCACGGCCAGCCACCAGAGCGCGTCGCGCGGGTCACCGAGGGCGCTGCCGCCACGCCCGATCGCGGCAGTCACCCCGTTGACGTGCAGCGCGGTCGGCCATGCGGCAAGATCGAGCTCGTCCCACCCGGGCACCTCCGGACCGAGCACGAACCGGTCGGCGAATGCGTCGTCGGCGAGCAGCTGTGGTGCTCCGGCGAGCTCAAAGGCCTTGAACCGGGAGTCGGGAACCTCGATGGCCAGGTGCAGCGCGCCCACCGCGGCCAGCACGGTGGCTCGGTCGAGCGGGACGTCCCCGTCCAGATCACTGGCCATGACGAACGCGAACTCGGCCTCGACGACCCGCATGTGCAGGTCGTGAGAGGGCAGCCGATCGCCCTCGGCGTGCCGAAGCAGTCGAACAACCGACCGGGCAGGGGGCCGTCCACACCGACGTGCGACTGCCCGGCGGCCGACGTCGCGGCGATCTTCCAGCCATAGGCCGGACCGGCGAGATCGGCCGATGCCTGCTGCACCGCGAACCCCTCGGCGTCGCCGCGCGGACGCACGTCGGCGGGCAGCGCTGAGATCAGCGTGCCCGCGGTCCACGCCGACCAGATCAGTTCCGCGGCGCGGCGCGGCCGATCATTCACGCGGTCAGTTGTACCGTCCGACGATCCCCCGCCCGGTGGCGACCCGGACACTGCCGGGTGGGAGTCGCTGGTCCCTAGATCTGGAGGTCTCGTGGTCGTCGTGGTGACGCGTTATCGCGCGCGGATAGGTATGACCGAGGACGTCGCGGCCGCGTTGCGCGACTACACGCCGCTGGTCCGGGCCGAGGCGGGCTGCCTCGTTTTCACCGTGCACCGGGGGCGGGAGGAACCGCGCGAGTTCCTGCTCCATGAGCAGTACCGCGACGACGAGGCACTCGAGGTCCACCGCGCCTCGGCGCATTTCCGGGCGGTGACCAGGGTGCGCATCCGGCCGCTGCTCGAGCGCCAGGAGACGGTGCTCTACGACGAGCTCTGAGGGGAGTTCCCTTCCGACTCCCCGGCGAACGCCGTCGTGCGCCACTTCTCGAGCGAGAGCCGGAGACCGTCGGCGACTCGACCGGGCCCAGAGCGGTCTCCTCGAAGTCGGACCAGAGCTCGCCCTCCGCGGTGACGATGACGTTGTAGTACGGCGCATCGCCATGGATGGGCTGGATACCGGCACCCGGGAACATCTCCTCGAACGCGGCCCGGGAGCAGACCAACGGCTCGAGCGTCGCCCACTCACCTCGGGCGCTCTCGAGGTCGGCGGCGTCGAGCAGATCAGGGCGGTGCTCCAGCTGCGCCAGACCGTCGGAGATGAACGGGGCGAGCGGCCCGAGGAACGGCAGCTCGCCCGGGTACCCGCGCAGCGCGGCATGCAGCTGCGCCGTCACCTCGAAGCGACGGTCGGCGAATTGATCGGCATCCGGATCTGCTCGACGAACTGCGACGGAGCGAGGTGGACGATGACGGAGAAGACGTCGTAGAGCACCAACCGGGCGGTGACCGTGAGGCCGAGGTCACGGCCCGCGGCGGTGGCCGCGGCGACGGCGGGGTGGCGCGGGCAGCGCGGGCAGCGCGGGC
>JBOHEP010000584.1:0-2017 GCA_050701075.1 Pseudonocardia sp. | reverse complement strand
CGACCAGAACGACGTCGACCGGCTGCCGGGAGAACCGGGCCAGCAACTCGTCCCCATGCGCTACGCAATCGATCCGGTGCACCCCCGGCACCGCGGACATCACGCGGGTGAGGCCTTCGCGGACGCTACGACGATCGTCGCAGATGAGTACCGTCGTCACGAGGATTCCTTCCTGCAGCTTCCTGCAGCCGAGTGATGTGTTACCCCCTCATCGGCGGGCAACAGGCAAACCTTGACACGATCAGGGCGTTTTGTGCCGCCCATTCGGGAGTGTTGCGCCGAGCGGCACTCGTCATGTGGGTGACGAGCATCCAAATGGAGCAGTCAGACTACCGCGCCCCCCGGGAAGCCACAGCGACTCCCCCAACAGGTGCCAGCCACCCGCCCCCGACCCCGGATGCAACGAACGGCACCCTCGCACGCTAGGTACGTGCGAAAGTGCCGTTCGTTGCTCGGGTCGACCTGACCCGGAGTCAGGGTCAGTGAGCGTGGCCGTGAGCCCCGGCTCCAGCGGGCGCTGGGGCCTCGGGCTTGTCGACCACGGCGCTCTCCGTGGTGAGCAACATGCGCGCGATCGACGCCGCGTTGACCACCGCGGAACGGGTGACCTTGACCGGGTCGATGACTCCGTCGGCCATGAGATCGCCATAGGTGAGGGTGGCGGCGTTGAAACCGTGGCCCCACTCCTGGTCGGCGACCTTGCCGATCACGACCGCACCCTCGAGACCGCCGTTGGCGGCGATCCAGAACAGCGGTGCCCGCAGCGCGGAGCGGACCACAGCGACGCCGGTGGCCTCGTCACCGGTCAGGCCCAGGTTGTCGCTGAGCGCAACGGCAGCGTGGATCAGGGCGGACCCGCCGCCGGGAATGATGCCCTCTTCGACCGCGGCCCGGGTGGCCGAGACCGCGTCCTCGATGCGGTGCTTGCGCTCCTTGAGCGCGGTCTCCGTGGCCGCCCCGACCTTGATCACGGCGACGCCGCCGGACAGCTTTGCCAGCCGCTCCTGCAGCTTCTCACGGTCCCAGTCCGATTCCGAGGACTCGATCTCGCTGCGCAGCTGGGTCACCCTGGCCTGCATCGCGTCCTTGCTGCCGCCACCCTCGACCAGCGTGGTGTGGTCCTTGGTGATGACCACGCGACGGACCCGACCCAGCAGGTCGAGACCGGCCTCGGAAAGCTTGAGACCGACCTCGGCGTTGATCACCTGTCCACCGGTGGAGATGGCGAGGTCGTCCATGAACGCCTTGCGCCGGTCACCGAAGAACGGCGACTTGACAGCCGCGACCCTGATCGTCTTGCGGATGGAGTTGACCACGAGGGTGGACAGCGCCTCGCCCTCGAGATCCTCGGCGACGATCAACAGCGGCTTGCCGTCGGCGAGCACCTTCTCCAGCAGCGGCAGCAGGTCGGCGATGGCGCCGATCTTGTCGCGGTGCAACAGCACGTAGGCGTCCTCGAGCACCGCTTCCATCGACTCGGCGTCGGTGACGAAGTACGGCGAGAGGTAACCCTTGTCGAACTGCAGGCCCTCGGTGATCTCCAGGTCGGTGGAGAGCGTGGAACCCTCCTCGATGGTGATCACACCGTCCTTGCCGACGGCCTCGAGCGCCTCGCTGATCAGGTCGCCGATCTCCTGCTCGCGCGAGGCGATCGCGCCGACCTGCGCGATGTGAGCCTTGCCGTCGACCGGGATCGCCTTCTTCGCCAGCAGCTCGGACACGGCGTCCGCGGCCTTGGAGATGCCCACGCCGAGCGCGGTGGGATTGGCACCGGCGGCGACGTTACGCAGCCCGGCGGCCACCATGGCCTGGGCCAGCACGGTGGCGGTGGTGGTGCCGTCGCCTGCCACATCGTTGGTCTTCGTGGCGACGGTCTTGGCGAGCTGGGCACCCAGGTTCTCGAACGGGTCACTCAGGTCGATCTCACGAGCGATGGTCACACCGTCGTTGGTGACGGTGGGGGCGCCGAACTTCTTGTCGATCACGACGTGGCGGCCGCGCGGGCCGAGGGTCACCT
>JBOHEP010000583.1:0-2328 GCA_050701075.1 Pseudonocardia sp. | reverse complement strand
GGTCATGACCGAACCCGTCGCGCCGGGAACCCGCATCGGGCACGTGCACCTCAAGGTCGCCGACCTCGACCGGGCGATCGCGTTCTATGCCGGCGTGCTCGGCTTCGAGCTGCAGCAGAAGTACGGGCAGCAGGCGGCGTTCCTCTCCGCCGGCGGCTACCACCATCACATCGGGCTGAACACCTGGGAAAGCCGGGGCGGCGCCGCGCCGCCGGCGGGGCACACCGGCCTCTTCCACGCGGCCATCCTCTATCCGACCCGCGCCGATCTCGCCGATGCGCTCCGCCGGCTGCGGGCGGCGGGGGTGCCGCTCGACGGGGCCTCCGACCACGGGGTGAGCGAGGCGCTCTACCTGCGCGACCCCGACGGCAACGGGCTCGAGCTCTACCGGGACCGCCCGCGGGAGGAATGGCCGCGCGACGCCGACGGCAACCTCGCGATGACGACCGAGCGGCTCGACCTCGAGGCGCTGCTGGCGGAAGCCCGATCCTGATTCCCTCCCGCGTGCTTCGGCGCCGCGTCAAGAGGATTACACAGGGTAATCCGCATCAAGCTATTGAAATATATGTGATACCAACGGCCGTTGGGGGTGACTCCGAGGGGGATTCACAAGCGGCTCGAACTCTGACTCACTGTGGGGAGGGGCAGGAGGCGGAGCAGATGGTGGCGATCGCGATTACGAGGACGGACCTGACGGCGGCGGAGCTGCGGGCGGCGGCGGCGAAGAGCCGGGATGCGCAGGCGGCGCGGCGGATGCTGGCGATTGCGCTGGTGCTGGACGGCGTGGACCGGAAGACCGCGGCGGAGACCTGCGGGATGGACCGGCAGACGCTCAGGGACTGGGTGCACCGCTACAACGCGGCGGGGCTGGCGGGGCTCTCGAACCACCGGGGCGGGTCGCGGCCGCGGCGGCTCGGTCCCGGCCAGGTGGCCGAGTTCGTGTCGTGGCTGGAGGCCGGCCCCGACCCGGCGGTGGACGGGGTGGTGCGCTGGCGGCGACAGGATCTGCAGCGGCGGATCGCGACACGGTTCGGGGTGGAGCTGCACGAGCGGACGGTAGGCAAGTATCTGGCGGCGCTCGGCTATCGCCGTCTCACCGTTCGCCCGCGGCACCCGAAGGCCGACCCTGAGGCGCAGGAGACCTTTAAAAAAGCTTCGGCGAGGCGGTAGCCGCCGCGGTCCCCGACGCCGCCCGCGGCAAGCCGCTCGAGATCTGGTTCCAGGACGAGGCGCGGGTCGGCCAGAAGGGCACGCTCACCCGGGTCTGGGCGAAGCGCGGCACCCGGCCGCGGGCGCCGCGCGATACCCGATACGAATGGGCCTATATCTTTGGCGCGGCCTGCCCGGACCGCGGCGTTGCCGCCGGGCTGGTGCTGCCCTTCGTCGATGCCGCCGCGATGAACGACCACCTCGCGGAGATCTCCCGCGCCGTCGCGCCGGGCGCGCACGCGGTGCTCGTGCTCGACAAGGCGGGCTGGCACCGCGCAGGGGCGCTCGTCGCACCGCACAACATCTCCCTCGTCATGCTCCCGTCCTACAGTCCGGAGCTGAACCCGGTGGAGAATGTCTGGCAGTACCTGCGCGCCAACTGGCTCTCGATCAGCGTGTTCGACGACTACGACACCATCGTCGACGCCTGCTGCACCGCCTGGAAGCGCTTCGCAGACCGGCCCGAACTCGTAACCTCCATCACCTCGCGGCAATGGGCAAAGGTCAATCCGTAGGGCCGTTGGTATTACTCCTGCTTTAACCCCGTCGAAACCTTCGTGAACGGTCGCCGCGGGCATGAGGTCAGCCGCGGGAGTCGATGAACTGGGTCGCGATCGAACGGATGTCGACCTGGCCGGCCTGCAGCACCTGGGCGAGGTCCTCGGCGAAGCCCTCGACCGACTCCGTCGTCGGGCGCAGCTCGGCGAAGAGCGGGCGGTCGGTCAGGAACACGATCACCACGCTCTTGCCGAAGGTGTCGTCGATGGTGAACCAGAGGCGCTTGGGGTCCTCGGCCGCCTCGGCGCGGCTGAACGCGACGCGCACCCGCCGCATGCCGTCCGCCACGGTCGCGGCGTCGGCGAGCGCGCTGTCGGGGCGGTTGATGTTGGGCAGGAGGTTGTAGAGGTCGCCGGTCACGTCGGCGAGCGCCACCCAGAGGCTGCCGTCCGCCTCGTCCGCCGGAAGCAGCACGTCGATCACCGGGTTGTCGCCGACCGCGTAGATCCCCGACAGGTTCGGCCCCTCGCGCTGGCCGAAGCCGAGCGCCACGGACGCCAGCCCCGGCGGCAGCGCCGGCAGCAGGCCGAGCACGACGCAGAGCTCGGGGTTGAGCACGGC
>JBOHEP010000582.1:0-10634 GCA_050701075.1 Pseudonocardia sp. | reverse complement strand
GCCGTCCCAGAACAGCGGCCTCGTCGGCACGGTCGCCGTCGAGCAGGACCGAGGCCAGGGTGAGCCGCCCGAAGGCCAGGGCGCGCACACGATCGCCGCGGCGCAGGTCGAGCACCAGCTGCGCCTGACGCTCGGCTCCGGCGAGATCGCCCAGCAGGTGCAGCGCGGTCGCCGTCTCGGCGGCGAGCGATCCCTCGTCGAAATGCGCGGACCACCCGGCGTGCTCGTCGTCGTCGTTCCCGCCGAGGGCACGTTCAGCCCGCGCGAGCTGGTCGAGGCAGCCCGCGCCGTCCCGGTGCAGCGCCAAGGCCTTGGCCCGCATGGCGTGCAGGCGAGCACTCACCCGGGCGACTCCCCCAGTTTCGGCGATCCGGTCCAGGCCGACCTCCGTGAGTCGCAGCGCGTCGTTCACCTGCCCGAGCTGGCCCGCGAGGTGCGACATCGACGCGCACATGTTCGCGGCGAGCGCGGACGAGCCAGCGGCGAGCGAGAGCCGGTAGGACGCGTCGAAGTGTGTCCGGGCGTCCACGTCGCGCCCGCTGTCGTGCGCCATCCATCCGGCGATCTCGGTCAGGCAGGCCGCCGCCGCGTACACCTGCGCGCCGGAGCGCGGACCGAACAGCGCCCGCGCGACATCGGCCTGCAGGTACGTGACGACCGACGGGTAGAGCTTCCCGCCGCCGAGCTTGCGGTCCACGACGTGCACCGAGGTCGCCATCGCCCGGATGGCCTCGACGCTCGGGGGCCCGTCGTCCGCGCCGGGGCGCAGGGTGGCCACGTTTGCCGGTGGGTCGGCGAAGCCGAGCTCCCAGTCGTGGTCGACCTCCAGGACGGCCCGCAGGGCGGCGCGGTAGTGCCCGCTGGGCTGTCGGACGGCCCCCCGCTCCCACCGGCCGATGGCCCGCTCGTCGAGCGCGAAGACCTCGCGTGTCTCCCGGCGCAACCAGGCGTTGACCAACACCGCCAGCTCGTCACGCGAGGTCGGGCAGCCCGGCAGGCGCGACGACGGCCTCCGTTCCCGGGCCTGTCGGAGTGCGTGGTTCGGGCTGCTCATGGACGCTGCCGTCCTGTCGGCGACTCGACCGGCCGCGACCGCGGTCGGACCTCATGGTTGTGACGCGACCCGGACCGGGGCCGCTGGGCGACCATACCGACGTGCGCCGACAGAGAGCCACGATCGCTGGAATCCGTGCCGGTGGGCACCGTCCTGCCCACCGATGCCCACGGATGCACCGTGGTCGGACGCCGTCAAGCCCGTCGTAATGGATCGCGACAGCAATCGACGGGAGGTCCGCCATGCGACGACGGTATCGAATGTGCGGCTCCACGGCCGCCGCGACCGAACATGACGGTCACGCGTACTCCGGTGGGTCCGGCCTGCACCCGCCCGCGACCGGACCCACCGGTCCCACCTCGCACCGACTCGGCGTGAGCCGCGGGGTCGACTGGTGGGTCCGCCCGTCCCGCCCGCGGCTCGGCGCCGCCGCGTCGGGCAGGACGTGCGGGCGGCACCGACGTGCCGCGCAACCGCCGGAACACCGACAAGGCGCCCGCGTCCGGGCCTGGCTCACCGAGCCCGGCGATCGCGTTACGGCGCCGCACCACCGTGTCGACGAGACACCGACAGCGCAAGCAACGGGTCCGGGCCGATCGGCCGACGAGACATCGCGATGACCGCCGCATCCGGTCGCCCTCGATACCGCGGCGCGGTTCGCGTCGGCTTCCCCGCGATGCACACGATCCGCGGTCTGGAGAACGGCGAAGACGTCGGCCGTCCGCACGGTCACGACTTCACCGTCGAGTTCCTGTTCGAGACGCTCCACCTCGTCTACCCGGGCGTCGTCGTCAACGCCGACACCCGCCAGCAGATCGAACGTCCGTGACCGGCTCGCCTACCGTGACCTCGACGGGATCCTCGACCGCCCGCCCACCTGCGAGGCCATCGCGGACCACCTTGCCGGTTGGTTCCTGCGCTCGGCCCGGCCACCGGGCGATGCACGCCTCGTCTCCGTCGCGGTGACGACCGGCGTGGGCGGGCACGGCGAGGTCGTCCTGACCGAGGAGCCGTGACGTCCGCCCCGCCGTCGTCGATCGCTCGCCCTGCGGCCCGAGGGCTCGCTGGTGCGCCCGGATCGCCGATGGGCTCGGCGACGGCAGTCACGCGCTCCCGCCGCAGCCGTCGAAACGGACCGAACCGATTCCCACAACCTGGAGAGGAAACCCGTGGCCGACGACGAGCAGGACGACACGGTGCGCGACACCGTCGAACGGCACCCACCTGGCCGTTTCACGATCACGAAGTCCTACGAGCTCAACGGGGTGAGCCACGAACTCACGTTGCTGCCCGAGGACCACAAGTGTCGCCGCAACCATGGCCTCAACTACGTGGTCACGCTGACCCTGACGACGGATCGACTCGACGGGTTCGCGCTCCCCGGGCCCGCGTCCGAACGCGGCTGAAACCCCACGACGACGAGGTTGCACGTACTGGCCGGTGCGCGGTGACGGCGCCGCGGCTGGCACTCGACCTGGACTGGACCGAACTCGACCGGCTCCTGACCGTCGTGGCCGAGCAGATCCGTGCCCACGGCATACCCGACGTCGTGGTCGGCGTGCTGCGCGGCGGGATGGTCCCCGCGGTGGTGCTCGCACACCGGCTGGGCACCCGCGCCGTCCGGGGGCTCGACGTGACCCACACCCTGTCCGACGCCCCCACGCCCGCAAGACTCCGCGCCCGGTGGTCGGGGAGGTGTCAGGGCTGGGTGAGCTGGCCGGGCTCGACGTCCTGCTGGTCGACGACGTGGCCGGGAGCGGCGCAACCGCCGAAGCGGCGACGGCCGTGCTGCGCTCGCGGGGACCGGCGCGGATCCGGCGGGCGGTGGCCGTGGTGAACACGACCAACTGGACCAGCGAGCAGCACGACCACGACCCGTTGCGCTACTTCGACCACGTCGGAACCACCTGTCCCGGGTGGGTCCGGTTTCCCTGGGAGGCCAGATGAGAGCCATCAGCACCACCACGAACGGCGGCGCGGGTGGACCCGCGGGCGAACCCGCTAGATGTGCAAGAGTGGAGCTGAGGGGATTCGAACCCCTGACCCCTTGACTGCCAGTGAGATCTGGAAATCGGCTCACGGTCGGCCAGGGACGTAGCACCGGAGAACCCGCACGCGCACCGGTGGGTCACGACCGGCTCGTCATAGGCCAGGACCGCGGTGAAGTCCCGCCCCGCATGTCCATGGTTTGGCGGATCGCTGGGTTGTACGCGCAGCGCGGGTACCGCTGCGACCGGCGGATCTCCCGCATCGCCACACCCATGGTTGCCAATACCACGGAGAACTCGGCGATGAAATTGGATCAGCCGAGCCGATAGCGTTGTGGTTTGATGCCGACGGAGACACGAACGATGGCGGAACGAGCCAGGGTCGAAGACTGGCCCACCTGTGCCCCTCGACCTGCGTCGCTCGACCTCCTCGGTAGGGTCTTTCCGATTGAGTTGGATCGACCATGGGGCGAGGCGGGCGGGGTGACCCGGAACCAGTGACGATCGAGTACGTCACGACTGACGACGGACGGCGACTGGCGGTCGACGTCACGGGTGCCCCGGACGGTTATCCCGTGTTCCTTCTGCATGGCACCCCCGGGAGCCGGAACGGTCCGAAACCGCGCGGGATCGTGCTGTACCGCCACGGTTTGCAACTGATTTGCTACGACCGTCCCGGCTACGGCGGCTCGGACCGGAACGAAGGTCGGACCGTCCGGGACGCGGCCGGTGATGTGGCGACCATCGCCGGCAAGATGGGCATCGACCGCTTCGCCGTGGTGGGGCGCAGCGGTGGCGGACCGCACGCCCTCGCATGTGCGGCGGTGATGCCAGAGCGGGTGTCCAACACGGCCGTCCTGGTGAGCCTTGCTCCCGCGAATGCCGTCGACCTGGACTGGTACCACGGAATGAACCGGCACAACGTCCACGAGTACGGAGCCGCGGACCTCGATACGCAGAACCTGCTGAGCAACCTCGCGTCCTGGGCGAAACAGGCGCAGCAGGATCCGAGGCGGCTCATCGATCTCATAAGGTCGGAGCTCAGCGAACCCGATGAGAGGGTGGTCGGGGATGTGGTCCTGCGTCGCCTCCTCCTCGACACGTACACCGAGGCGCTGCGTCAGGGCGCGACTGGGTGGATCGACGACGTCCTAGCATTTCGTAAGCCGTGGGAGATCAAGCTCTCGAACATCACCTCCCGGGTCCGGCTGTGGCACGGGGAGGACGACCGGTTCTCCCCTGCCGACCACACCCGATGGCTAGGTCAGCACATCCCGCAGGCGCAGGTCGAGGTCCAGATCCAGTCAGGCATCGGCCATTTCGGAGCCGTGGAGGTACTTCCCGAGATTCTGTCCTGGGTCGCCGACGGCCTCGACGAGCCGGGACCAGACCCTATCACCCGCGTCACCGGTTCAGGCCGAGCCGGTGGCCGTCCAGAACCCTTTCGTCAGAAGGGATCGTGAGGATCAGTCACCCGGTAGAGCAGCTGCCCTGCCCGCAGCGAGGTGACCGACGGATGGTCCCGCCCTAACCGGGCAGCCAGATCGTCGATGGCTTTCGTCGTCGCCGGGTCGCTGCCCAGCAGTCCTCCGGAACCGTCACCGCACCCGCCTGACTCGAGTAGCGCGAGATTGGCTCGACAGGCCAGCACGTCCGGATGCTGCTGGCCCAGGGCTGTGGTCATCTGGGTCGCCAACGCAGCCGTCTCCTCTGCCGCACCTTCGATGTCCCCGGCGTCGTAGCGACATGTTGCACTGTTCATCGCCGCCGCCAGGTAGTCGGGATGCGATTCACCCAGCGATATCAGGCAGCCCTCGGCCGCGCGCCCCGCCATCTGCCTCGCCCGCTCAGGCTCTCCCTGTTGCCGCCAGGCCGCAGACTGATTGTTGACACAGACGAGGCTGAAGGGGTGCACGGGACCGAGGGCCGTCTGGTAGGAGTTGGTGACGGCGATCATCTCCTCCAGCGCCTTGCTGACCTCGCCCATGGCGAGGAGATTGGCTGAGCGATTCAGCCGGCAGGAGAGGGTGTTCGGGTTCTCGGGGCCGAAACGCCCATTCAGCTTCTCGTACGCCTCCTCCAGCAGTTCCGCGGCCTCGTCCGCCCGTCCAGCACTGCGCAGTGAGGAGGCGAGATTGCCCTGGGCGTTGAGCGTTCCGACCGCATTGGGGCCCAGGTGTTCTCTTGAGAGGGAATGGACAGTGCGCAGCACCGTCACGGACTGCTCGTAGTCGCCTGCCTCCCGCAGATCCCGGCCGAGGCTGGACTGCGAGTGCAGTGTGTACGGGTGCGCGGCGCCAAGCACGATCTTCCGGCGCTCCCACAGGTACTCGTCGATACTCCTCGCCCTGCGGAAGTCTCCCACCGCCCGGAGCGAGGCAGCCAGGTTGTTGGCCGCCGCCAGAGTTCGCGGATGATTCTCACCGAACCCCTCCAGCCACGTCAGATAGGTGGCCTCATCCAGCGCGAGCACCTCCGCGTAGCGGCCGAGGGCCCGAAGGTCCGCCGCCAGCCCGCCGGCGGTCATCAGGGTGTGCGAGTGCCGCTCCCCGAGCAGGATGCGCTGCGCCGCGAGAACCTCCTCGTCCAGCCTCAGTGCCTCCCCGAACTCGGCCTGTTCCCGGAGGATGTTCGCGATGTTGAAGCGAAGATGGAAGAGTTGGCGACGCAGCGACACCGGATCGACATCCGGGACCAAAGGCTCGCTGTTGTCGTCGGCCGACTCGGCCTTCTTCAGCAGCGTCTCCCACGCCGCCGAGACCGCGTTTCCGAGACTCAGACCCTGTGGGAGGTCACCGCGGCGCCATAGGTAGCGGACGCGATCGATCAGGAGCTGGCGTACCGATTCGTCGTTGCACGACACAGCACCCGAGATCTCCAGATGAGCCCAGATTATTCGGAACCGGTCCCAGCTCTTCGGGTCGTCGGGCTCGCCGGAGGGCCTGAACGCGGCCAACGCCAGGTGCGCCTCATGCCTGGTGTGCGCCGCCTCCTCGTCCGTCATCCGGCCCCGGACGACATCCTGGAGCAGCCGGTGCACCTGGACCTGCCCAGCAAGGGTGTCCAGTTTCAGCAGAGCGAGCCGGTTGATCTGCTGGACCAGGCCACCACGCATATCGCGTACCGCCACGGAGGGGTCGAAGGGGATCAGGGCCGTGGTCAGCTGGTCGCTGTAGAGCAGATCCAGAGCGGTCTCCGGGGCGAGGACCGAACAGATCTGCAGCAGCCGGTAGGCGCCGGGGGACTGCTCCTGCAGTCGATGCAGGGAAAGATCCCAGGTGGCCTGCACGGACCGGGTACCGACACCGTGTCGTTCGATGGCGTCTAGGTACTCCGTGACCGGAGTTCCCGTCTCCGCCAGCCAGGCCCCGGCCGCGGCCACCGCGATCGGCAGGTCCCCCAGAGCCCGTGCCACCTGCCCGGCCTGCTCCGACGTTATCGTACCGACTCGGCCGCGAAGGTGGGCGACGCTCTCCTCGCGCTGGAACACGTCGACCTCGATCGGGTTCGCGCGCTCCGCCCAGTCCGGGTTGCGTGAGGTGATCAGGAGATGGCCACCCCCGCCCTGGGGAAGGAAGCCCTGGACGTGCGCGAGGTCGTCCGCATTGTCGAACACGAGCAACCAGCGGCGCGTCAGGGTGCCGAGACGCAGGGCCTCGAGAGTGGAGCGCGCACCTTCGACCGTGCCCTCCGACGGGAGCTTCAACTCGAGGCCGAGGTCGATCAGCGCTGTGTCGATGAACTGGGGTGGGTCGGCTTCGATCCACCAGACCAGATCGTAGGCAGACCTGAACCGGTGGACGTACTCCAGAGCCAACTGGGTCTTGCCGATACCTCCCATCCCCTGCAGTGTCACCGGCAGCACAACCGCCTGTCCCTCGGCCTGCAACTCGTGGCGAAGGCGTTGTAGATCCTCCGTCCGCCCGGTGAAGCGTGCGTTGCGTACGGGAGCCTGAAACCAGCGAGGCTCCGCCCCCGGGAAGCGACCGGTCTGGGAGCCCCCGCGCGAGGTCTCCGCACCGACCTTGCCGATGAGCTTGAGCAGCCGCTCCGTCGCCGCTTGCTCGTCGAGCCCGACGATGCTGGTTCTGGTCTCTGCCGATACCTCCCGTAACCGCGTGTCCTCGATATACATCACCAGTTGGGAGGGTTCCGCCCACTGGTCCCGCGTCTCGACGCCCTCCCGGACTGCGGCGTAACTCTTCGAGACGATCGCCAGAACTGAGGGGGCGGAGGGCGGCACCGGATCCGCCTGGGCGATCTCCATCGGGCCGCCGTCCACCACCGTAATGCCTACCTTGGTAAGGATGCTGCCGGCCCACTCGGCCCAAACCTGGTCCTCGGCTGCGTATTGGAGGCGGATCAGGGTCTGTTCCGGGTGCGTGGGTCGCTCGAACCGCCGCCGCCAGCGGGCCCGAACGGACTCGTCCATCGTTGCGAGCGCCGTGACCTCGCCCTGCGTGACGACGTCGGTCAGCCGCTCGTAGGCGGCCAACAGCGAAGTCGGGGAACCTGGCTTGTCACCGAAGGTGGCGAGGGTTTCTTCGTACGCGTAGAAGGTCTGGTAAGGCACCTCCACGGAGGCGAAGAATTGCGCCCGTTCCGGCTCCGTCATCCCGGTGGGCAGGCCGGGGAAGCTGCGTATCGCGAGCAGCCGCCCCGCGTCGGCCTTCTCCTTTTCCCCCTGGTCCACACGCATCGCCACCGGCAGGATCCGGATCTTGCGTTTCGGACCGCCCTTCTTGGACAGGGTAGCCACCGCACGGGCGACCCGGGCCGCGCCGTCGATTCCCTGATCGCTCAGGGTGAAACAGTCGACCAGAACGTCGGGCAGGTGCTGGGTGCAGATGTCCGCGACGTCGCTGAAGCCCGTGCGACTGTCGATCAACGCATAGTCGTAGTTGCGCCTCATGTCGTCGCGGAGCGCGTCGAGGAAGATGCCGCCGCCCAGCCGGTCGTAGAATGTGTCCCAGTCCAGGCTTCCCAGCGTCGAGGCATAGGCACCGTTCTGACGCCCCGCCGACAGCACATCGAGCGAGCCTCCGCCGTCGAACTGCCAGTCGATGGAGAAGGCGTAGGCGTCGACCCGGGCCAACTGCTCCACCCAGCCCTCCGGCCGATCGGCCTTCCTCCTGACCTGGTCCTCGTACTCGCGCACCAGGTCGATCACCCCTCGGCGGTAAGCGACGGTATCCACCTCAAGGAAGGGTGAGAAGAACCGGTGCAACCCGGGCGCTTCGAGGTCCCAATCGGCGACTAGCACGCGCTTCCCGGCGGAGGCGAGGATCCAGGCCACATTGGCCAGTGCCATGGTGCGGCCGGTGCCACCCTTGTACGAGTAGAAGGTGACGACCTGACCCACTCGGGACTCATTCATCGGGTTCGCTCACCCCCGCCGGGCCGAAAATCCTCGTCCCTCAGGCGTCCGGGGCGCTTCGACGACCCGACCGGGGGAAACACCGGACCTTCTCTCAAGTATATCCGTCGAGCCCTGGCCACCAGAGTGGGCAGGATCTCATCCAGCTGGTCCATGCTGTTTACTCTATTGACGGGAACCTGCAATGCGCTGCCCAGTGCCTCCACCGCCTTCTCGGCCATCGCCGAACCCGAGCTCGGGTCCCCCTGCTGCCCGTCGAGAACCAGAGGAACGACCCACTTGGGCAGAGCGGCGAAGATGAACGTGAGGAACGTGGGGTCGCGTTCCGCCACCACCCACGGGTCGACGATGACGATCGCGGGGGTCTGGTCGAAGAGTTCCTCGACCTCGACGAAGTCCGTGACCCGAGTATCCAGACCCAACCGCTCGGCCACGCTTCCGGCATGCTCGGCGACGGGCGGGATCCGCCGCCCGGAATATGTGCGCCACCAGGGATTCTCCCCACCCTTGACGGCTTGCGGCGCGCGCGACACCCCGTGCCTCGGCGCGAGCATCGCCACCAGGAAGCCAGCCTCCGCGGCCGGTGCCGGGCCGGGGACGTCGTCGAGGTCCGGAGCCGCCGACGGGCCGAGTGCGGATCCTTCCGCCACCGTCACGATCTCATCCGCCAGCCAGGACAGGACGCGTTGGTAGGAGCGCCGGTACGATGCCAACATGCAGAGCGCGCGCAGCCCGTTCTCACCGTAGTCGGAGATGCCGGCTCCGATGCCCAATGCCCTGGCCACAGTCGGGGTCTGCTCCCACGACGGGAACGGCGTCCACAGGATCGGAACGATGTGCTTGTCGGGTGCGACGGCGTTCGCGGCCCGAAGTCTTCTACGGAATACCTCCTGCTCGCGCATCGGCCAGGACTTGGCGAAATATCCCGGCGAGTAGAGCGGCACGAACACTTCGGCGGATCCGAGAGCATGAGAGAGCAGAACCTTAATGTCAGCACCGGACGGGATATGTTGATCGAAGAATCCGATCTCCATTCCTTCCGCGGGCCTGGCGCGATCGGCTACCGCCGCGGCCAGATCTGCGAACAAGACTCCCACCGAGGGATCCGAGTCCGACCGGACCCGTTCCGAGGTTGGAGCCGAGTGGGCATAGCTGAGAAAGAAATAGACGCTGTGGCGGACCTGATTCGCCTCGGTCGTTCGACTGTACATCGAATTCATCTTTCGTCACCCCGGAAGGACCCGCGCAGTTGTCGAGGATCTGAAGGGATCCTTGGCTCGACACGGTACGCGTGGTAAGCATCCACGATGCCGCGGGCCAAGCGCCAGGCCACGGCCTGATAAGCCGCCTCGTCGTTCAGAGCGAGAAGCCCGTATACCCCTTCGGCGAGGTAGCGCTGGACGATGTCCGGGTCCGTCAATTGTTGTGGCAGGAAGAATTGCAGTTCCCGCACTGCCGGGGGCAACTGGTCCTCCAGCATCGGCGACCATGTCACCGGCAAGATCGCGGTCCTGCTCCCCGACGAGTTCGGCAGCCGACGGACGACGTTCCGGCGCGAGAAGGCGTCCCATTCCATGGCGCACCATGTGCTCTCCACATAACCCGAGGAGATGAGTGGAATAAACACGTGACAGGTTCCCGCCGCCGCGAGCACCTCGGAGGCCCACCTCGTTCCGCTTTCCATCGACCGGTCCATGAAGCCCGGGTCGATGCCGGTGGGGGATCCCACCAATTGATCCACATGCATCGAGAGGTCGTCGAAGAGCCGCACCACAGACCGGTTCACGTCGTACGGGCCGACCGGCGACCTGATGGGCCGGGCCCGTGCGTAACTCAGGAAGAAGATAGGGCCTTGCGGATCGCCTACACCCCCGAGCGCCACAAGACAATCTCCTCGCCGAGATGTCGTATTCTCCAGACGCGATCATACGTCTCTCCGAGTCCACTCGGTAGCTTGTCCCAGACGAAACCGGGACATCCAATCCACGGCGAAGCCCACGGCCGCGAAGCGCCCGGCCCAAGGTACTGGTGCCGCTGTCAGTAACTGTCATCGAGTCGCCGCCACCCTTCGACCCGGGCCCGCAGGCCCGTCAGCAGCACCTGCCCAGAGTCTGACCAGCCGCGGCGGCGGTCCAGCGCCTTGAGCGCGTCCGATAGCGCGTCCCGTTCCGTGGCCACGGATATCCGCGGGTCCACCGGCCGACCGGCCCGGATC
>JBOHEP010000581.1:0-1530 GCA_050701075.1 Pseudonocardia sp. | reverse complement strand
GCGACCCGGTCTCAGGAGGTGGTGGCCATGTGGGCGTTCTTCTCGGCGAGGCTGCGGATATGGTTGCTGCTCACGATCGGCGCGCCGATCCTCGCGTGGGTACTCGGCAAACTCGGCGACCTCGTGGAGGCCCGCCATGGGCCGAACGGGCTGAGCAAGGTGCTACAGAAGTGCCGAGGCTGGCTGCGCAGCCGCTCCCGGGGGCCGTTCGCGCGGCGTCTCTCCGCCGACGCCCGGAGCACCACCGATCCGGACACACCGGTGCGCTGAACGTCGGCGGCGCGCCCGGCGCGACGACCAGCCATGCTTCACGCGGGCGGCCGGGTAGGGCCTGCACCACAGGCGCGGTCGGTGGATTACGTCGGTGCTCCGGCAGGCGGAGGAGGACCTCGCCGGACGGCCGGTGGTGCACGTCGGCGGGTGAGCGGGGTCGCGCAGCGGAACTCGATGGCTGCCCGCGCACTCATGTCCTGGCGCTCCAGGTTCCTGGTGCAGATCTGTCCTGACGCTCCAGGTTGCTGGTGCAGATCCGCATCAGCTCCAGAAGCTGTTGTTGCTGCGCGTCGGTCAGCCCGACGGTCATCCGCTCCTCGATCCCGGTGAGGACGCTGGTGCCACGCCCGGCGAGGTCCCGGCCGGCTTCGGTCAGTTCGGTTCGCTGCACCCTGCCATCGCGAGGATGGGTCTCGCGGCTGACCAGCCCGGCCCGCTGCAGGCCGACGAGCAGCTCGTTCATCGTCTGCCGGGTGACGAAGCACGTGCGGGCCAGCTCCGAGTTGCTCAACCCTGGACATTCGGTCAGGACGGCCAACACGGCGTACTGCGGCATTGTCAGCCCGATCGGGCGCAGCACCTGGTCCCCCGCGGTGCGCACCGCCTGCTGGAGCCGCTTCGCGGCGTATCCGACGCGGCGGTCGAGGTTCGCACCCTCTTGACCCATGTCAGCATCCTGACATACTTGTCGGCATCCATGACGATAGAGAGGAGCACATGACCACCACGACGATCGCCACCGACCAGCCCCTCGCCACCCTGATCAACGTCTTCACCGTCGCCCCGGAGGCCCAGCGGTCCCTCCTCGACCTGCTCATCGAGGCCACCGAACTGGTGATCCGCCACCAGCCCGGCTTCATCTCAGCCAACCTCCACGCCAGCCTGGACGGCACCCACGTGGTCAACTACGCCCAGTGGCGTACCCCTGAGGACCTGCGGGCGATGCTCGCTCACCCCGCTGCCCGCGAGCACATAGCGGCCGCAGGCGCCCTCGCCACCGCCGAGCCACATCTGTACGAGGTGGTGTCGATCCACCGCGCCTAGCCACCCGGCGGTGCTTCCTGACCGAGGAGACCAGCCCAGCGGTCATCGCCGCCCTCGACGACGAGCATCCCCGCGTACGCATGGCAGCTGCGCACACGCTGGCATGCGACCGGTGCAAGAAGGATGCGTGTCGCCCTGACGACCGAGACGTTCTGCCGGTCGCCATCCGTCTCCTGACGTCCGACCCGGACAAGCACGTGCGCGCGATGGCGG
>JBOHEP010000580.1:0-2240 GCA_050701075.1 Pseudonocardia sp. | reverse complement strand
GCACTATCGTCCGGTGGACGAAAGTGCCGCTCGTTGTCGCTGTCAGGGGCGGTGGGCGACCAGGACCCGGAAGAGGTTGTTCAGCCGATAGCCGCCTTCTGGGGTGCGGTGGGACGCCACGCGGCTCAGCACCGCGGTTCGTACCGCCGCCGGGCCGGCTCGGTTGATCACGTGCCGGCCGAGAGCCGAGTCGAACAGCTGGGCGAGCAACTCGTCCTCGTCGAGGTAGACGAACGGGCAGGTCACCTCGTCGACCGTGGCGACCACCAGCCCCGCCAGACCCACCAGCCTGCGCAACCGATCGGGCTCGGTGACCGGCGGCGGGCGGGTGGTGGGCGAACGTCCGGCTGGGCGGCGCGGGGGCAGCCAGGGCGCGAGTGCCTCACCGAGAACCCGGATGTCGCACTCGTCCTCCTCACCCCACACGGTCACCGCGACGGCGCCGCCCGGGCGCACCACCCGGGCGGCCTCGCGGAGCACCTGCACCGGGTTCGTGACGTGTGCGACCAACTGGACGGCGGCCACCACGTCCACCGACCCGTCGGCCTCGACCAGTTCGTGCACGTCCCCGACGCGGAACTCCCCTTCGGGCACCGCGGCCACCGCCCTCGCGACCGCCGGTCCGTCGGCATCCACCCCGCGGACCCGGGCACCGCGGTCGGCTGCCGCCCGGGCGAACACCCCCGCGCCACAGCCCAGGTCGAGCAGTGTGACGGCGGCACCGACACCGGCGGTGTCGAGTACCCGTTCGTGCAGCGGACGGGCCCAGCCACGTGGACCGTCATCCGGATCGCCCATCGAAGGACCGTATCGCCGGGGTGGGGGAACCGGTCTGGTCCTGGCCCAAGCCGGTTCGGGTGCCACCGGTACCGGTCGGCGGCGGCGGTCCGACCGTTCGAAGCGATTCGCTGATCATGGATGGAAGGGGAATGATCACGAGCTCGATGGGGAGCCCAGGGTCGCCCGGACGGCCGCCTGGCGGACCGCTCGCTCCAGGTCCCAGCGTCGGGAGGTGAAGTCGGTGCGGCTCACCGACACCCCGACCGCGCCGGTCACGTCGCCGGAAGCGTTGCGCACCGGCGCCGCCACGCCCGCCCGCCCGCGCTCGAACTCGTCCACCTCCACGGCGGCACCCGCGGACCGGATTCGCATCAGCTCACGATCCAGCGCACGGCGATCGGGCACGGTGCGCGGCGCGAGCTGCGGGAGACCGGCGTGGGCGAGCAGCTCGGCCAGCCGCGCGGGGCGCAGGCCGGCGAGCATCACCTTCCCGCCTGCGGTGGCGTGCGGCGCGGTGGGCTCCCCCACCCGCAGACCGCCCGACGGCGGGGCGCAGGCTGTGCACTCCTCGACGTGCGCCACCACGATCTCGACATCGCGGAACACGGCGTAGTACGCCGCCGCCCCGACGGCGGTGTGCACCTCGTGCAACACCCTGCGCACGCCCGGTGGCGGCAGCACCTGCTCGGCCAGGCTGCGGTGCAGGTCGGCGACGCGGTACCCGAGCCCGTATCCGCGTACGTCGTGGAGCCGCACGAGATAGCCCTCATCCACCAAGGTGCCGAGCGTGCGATACACGGTGGGCAGCGGCGTACCCAACCGTCGTGCGAGCGCCTTCGCCGTGACGCCGTCCCCGGCCGCGGCGACGGCCTCGACCACCCGCAGCGCACGCGTGATCGAGGACCCGCCCGTGCCCTGCGCTGCCACGGGCACAGTCTTGCGGTAGGAGCGCAGGGCTCGCACTCCACCGATCGGAGATGGCAGGATCTTCTGCGGTGCAGATCACACCGATCAGCCCCGAGCGACTCGTCGAGGAAGTCGCCGAGCTGGTCGCGCCGCGTGCGGCGTCCCGCGTCCCGCGTTCGTGCGTCCCGGGTTCGGCCGCACCGATCCCGACGCGTTCCTTGACGGCTGCTGACCGGCTGTGAGCCGAGGGCCATGAAAGCGGTGGGCGAGGAGGGAGTTGAACCCTCACGTCCTTACGGACACACGGACCTGAACCGTGCGCGTCTGCCATTCCGCCACTCGCCCTGGCGGGGAGAAATTAGCACGGGTGCCCAGCGGCTGCCGGCAGGGCCCCCGGGTGATCCGGAGACGGCATCATCACAACCTCGGCTAGCACAGATACCATCAGGGGGGTCAGCAACACGCCGATCCGGACGGAGGAAGGTCGAGTGGGTCGCGTCGGGAGGTTCGAGCGCCGTCTCCAGGGGATGGTGGGCGACGCCTTCGCGCGGGTC
>JBOHEP010000579.1:0-1833 GCA_050701075.1 Pseudonocardia sp. | reverse complement strand
CAGCAACCGACGGCTGAGCAGTGCTCCAGACGTTGTCGCAGGTCAACGGTCTGAGACTCGGCTGTCATGCATCCGTTCCAGTAGTTGGGGTTGCCCCGAACCACCTACGTGGAAATCCGCGCTAAAGGTGATCGGCCGGATCGGCGTACACACTTTTCACACTCGCCCCCACGCACGGTGATCACAGCGCTACCGTGGGTCGACCTGATCGACCGAGGGGCGGGGTATGGACGAGCCGATGAGCGGCGAGGACGGGCGAGCCAACGACGCCCTGGCCAGGCTCCTGGCCCGCGCTGGGTGGACCCCGGAGAACCTCGGAGACCGACTCAACGAGTTGTCGGTGGCACAGGGGCTCGGGGTGCGCGGGCACCGGCGCTCACCCGGCGATGGATGCACGCCGAGCCCGGCCGGTCGGCTCCGCGGGTGCCGCGCGAGCCGTGGCCGTCGCTGGTGTGCCACGTGCTGCACGAACGCCTGGGCGAGCCGGTGACGTTGGAGGCCCTGGGTTGGGAGCACGGCGCGCCGTTGCAGTTCGTCCCCGCCGACCACGGCCTGACCCAGCCGTGGGATGCACCCGGGACGCTGGCATGTCTCTCAGCCGTCGTGGATGCTGACGTCATGGAGCGTCGACAGTTTCTCGCCCTGACCGGGCTGACGTTGACCGGCGTCGCGCACCAGTGGCTGTTCGACCCGGCCCGGGTGGCGGCGTCGGTGCTGGGCAAGCGCGTCGATCATGCCGTCGTGGACGATCTCCAACGGGTCGCCGAGGCCCGGCGGCGGATGGATGACGCGATCGGCGGGGGCACGCTGCTGCCGTCGGTCCGCGAGGACCTGCGGCTGGTCGTCGCCCTGCTGCGCAACTCCGCCTACACCGACGACCTCGGGCGGCGCTTGTACGGCGTGGCTGCCGAGTTCAGCCGCCTGGCCGGATGGCTGGCCTGCGACTCGGAGCAACCTGCGTTGGCTCAGCGGTACTTTGCCGCCGGGTTGCGCGCGGCGCACCTGAGCGGGGACCGGGCCATCGGTGCGAACGTGCTGGGTTTCATGAGCATCCAGGCCGAGCGTGCGGCGAACCCGCTCGACGCGATCGTCCTCGCCGAGTCCGCGTTGCGCTCCGAGAGCGCGTTTCCCCCGGCGGTGGCGGCGTCGCTGAACGCCCGACTGGCGACGAGCCTGGCCAGTACCGGTGACGCGACGCGGTCGCGCCTCGTCCACGAGCGGTCGTTCGGCCTGCTCGCCCGATCGGTGCGCGAGGAGGAACCGGAGTGGATCTACTGGTTCGATAGGGCCGAGGCGGAGGGTATTGCGGGCAAGTCGATGCTCGCGCTGGGGAACTTCGCCGACGCCGAGCTGTATCTGCGACGCGCCGTATCCCTGGTCGATCCGTCCCATCCTCGTACCCGCTCGGGTTGGCTGTGCAAACTGGCGGTCGCGCGGGTCGGTGCGGGCCGAATTGATCAGGCGTGCGCTACAGCGAACGAGGCAGCGACACTGACTCGGCGGATCGATTCGGCCCACGCGAGGCGACGCCTTGCAGACTTCCGTCTGGCCGCCGAGCCGTATGCCCGATCAACGGCGGTCCGCGACTTCGACGAGAAGAATCGCGCGCTTATCGGCACCCGAAGCGCCTGAACGCTGTCTATCTATCGCATCTCGCAACTCCCTATAGAGGAAGGCTGATGTTGTCCGGTCTGCGCTACTTGGATGTAAGCATTCGGTGATCCCGTAGCCGGGTGGGCGCTCGGCTTGCCCGCGACACGCCGCGAGGGCGTGGGTGTTGGACGTGGCCCGCTGGTGGTGATCTTGTGTGCGGGTCATGGGCGGTGATCTCGG